>NZ_JBITBT010000044.1:43277-80212 GCF_044452505.1 Amycolatopsis sp. NPDC051903 | reverse complement strand
CGACCAATCCTTCGTCGAATGGTGGGCCGAATACGACGCCAACGCCGACCAAGAAGAAGAACTCACCCAGACCTTCGCCCAAGGCGTCTACGGCAGCGGCATCGAAGGCCTGCGCAAACTGTTCGCCTAGCTCTCACGGAAGCAGCGCCCTGACCTGCCCGGGACCGGGCCCGCCGGGTCCGATCAGCACGACCGCGTCGTCGAAACCGGCTTCCGCGTAGCGCTGCAGCACCTCGCCGGTGGGTCCGAGGTCGTCCTTTCCGGACAACGGGATGGCGCACACGATCGCCCGCCGCCCACCGGCGGCCCGGAACCGTTGGTGGGCGGCGATGATCTGTTCGGGGGTGCGGCGGTAGGCCGACGCCAGCCAGCCGTCGAACTCCCGCGCGGCCCGCTCGACGTTGGCACCCCAGGAGCCGAGGAGAAGCGGCGGCCGGCCGGCGGCGGGTGGCGCGGGAGCGAGGTCGGCGCGCTCGTCCCGCCCGTGGTCGAGCAGGCGCCGCACCCGCGGCAGGTTCTCGTCGAAGGTGCGGAAGCGCGCGGCGTAGTCCCGGTCGAAGACGGCGTAGTCGACGTCGGTCGACCCGGGGCTGACGCCGAGGGTCAAGCGGTCGCCGCACACGGACCTGAGCGACAGGATCCGGTGCGCGAGGTCGGCGGGGTGGTGCAGCGGCACCTGCACGGTGGCCGTGCCGACTTCCACACCCTCGGTGGCGGTCGCCGCGACCGCCAAGGTGACGAACGGGTCCGGGACCAGGAAACCGCGCCCGATCACCTGGGGTGTCCACAAGCTTTCGAAACCTTCGCCCGCCAAGCGTTTCGCCCACTCGGCGATCGCGATCGGCGGCCCCGGCGTCAGGTAAGCGAGTGTCGCGCCCAACCGCATGCGCGCTCCCTTCAGCGGGCCGAGGTGAACCGGTCCGTGGCGAACCGCGCGTACCAGCGCAGCGCGTCCGGATCGTCGACGGAGGCGAGGTTCGCGGCCTTCGCAAGCTCTTTGCCCGCCAGGAGTTTCTTGATCGGGACCTCGAGCCGCTTGCCGCTCAAGGTGTGCGGCACGGCGGGCGCCTCGACGATCTCGTCCGGGACGTGCCGAGGGGTCAGGCGCGTCCGCAGCGTGGTGACGATCTTTTCCTTGAGCGCGTCGTCGAGTTCCTGTCCGGGCGCCGGAACCACGAACAGCCCCAGCCAGTACGCGTTGTCGGGCAAGTCGATCCCGATCACCAGGGTCTCGGTGATCTCCGGCATGGCCTCCAGCACGTCGTAGAAGTCGCCGCTGCCCAGCCGCACGCCCTGGCGGTTGAGCGTCGAGTCCGACCGGCCGTGGATGGAGACGCTGCCGTCGGAGTGCATCGTCACCCAGTCGCCGTGGCGCCACACCCCGGGCCAGGTGTCGAAGTAGGACTCGGTGTACCTGACGGCGCCGGGGTCGTTCCACAGGTACACCGGCATCGACGGCATCGGCTGGGTGATCACGAGGTCCCCGACGGAGTCGATCACCGGCTCGCCGTGCTCGTCCCAGGCCGCGCAGTCGACGCCGGCGAGCCGGCCGCCGATGCGGCCGACCTGGACCGGGGCGTACTCGCTGGCACCGACGAACGAGCCGGAGACGTCCGTACCACCGCTGGTCGAGTCGATCCGCAGGTCCGGGCTCACGTGGTCGGTGACCCAGTGGTAGTCCGCGGACGGCAGCGCCGAACCGCTGACCAGCACGTGCCGCAGCCGGCTCAGGTCGTGCTGCTGCCGAGGCGAGACCCCGGCTTTCGCGGTGGCCGTGATCACCGCGGCGCCGAGCAGCATGACGTCCGCGCGGGTCCGGGCCGCGACCTCCCAGACCGCGCTCGGCGGGTGGTTGGGGGCGCCCTCGTAGAGGGTGATCGCCGCGCCCTGGGTGAGCGCGCCCAGCTGCATGTTCCACAGCGCCCAGCCGGTCGAGGTGTAGGTGAACATCCGCTCCCCGGCCCGCAGTCCGCAGTACAGCCCGGACCACATCAGCCCTTGCAGCGTGATCCCGCCGTGGCCGTGGACCAGACCCTTGGGCAGGCCGGTGGTGCCGGAGGTGAACAGCACCCACAGCGGATGGGAGAATTCGACCTGCTCGAACACCAGCGGTTCGTGGTGGGCCAGAAGTTCATTCCACGGCGTGGAGCCTTCGGGGTGCCGCCGATCGAACACGTACGGCACGTGGACGAAGTGCCGCACGGTCGGAAGCTCCTCGCGCAGCCGCGCGACGACGTCGCCGCGGTCGATCTCCTTGCCGTTCCAGTGGTAGCCGTCCGTCGCGATGAGCACGGTGGGCTCCAGCTGCGCGAGGCGCCCGATGGTGCCGTCGGCGCCGAAGTCCGGGGAACAGCACGCCCACACAGCGCCGACCGCGGCGGTTGCGAGGCAAGCGATCACCGCGTGCTCGGTGTTGGGCAGGTAGGCGGCGACCCGGTCGCCGGGGCGCACGCCCGCCCGGCGCAGCCAGCCGGCCGCGGCCGCCACCGACCGGCGCAGGGCGCCGAAGGTGATCTCGCGCGCGGGCAGGCCGCCCTCCCGGACGCACACGAGCGCGGTGGCTTCGTCGGCTCCGTGGCGCAGCGCGTGCTGCGCCCAGTTCAGCCGCGCGCCGGGGAACCAGCGGGTGTGCGGCATGGGGTCGGCGGTGCGCACCCGCGTCCACGGCGTGGTGAAGCCGACGTCGTAGTAGCCGGCCACGGAGATCCAGAACCGGTCCAGGTCCTCGACCGACCAGGCCCAGAACGCGTCGTGGTCGGGGAACGGCCGCCCCTCACGCTTCTCCAGCCAGTTCAGGTACGCGCGCAACGCGGAGTTTTCGATGCGGTCCGCCGTGGGGCTCCAGAGCGTCTCGGCCATGGGAGAAACATAGAGACCGCTCACGGTCCTCGTCAGCGTTGTTGATGGGGAGTTGAGATTCGCGTGTGACCCGGTTGAGGTGACCGGCGCAGGCTCCGGGTGACGATGACGTCTCGAGGAGGCCGGACTCATGAAGCTCGCTCTCTACCTGCCCAACTTCCGCGACGAGGTGACCGTCAAGGAACTCGAAGACCTCACGGCCCTCGCCGAGGACCTCGACTTCGATTCCGTCTGGACGCTCGACCGGATCGTCGTCCCGGAAACCTCCGACCACGCGGAACTGCAGTACCCGTTCGGCATGATGACCGATCTGCCCAAGGCCCTGCCGGTCATCTCGCGGGGCAAGTGGTTCCAGGGCATGACGCTGATCCCGTGGCTCGCCGCCAAGACCACGAAGGTCCGGATCGGGATGAGCATCATCGACACCCCGTACCGCTCCCCCGGCGTGCTCGCCGCCGAACTCGCCACCCAGGACCACCTTTCCGGCGGCCGGCTCAACGTCGGCGTCGGCTCCGGCTGGATGCCCGAGGAGTTCGCCGCCGCCAGCGTTCCGCACCTGTTCGCGCGCCGGCACGCCCACGTGCGCGAGACGATCGAGATCATGCAGGGCATCTGGTCCCACGAGCTGTTCGAGTACCACGGCGAATTCGCCGACTTCCCGTTGTCGGGCTTCGGCCACAAGCCGATCCAGCAGCCCCTGCCCCTCTACTTCTCCGGGCTCAAGGATCCGAAGCGCTCGGCCAAGCGCATCGCGAAGTACGGCCTGCAAGGCTGGATCGGCATCCAGGACTCCCCCGAGGACATCAAGCGCTGGAAGGGCGAGATGGAGCGCGAGCTGGGCGAGCTCGGCCGCGGCTTCCCCGAGGGCTTCGACATGTGCAGCATGATCTGGTTCGTCATCACCGACGAGAAGATGGACCAGACCCCGGCCGGCAAGGCCACGAACCTGCTGGCGGGCTCCGCCCAGCAGATCGAGGACATCCTCAAGCGCTACAAGGAAGCCGGGTTGACGATGCCCCTATTGTGGCCGCCGTTCCGCGACGTGCCGACGGCCAAGACCCTCGACGACCTCAAGCGCCTGACCCAGGAGATCATGCCGAAGGTCAACGCCGCCTGACCTCCGTGCCGTGGCGCCGGCTCGGCCGCGGCAGTGTCGTCGACGACCTGGGCGGGCTCGCCGGTGACGGGAGTTCGCTCGGACGCTCGCCATCGGGGGCTCAGGCGCGGCGGGACCGGCCACACAGCGTGGCGCAGTCCCCACGCCGGCACTGCGCGCCGGACCGCAGCGTCGGCGGGCGGGCCGGCGGCGGGCACCCGCGCCATCGGGGGTTGAACGCCGAGCGGCTCTTCGCGCGAGGCAGTCGAAGCCGTGCCGCTGCCGTCCGGGCCGAAGACGACGTCGGGCCGGGTGATGGGCGCTCACTTGGCCAGAGCAGCGCAGGTGAGGCACGATGGGTGGTGGCCGCGGTGCGGCGGCCGACGCCGGTGAAGGGGCCTGCGATGAAGGCCAGCGCGACACTGCCCGGGCGGCTGGTCCTGGTCGTCGACGACGATCCCCGCGTCCGGACCGTGGTCAGCTGGCAGCTGGAGGCGGAGGGGTTCCGCGTCACCGAAGCGGCCGACGGCCGCCGCGCGCTGGAGGCCATCGCGCGCGAGCAGCTGGACCTCGTCATCCTCGACCTCGCCCTGCCCGGTGTCGGCGGCCTCGACGTGCTGCGCAGCCTCCGCGACGGCGAGCGCGCCCAGGGAGACACGGCGTTGCCCGTCATCGTGTTGTCCGGCCGCAGCGGGGAAACCGACCGGATCGTCGGCCTCGACCTCGGTGCCGACGACTACCTCGTCAAACCCTTCTCCCCCGGCGAACTCGCCGCCCGGGTGCGCTCGGTGCTGCGCCGGGTCTCCCCCGTGGAGCCGGTCGCGGCGGCCGGGCTGCGGATCGACCACGCCGCGCGGGAAGTCGTCCTCGACGGCCGGGAGATCACGATGACCGCCAAGGAGTTCGACCTGCTGGCTTTCCTGGCCCGGCACCCCCGCCAGGTGTTCACCCGGGGCCAGCTGCTCGCCCACGTCTGGGCCAGCGCCGCGGAGTGGCAGAGCGAAGCGACCGTCACCGAGCACGTCCACCGCCTGCGGCAGAAGCTCGGCGGCCAGGTGGTGCGGACCGTGCGCGGCGTCGGTTACCGGTTCGAGCCGTGACCGACGTCCGCGACACCACCACCGACACCGAAGCGCTGCTGCGGGCGCAGTCCGGCGTGCTGGAGCAGATCGCGGGCGGAGCACCGCTGGCGGAGGTGCTGACCGAGGTCGCGACCACGCTCGAGCGGCTCATGCCCGGGTGCCACTGCTCGATCCTGCTGCTCGACGTGGCCTCGGCGACGCTGCGCCACGGCGCGGCTCCGTCGCTGCCGGCCGCCTACTCCTCCTCCATCGACGGGCTCTCCATCGGCCGCGACGCCGGGTCGTGCGGCGCCGCGGCCTACCTGGGCGTGCCGGTCGTGGCCGAGGACGTGACCACCGACCCGCGCTGGGTCCGCTACCGCGCGCTCGCGGGCGCGCACGGGCTCCGGTCCTGCTGGTCGACGCCGATCCGCGGCCGGGACGGCGTCGTCGGCACCTTCGCCGTCTACCACGAGCGGAGCCACCAGCCGTCGCCTCGCGAGCGGGAGCTGGTCGGCCGGCTCACCCACCTGGCCTCGGTGGCCATCGACCACGACGCGCTCTTCGGCGCGCTCGCCGACAGCGAGGAGCGGTTCCGCCGCGCGTTCGACGACAACGTGGTCGGCATGGCCATCACCGAGCCGGACAGCGCCGTCACGCGGACCAACGCCGCGCTGCGGGACCTGCTGGGGCGGACGGAGTACGAGCTGGCCGGTGTCCGCCTCGACGAGCTGCTCAACGCGTCCGGTCCACCCCGGACTCCGTACGAGGCGAAGCTTCACCACCCCGACGGGCGCACGCTCGACCTGGTCGTCTCGCTCTCCCCGGTGGCCGGACCCGACGGCGTCCCGGTGCGGATGATCGCCAACGTCCTGGACGTCACCCAGCGGCGCGCCGCCGAACGGGAACGGCGAGCCCGCCGCGAAGCCGACGTCGCGCGCCAAGCCGCCGAGCAGGCCAGCCGGGCCAAAACCGACTTCGTCGCGGCCCTCGGTCACGAACTGCGCACCCCGCTGCAGGCGGTCACCGGGTTCACCGAGCTGCTCGGCTCGCTCGACCTGCCGCCGGAACGCCGCCGGGCGGCGCTGGACCACATCAGCACCGCCGCCGGGCACATCCTGGCCATGGTGGACGACATCCTCGACGTCGCCCGGATCGAAGCCCGCGCCCTGCCGCTGCACCCGGCGGACCTCGATGTCGCGACGGTGGTGACCGACGTCGTGCACCTCCTGGAACCGCTGGCCGAGGCCGAAAACGTGCGGTTCGTCCGCGACGGCGAACCGGCGACCGCGCACTGTGACGAGCGGCGGCTCAAGCAGGTCCTGCTGAACCTCGCCGGGAACGCCGTCCGCTACAACCGGCCGGGCGGGACCGTCACGGTCACCACGGGCACCGCCCCCGGCGCGGCGGTCGTCACCGTCACGGACGACGGCCGCGGCATCTCGCCCGACCACCTGCGGCGGCTGTTCACGCCGTTCGACCGGCTCGGCGTCGACACCGAACAAGGCATCGGGCTGGGCTTGCCGCTGGCGAAGGGGCTCATCGAGGCGATGGGCGGGCACCTAGCGGTCACCAGCGCCCCGGGCGAGGGCACGACGGTCGCGGTGACTGTGCCGCGCCGGAAATCCGTTGCGGCGAACCACAACCCGCGGTGAACGACGCCGTCCCGCGGCTCGAGTGATCTGCGCCGGAAGCGCAGCCGCCTGACCGGCCGTCACGGCGCTGGTGGATTCGCTCGCGGAGACCTGGCAGGCACGTTCCGGAGCGACCGGCCCGGTGTTGTCGAGATGCCTGTTCTGTCACCAAGGCCTGGTATACCGTCGCAGCGTGCCACCACGGGTCGATGCGCGGCGGAACTGACGTCGGCCGATGTTCACGGGCCGCCGCGTCGAATGTGCCGCACTCGACCAGCTCATCGGAGCTCTCCGGGCGGGGGAAAGCCGCACGCTGCTGGTCCGCGGCGAACCGGGTGTCGGCAAGACCGCGCTGCTGGAGCAGCTGGCCGAGCGGGCGACCGGGTGCCGCGTCACGCGGGCCGCGGGTGTTCAGTCCGAGATGGAGCTGGCGTTCGCCGGGCTGCACCAGCTGTGCCTGCCGATGCTGGGGCGGGCGGGGCGGCTGCCGGTACCGCAGCGGGAGGCGTTGCTGACGGCGTTCGGGCTGAGTTCGGGGCCCGCGCCGGACCGGTTCCTGATCGGCCTCGGGGTGCTGGGCTTGCTGTCCGACGCGGCCGAGGAACGGCCGCTGCTGTGCCTGATCGACGACCAGCAGTGGCTCGACCGCGCCTCGAAGCAGGTGCTGGCGTTCGTCGCCCGGCGCCTCGACGCCGAGTCGGTCGGCATGGTCTTCGGCGTGCGTGATCCCGGGCCGGAGCTCGGCGGGCTGCCGGAGTTGGTGGTCGGCGGCCTGCCCGACGCGGACGCGCGGGCACTCCTGGCCTCGGTGCTGACCGCGCCCCTGGACACCCGGGTCCAGGACCAGATCGTGGCGGAGACCCGGGGCAACCCGCTGGCGCTGATGGAGATCCCGCGCGGCTTGACGCCGGCGGAGCTGGCGGGCGGGTACGGGCTGCCCACGGTGGTGCTGCCCTGGGGCGGCGTCGAAGATCGCCTGCGCGACCGGATGGGCAAGCTCCCGGCCGAGACCCGCCTCCTGCTGCTGCTCGCGGCGGCCGACCCGACCGGCGACCCGGCGCTGGTGTGGCGAGCGGCGGCGTGCCTCGGCATTCCGCCGGAGGCGGCGGGCCCCGCGGTCGAAGCCGACCTGGCCGAGCTCGACGTCCGGGTGCGGTTCCGGCATCCCCTGGTCCGCTCGGTCGCCTACCAGTCGGGCTCGCGCCCGCAGCGGAGGGAAGTCCACCGCGCGCTGGTGGCGGCGACCGACGAGGCGTCCGATCCGGATCGCCGGGCCTGGCACCGGGCGCAGGCCGCGGCCGGCCCGGACGAGGACGTCGCCACGGAGCTGGAGCGCTCCGCCGGCCGGGCCCGCACGCGCGGCGGGGCGACCGCGGAAGCCGCGTTCCTGTGGCGCGCGGTGACGTTGACCATCGATCCCGTCCGGCGAGCCGGCCGGGCGCTGGCCGCCGCGCAGGCCGAGGCGAAGGCCGGCGCGTTCGACGTCGCGGTGGACCTGCTCACGCTCGCGGAGGCGGGACCGCTCGACGAACTGCAGCACGCTCACTGCGAACTGCTCCGAGCCCAGCTCGCGTTCGCCACCAACCGCGGCCGGGACGCGTCGCCGCTGCTGGTGACGGCGGCCACGCGGCTCGAGGCGATCGACGCCGACCTGTCCGGCGCGACCTACCTGCAGGCGCTGTCGGCCGCGATGTTCGCGGGCCGACTGGCCGAACCCGCCGGGGATTCGGCGACGGTGGCCCGCGCGGCCCGGACGGCGCCGCGGCCGGTGCGCAGCCACCCGGCGCGCGCCCTGCTCCTCGACGGCCTGGCCGGCCTGTTCACGCGGGGGTACGAGGCGTGCTTGCCGGCGCTGCGCCGCGCCGTCGCCGCGTTCGACGCCGGGATCCCGGCCGAGGAACAGCTGCCGTCACTCTGGCTGGTGTGCGTCGCCGCCCTCCAGCTGTGGGACGACGAGCGCTGGGACGCGCTCTCGCGCCGCTACGTCGACCTGGCGCGGGAGACCGGCGCGCTCAGCGAGCTGCCGCTCGCCCTCAGCATGCGGGCCCACGTCCTGCTGTTCGCCGGGGAGCTGACCACCGCCGCGTCGATGGTCGACGAAGTCGCGGCCGCCGCGGAGGCGACGGGCAGCCGGATCGCGCCGTACGGTGCGATGGCCCTGGCCGCGTTGCGCGGCAGTCCCGCCGAGGCGCTTCCCCTGATCGAAGCCGCCACCACCGACCTGCAGCAGCGCGGGGAAGGCGTCGGGATCTCCGCGGCCGAACTGGCGACCGCGCTGCTGCGCAACGGTCTCGGCCACTACCGGGAAGCGATGGCCGCGGCCGAGCAGGCGGCCGGCCACCCAGGGGATCTCGGCATCGCGAACTGGGCCACCGTCGAGCTCGTCGAAGCGGCCGAACGCAGCGGCGAGCACGACGTGGCGCTCGACGCGCAGCGCCGGCTCGCCGAGGTCACCGACGTCACCGGGACCGACTGGGCGCTGGGCGTGGCGGCGCGGGCGGGCGCGCTCCTGGCGCACGGGGAGGACGCCGACCGCCTCTACCGAGAATCGATCACGCGGCTCGGCCGCACCCGGCTGCGCACCGACCTGGCCCGGGCGCACCTCCTCTACGGCGAGTGGCTGCGCCGGGAGCGCCGCCGCGTGGAAGCTCGCCGGCAGCTGCGCACAGCCCACGAGCTGCTGGAGACCATAGGGATGGCGGCGTTCGCGGAGCGGGCCGGCCGGGAGCTGGCGGCGACCGGCGAGACCGCTCGCAAGCGGACCGTCCCGGTCACGACCGGGCTGACCGCCCAGGAGAACCAGATCGCCCGGCTGGCCCGCGACGGGCTGTCGAACCCGGAGATCGGCTCCCGGCTCTACATCAGCGCCCGCACCGTGCAGTACCACCTGCGCAAGGTGTTCAGCAAGCTCGGCATCAGCTCGCGCCGCCAGCTCGACCAGGTGCTGCCCTAGCGACTGGCCGGTCCGCCTGTCCACCGGCGGATACGAAGGCCTCGGGGCCGGTCCGAGAATTGCCGCGCGAGAGCGAGGAAGCCAGCCTGCGAGGAGAGCCATGCCGTTCGTCACGGTCGGCACCGAGAACACTGCCGACATCAGGATCCACTACTCCGACCACGGCAGCGGCCAGCCCGTGGTGCTGATCCACGGCTACCCCCTCGACGGGAACTCGTGGGAGCGGCAGGAACTGGCGCTGCTCGCGGCCGGCTACCGCGTCATCACCTACGACCGGCGCGGGTTCGGCCGGTCCAGCCGGCCCACCACCGGCTACGACTACGACACGTTCGCCGCCGACCTCGACATCCTGCTCGAGCACCTCGAACTGACCGGCATCGTGCTCGGCGGGTTCTCGATGGGCACCGGCGAGGTCACCCGCTACCTGAGCCGGTACGGCTCCGCCCGGGTGGCGAAGGCGGTCATGCTCGGGGCGATCCCGCCGTTCCTGCTCAAGACACCGGACAACCCCGAGGGCGTGGCCGGATCCGTGTTCGACGGCATCAAGGAGATGGTCGTCCGCGACCGCTACGCCTGGTTCGAGCAGTTCCTCGACGACTTCTCCAACGTCGACGAACTGGCCGAAAGCCGGATCAGCAAACCCGCCTGGCGGGCCGCTTTCGCCGTGGCCGCCGGCGCATCCCCGTACGCCAGCTACGCGTGCGTCGACACGTGGCTGACCGACTTCCGCCCCGACTTGCCCAAGATCGACGTGCCGACCCTGGTGGTGCACGGCACCCGCGACCGGATCCTGCCGTACGAGGCGACCGCGAAGCGCCTGCCCGGATTGATCACCGACCTGACGCTCGTCGCCGTCGACGGCGGGCCGCACAACATCGGCTGGACCCATCCCGACGAGGTCAACGGCGCACTGCTGGATTTCCTCGCCGGCCGCCCTGAAACCTGACCACGGTGCCAGGGCTACCGGGCACGTCCGATGTGGACGGCCGGCGGATCGTGGCAGGAGTCAACGCCCCCGAGGCGTCCACATCCGCGCTGCACCGGGCCACCGGTCGAGCCAGGCCGACCGGTGCGCACCCGCACGTGGTGCCGGCGTTGCCGCCCGTTTCGCCGGCGTTGCGCCGCTGCAGGTCGGACAGGAAGAGATGGCGCCGGCCACGTCCGGCCAGGTCGTCGGCCGCAGGCCGGGGATGAGCTGCTAACTTCCGCGCCATGGTGGACCACAGCGACAGCACTGCTCTCCGAAGGCTGGTGACCGACGCCGAAAGCGGTGTTCTCCTGTTCGGCCTCACACCGCCCCGCCTGAGCACCACGCCCGAGCGGATCCGGGAGATCACCGCGGCCACCTTGGCGCGGCTGGCCGTCCTCGACGTGGACGGTCTGGCGCTGTACGACATCGACGACGAGAGCGATCGCAATCCGGCGGAGCGGCCGTTCCCCTACCTGCCGACGATCGATCCTGCGACGTACCACGCGGAGTACCTCGGCGAGTGGAACCGTCCCGCGGTCATCTACCGGTGCGTCGGCAAGTACACCGAGCCGGAATTGCGGACCTGGCTGCGGACGGCCGACCCGGACCGCGTGCTCACCGTTTTCGTCGGCGCGTCCTCGACGGGCAAAGCGGTGCGGACGCGCCTGTCCGAGGCGCAGGCGCTGCGCCGGGACGTCCGCCCGGACCTGGTCCTCGGCGGCGTCGCCATCACCGAACGCCGCGACGAGCACCTGCGGCTGATCACCAAGCAGCAGGCGGGCTGCGCGTACTTCATTTCGCAGGTGATCTACAGTGCCGACGCGGCGAAGAGCATGGTCTCCGACTACTTCTACGCCTGCCGCGAGCGGCGGCTCGAACCGAAGCCCGTCCTGTTCACGCTCTCGGTGTGCGGCTCGGTGAAGACGCTCGAGTTCCTCAAGTGGCTCGGAGTCCACGTCCCCCGCTGGCTGGAGAACTCCCTGCTCCACGCCGACGACACGCTCGCCGAATCGTACGAGCAGTGCCTGACGAACGCCCGGGACCTGACCGCCTTCTGCCGCAAGCTCGGCACGCCGTTCGGCTTCCTCGTGGAGAGCGTGTCCATCCGCAAGGCCGAGATCGAGGCCTCGGTCGCCCTCGCCGGCGAACTGAGCGGACTGCTCGGACGGGGCGAACCACCGGTCTGAGGCCGGGCCTGAAGCGCCGCGGCGGCGACAACGGATTTCCCTGCTGCAACCGCGAAGCCGAACCGATGAGCCGCTGAGCTGCGGTGCAGACCTGATCGTGGTAAAGACCGGGCCCCGCGCGGCGGAGCACGTCCGCTGATCTGTCCTTTCCGGACAGTCCACGCCGGATCGTCAGTCCCATTACTCCGGTTCACCCGTTATGCCCGGTTGCGGGTAGGTGGCGGACTCACGGCGGAAACACGCCTGTAACACCACCCGGTTAGCTTCCTGCGGCTGGCAGGTGAGACGAGGAGAGTCCGAGCGTGGTGGATACCGGAAGCACGGCGTGGTTGCTCGGCAGCGCGGCACTGGTGATGCTGATGACGCCGGGCCTCGCGCTGTTCTACGGCGGGATGGTCCGCGCGCGCAGCGTGCTGAACGTGATGGCGATGACGTTCATCTGCCTCGCGACCGTCGGCCTCATCTGGGTGATCTACGGGTACGCGCTCGCGTTCGGCACCGATTGGTTCGGCGGGCTGCTCGGCGATCTGCGGCTGGCCGGTCTGCACGGGGTCGCGGAGCAGACGGTCGGGCCGGCGGGGAACAAGGTGCCGCTGTTCGCCTTCGTCGCCTTCCAGATGATGTTCGCGGTGATCACGGTGGCACTGCTGGCCGGCGCGATCGCCGAGCGGGCGAAGTTCTGGACCTGGACGGTGTTCTCCGTCGTGTGGGTCACGCTGGTGTACGTGCCGGTGGCGCACTGGGTGTTCGCCCCCGACGGGTGGATCGCGACCAAGCTGCACGTGCTGGACTTCGCGGGCGGCACCGTCGTCGAAGTGAATTCGGGGGCCGCCGCGCTGGCGCTGGCGATCGTGCTGGGCCGCCGGCACGGCTGGCCGAAGCAGGCCGCCCGGCCGCACAACCTGCCGTTCGTGATGTTCGGCGCCGGCCTGCTGTGGTTCGGCTGGTTCGGTTTCAACGCCGGCTCCGCGCTGGCCGCGAAGAACCTGGCCGCCACTTCGTTCCTGAACACCACCGTCGCCGGGGCGGCCGCGGTGCTGGGCTGGCTGCTCGTCGAGCAGTTCCGCGACGGGAAACCGACCACCCTCGGCGCCGCGTCCGGCGCGGTGGCCGGGCTGGTCGGGATCACCCCCGGGTGCGCCTACGTCGAACCGCTCGGCGCGATCGCGATCGGCGTGGTGGCGGGCGTGGTGTGTTCGTTCGCGGTGGGCCTGAAGTACCGGTTCGGGTTCGACGACGCGCTGGACGTGGTCGCGGTGCACGGCCTCGGCGGGTTCGTCGGCACGCTGCTGATCGGCTTGTTCGCGACCGTCGACGTGGATCCGCAGGGGGTCGACGGCCTGTTCTACGGCGGCGGCTTCGGCCAGCTGTGGCGCCAGGCGGCCGGGACGTTCGCGGTACTAGGCTACTCGCTGGTCGTGACCTTCCTGATCGGCTGGGTCATGCACAAGTTCATGGGATTCCGGCTCGACCGCGAGGCTGAGATCGACGGTGTCGACGAGGCCGAGCACGCCGAAGGCGCGTACGAGCTGGCAGTCCAATCCGGACGCCGGGGCGCGCCCTCCGGCGTCCTGGGATCGCACCGGCCGGCGCGCGAGGAGACTCGATGAAGCTGCTGACCGCCGTCGTCAAACCGTTCGTGCTCGACGACGTCCGGGTTGCCCTGCAGGAACTCGGCATCGCGGGCATGACGGTCACCGAGGTCCGCGGGTACGGCCGGCAGAAGGGCCACACCGAGATCTACCGGGGCGCCGAGTACGAGATCGATTTCATCACCAAGTACCGGCTGGAGATCCTCCTCGACGACGAGGAGGTCGAGGCCGCGCTGCGGACGGTGCGCGAAACCGCGCACACCGGCAAGATCGGCGACGGCAAGATCTGGGTCACGCCCGTGGAGACCGTCGTCCGCGTCCGCACCGGCGAACGCGGATCCGACGCGCTGTAGGCCCGGCATCGGCGGCGAGCCCCCGGTTTGATCCATTGTGGACAAACCGCGCCGCACCGCGTACGTGCGATCTTCGGCCAGTGGACCGGGCACGAAGAACGGAGCCCAGGTCAGCGAGCCCTCGCAGTGCCGCGGCCTCCGCCGGACCTGGACCCGTACACGTCACCTGTACCGGGTGATGTCCTGGGCGATCCGCGACGTCGAGCCTGGCACTGGTGGGTGCGTCCGGCGCACCCACCGGCACCACCAGGAGTCGCGCCGATGACGCCCGCCGGTGCGACCGTGAATGGTGGCCCGGCTCGCCGGACCCGGAGAGCGGAAGAGCCACACCGTCGTCACGGAGAGGAATTCCCCCACAACGAAGAGCCCTATCGCACCACGTGAGCGCGGCTGACCGCCGCCCCGCGCACCCGACACCCCTCTTGGGGCCACCTGCGGGCACTGACGAACCCATCCGGTCGCACTGCACGAGGACAGGAGGAGGTGGCGGAGCGCGATGTTGGCCGAAGCGGTTCCCGCCGCGCTCGGTGCGGCGATCTACCCGCCCGCCTTGCTGTTCATGGCCTTCCTGCTGGTCAACCCCCATCCCCGGAAACGGGCGCTGATCTTCCTGGCCGGCGCCGCGCTCATCACGCTCGGCTTCGGCTTCCTCTCGGTGTTCGTCCTGCAGAGCAGCGGAGCCGAGAGCACCCACCACCGCACCGTGCCGGCCTGGATCGACCTGGCCATCGGGATTCTGCTGGTGGCCTTCGCCCTGCTGATCTACTTCCGGCCGCCACGCGGGCCCAAGGCCGCGAAGAAGCGCCGCGAACTCGGCGTGATCGGATTGCTGACCATCGGCCTGCTGATGTACACGCCGGCACCGCTGTACCTGGCTTCGCTGCACGCCGTCGCGAAGGCGCACAGCACCCTGCTGGTGACCGTGCTGAGCATCGTCCTCGTCGCCGTGATCTACATGCTGCTGATCGAGATACCGATCCTCGCCCACGCCATCTGGCCGGAGACGACGGTCCGCTGGGTCACCGCCGTGAACACCTGGCTGGCCAAGCACGGCCGCACGATCATCATCATCGTGGCGGCGGGGTTCGGCAGCTACCTCATCGTCTCGAGCATCGTCCACCTCGTGTGATCGGCGACGGTCACGGCTTGCCCAGATCGGCGTCCACGAGAGCGCCGACGACCTGTTCCCGGTGCTGCGGCGAATCTCGGACGGTGCGGCTCATCTCGACGTGCAGGAACGCGGTGTCGTCCTCGGCGGCGGCCTTGCCCTGGACGTTCGTGGAGCCCTCCAGCCCCGTGCACCGGTCGGCCCAGGCGCGGCACACGGCGAAGCCGGCCGCCGTCAGCCGGTCGGCGGCGCGGTGGGCGGCACCGCCGGCGGTGGCGGCACCCGACGACAGCACGATGTCCGTCGACGGCAGGTTCTCGTTGTGAAAACCGTGCAGCTGCACCTGAGTCAGCCCGCGGGCGGCCAGCGAAGCCGCGACGACGTGGAACACCGAGTCCTCTTCGTGGGCGACGTCGGCGTGGCTGTCGTCGGCCTTCCGGTGCGCCCCGGCGACCAGCAGCACCGCGCCGGGCACCCGCCGGAACAGGTCCACGCCGAACAGCTCCGTCCGCAAGTCGAACGCCGGGTGCGGCACCTCGACGACCAGCGACGGCGGCGCCGAGCGGTCGATCACGTACATCCCCCACGCTCGTCTGGTGCCGGGTTCGCTAGTCGCGATCGTGTAAGGCCGTCCGGTCGCCGGATCGACGCGGTCCTCGACCGAGAAACCGAGTTTCCGCAAGTCCCCGGTGTCCCGGCGATCGAGCAACGCGGTGAAGCCCGTGGCGGCCGTCCGCCGTTCAGCGGCGATGGGCGGGCGGTAGGCCTGGTCCGCGGACAGGGCCGAGGTGAACTCCGTGACCAGCGTGTCCAGACCGGCTTCCGGCCCGTGCGCCTCGGGCGCCGGCGAGGCTCCGGGCAGCAGCAGGAGGGTCAGCGCCAGAGCCAAGGCCAGGCCGACGCCAACCACACTGAGTAACACTCGACGTGACCCGATCACCATATCCAGTGTACGGATTCGCTCCATCCGCCAGCCTTGGCCCCGTTTGCGAGAACCAGAAGACTTGTAACACTACTGTCGGTTTGGTTGATACGTTCATGGCACCCGAATGGGTGGAAACGTTCCGCGAACGGCCGGAAGGCCGGCGATCCTGTCGGATCGAGCGACTGAAAGGGCCCCGGGGGACCAGGTGAACCGGCCGAGAGACTCCGTCGACCGTGCTGCGCGGCTTCGCGCGCAAATCCCCGAGGCGGGTTTTCCGCGAGGGGCCGGGGTCGCGTCGGCGACCACCTTCGTGTTGCTGGTGCTGATCGCCGTTCTCACGGCGGTTTACCTCTCGACCGCCGGGCCGCTGTCGCTGATCCACGCGGACGACGCCGCGGGCGCGGTTTCCGGCGAGGTCGCCGCCGACCAGCAGCGGGCGACCACCGCGCTCGCGCAGAGCGTCGCGACCTCGGCCTCCTCGGTCGCGGACGACCTGCAGATCGCTGCCAGTTCCGGAGTGTTCGACACCGCCGACGACGCCGCGCTGCTCACCCGGCTCGGCGAGACGTATCCGGACTGGCGCGGCACGGCCGTGTACGACCCGGGGAAGAACAAGGTCCTCGCGGCGCACGGCGAGCCGGTGCCCGTGGAGACGTTGCGCGGGGTCGCGGTCGTCAAGCTCACCCTCCGCCCGGTCGCCCGTGCCGGTGCCGCTCCGCTCGTGCTCACCGCGTTCCCGCTCGGTGGCGCCCGGGCCGGCCGGCTCCTCGTCGTTTCGGCGGCGTTGCGCGAAACCACCGGGGATCTGGACAAAACGGCGCGGCAGCAGGTTCGCGTGGTCACCACCGACGGCGCCGTCCTGCACTCGCTCGGCACCGCCGTGCCCGAGCAGGACACCGCCGCGCGAGAGCTGCTCACCCGCGCCGCGACGGCCGCCGGCGCGGGTCAGTCCGGTGTCCTCACCGGGGACGCCGGCGGTGAACCCGCCCGGCCGACCGCCCCGGTCGTCTCCTACGCGCCGGTGACGTCGGGCGCGATCGGCGGGAGCCTCGGCCTGTCGGTGGTGTCGCTGAGCCGGGTGCCGGTCGAGCCGGTGCCCGCCCGCTGGCCCGGCCTGATCCCGGCGGCCGCGCTCCTCGGCCTCGCCTCGGCCGGTTTCCTGCTGCTGCGCCGCGCGGTCGTGGCACCGATCCGGCGCCTGCGCACCGACGCTCTCGCCATCGCGGCGGGCGTGCTCGCCGAGCGCGTCCGGCAGTCGCGGATCCGCGAGGTCAACCGGGTGACCACCGCCGTCGAGCGCTACCGGGCCAAGCTGCGCCGGCGGAAGCCGGCGGCGCGCGTGCGGCCGTTGTTCTCCGCCCGGTTCGTGATCGTCGTGGTCTCGCTCGCGTTGCTCGGGTGGTCGGGTGCTGTCGCCGCGACGCTCGGCCGGCAGCACGCCGAGGTCTCGCCGGCGCTGCTCAGCGAGCACGGTGTTCGCGTCGCGCGGTCGGCCGACACCCTGCGCCGCAGCCTCGTCGAAGGCCTGACCGATCTGCGCTCGCTCGCCCGGCTGGCCGCGGGGAAGCAGCCGGATCAGGTGCGCGGCATGCTCGGTCAGCTCGCCGACAGCGAAAGCCGCTTCCGCAGCGTCTACGTCGCCGACGCGCAGGGCGGCGTGGTGCTGCAGGCCGGGCGCGAGTCGTTGCGCGAGCCCGGGAAACTGCCCACCGGCGAAGGCCTGCGCCAGCACAACACCAGCGGCCGCGTCCCGGTCGTCTACGCGTTCACCCCGCTGCCCGGCTCGGCGAACACCCTCGTCGGCGAGTACGACGTGCCGCGCATGGCCGAGCTGCTCGGCTCCGCGGGCGGCCGCGTGCGCGTCGTCGACGAGGGGAAGCGCACGATCGCCGACACCGAGGGCTACCTGGCCTTCGCCCCGCTCACCGATCCCGCTCTGATCCAGAACGTGGAAGCGGCGCAGTCCGGAAAGGACGCTCGCGAGACGACGTCCGCGTCGCTCGTCGCGGCACAGCGGCTTTCGGCTGAGGGCACCACCGCGTCGTTGAAGTGGGTTGTCGTCGCCGAGCAGCCGATCGGTTCGCTCGGCCTCGCGGACAACACCGTCCGAGCCGGCGCGCGCGTGGCGGCGCTGCTCGTCGCCGTCGTCGCGCTGCTGCTGTTCGGCTGGCACCTGCTGATCGTCGTGCGGCCGTTGCGCCGCGTCGGGGACGCGGCGGCCCGGATCGCCGCGGGCGACACCGGCGACGTCGTCTACCCGCAGCGCCACGACGAGATCGGCACCATCGCTTCGTGCGTCGAAATCTGCCGGCAAGCGCTCGCCGAGGGCGCGGACCGCCTCGGTGAGGTCCGCCGCCCGGCCGGCGCGGCGACGGACAAGACCGAGCTGTTCCAGCGCGTCCGCCGGGAAGCCGGCCCCCGGCGGGCCAAGGCGAGGGCCGCGCAGCAGGAACCGGCTCCGGCTCGCAAGCCGGCCCGGACCGACCACCGGGACCGGGGCGAATCGGGGCCACCGCGGGACGAGCGGCGGCGCGAACCGGCCGCCGGACCGCGCCGGCGGCCGCCGGTGCGGACGCAGCAGGTTCCCGCGCCCCAGTCACGCACGCAGAACCCGCCGCCGGCCCGGGCCCTGACCGCCGAAGAGCAGGCCCGCCGGGATTACCTGCGCTGGCTGGACGAAGCCGGAGTCTGACGTGCTGTTCCTGTACCTCGTGCTGCTGCTCGCGTCGTCGGCCATGCTGATCGCGGGAATCTCCGAACAGCGGCAGCACTACAAGCACCTGCACAGCATCCCGACGCGGGTGCTCGTCAACGGCATCCGCGGGAAGTCGTCGATCACCCGGCTGTGCGCGGGCGCCCTGCGGGGCGGCGGGCTCGTCACCACGGCGAAGACCACCGGCACCGCGGCCCGGTTCATCCACCCGGACGGCAGCGAGGAACCGGTCTACCGCAAGTTCGGCATCGCCAACGTCGTCGAGCAGATCGGCATCGTGCGCCGGGCCGCGGCGTACCGGCCGGACGCGCTCGTCATCGAATGCATGGCCGTGATGCCGGACCTGCAGGAGATCAACCAGAGCAAGCTGATCCGCTCGAACATCGGCGTGCTGTGCAACGTCCGCGAAGACCACCTCGCGGAGATGGGCCCGACGCTCGACGACGTCGCCCGCTCGCTGAGCCGTTCGATGCCGGTCGGCGGGATCTGCCTGACCGCGGAGCGGGACCGGCTCCACATCCTCGAAGAGGAGGCTGCGAAGCGGAACTGCGAACTCATCGCCGTCGACCCGGAGTCGGTCACCGACGAGGAGATGCGCGGCTTCAGCTGGATCACCTTCAAGGAGAACGTCGCGATCGCGCTCGCCGTGGCCGACCTGCTGAAGGTCAACCGCGCCTCCGCCCTCGAGGGCATGTGGGCGGCGCCGCCGGATCCGGGTGTGCTGCAGGTGCACCAGTACCGGGCGGGACGGCGGCTGCTGCGCTTCGCCAACGTGTTCGCCGCGAACGACCCGGAATCCACGCTGATGAACATCGACCAGCTGCGCCGCCAGGGCGCGATCGCGGACCCGTTGCACGTGATCATCAACTGCCGGCCGGACCGCGTCGAGCGCAACGGGCAGATGGGCGCGCTCGTGCCCCGCATCGGTCCGCGGCGCGTCGTGCTCATCGGTGAACCCACGCGCAGCGCCCGCGCCGCGATCCCCGCCGAGTGGCACCACCGCGTCGTCGACCTTGGCGGTGCCCGCCCGCCGCGGGACCTGCTGCGCGGCATCGTCAGGGGCCTCGAACCGGAGGCGTCGCTGGTCGCCATCGGCAACATCCACGGCCAGGGGGAATTGCTCCTGGAGGAACTCGCGAAACTGGAACCCGCCGCCTGATGCTGACCACCTCCCTCGCCCCCGAGGTCGCCACCGTGGGGCTCGCCATCGGCCTGCTGTTCTCGCTGGTCTGCTACCTCACCACGAACCTCTCCCCCGGCGGCATGATCACGCCCGGCTGGATCGCGCTCACGATGGTGGAGGACTACCGGCGCGCGGCGATCATCGTGCTCATGACCGCGCTGACCTACGGCGGCACCAAGCTCTTGCAGCGCATGGTGATCCTCTACGGGAAGCGGCTGTTCGCGGCGGTGGTCCTGCTCGGCGTCGTGTTGCAGACGACGTTGCTCATCGTGCTGCAGGCCGATTTCCCGCTGCTGTTCGTCCACCAGACGCTCGGCTTCGTCGTGCCCGGGCTGGTGGCCTACCAGCTCGTGCGGCAGAAGCCGGTGGCGACGATCGTCGCCACCGGCGGGGTGAGCCTCGCCAGCTACGCGATCCTGATCAGCGGGGTGCTGGTCGGCCTGGTTCCCACGGTGTGAGGTGCTGATGCGCAAGGCGATGCGAATCGGGGTGCTGGCCGCGGTCATCGCGGTGTCCGGCACGGCCGCGGTCTCCGTGGCGACCCGGGACGACAACGAGATCGTGGCGGTGTCGGCGTCGTCGGTCTCGGCCGGTGCCGCGCTGACCGGCGGCTACACCTACGAGCGCCTGGACAACCCACCCCGGACGATCGTCCGGGACTCGGCGGGGGTCCAGCTCGCTTCCTTCACCGACGGGTCGCGCACGGTGATGCTCACCGGGCCGAGCCGGACGTTCACCGAGCCGCGCTTCACGAAGGTGTCGGTGACCTCCACCGCCTGGATCCGCCTGGCGCCGCAGCAGTGGCGGGCGGGCGCGGAAAAGGAGAAGTGGTTCACCGACTGGCTGCCCAAGACCGTCGGCGACACCTCTCCGGACGTCCTCGCCATCGCGCTGCAGTACACCGACGGCGCCGCCGACCAGCGGTCGAAGAACCTGCGGGTGGGCGGCGACGCCAGCTTCGGCCCCGACAGCGCCGAAGGCCGCCTGGAGAAGTCCGATTTCTACGACTACCTCGGCGTCGACTGGGACTTTCCCGGTGGCGTGCACGAGAACGCGGAGCCGATGCGCGCGCGGTCGCTCGACTGCTCCGGGTTCGTGCGCATGGTCTACGGCTACCGCTCCGGCTATCCGCTGCTCGGCACGAACACCAAGGGCCCGGGCCTGCCCCGGCGGGCGTGGGCGCTGTCCGAACTCGGCCCGGGCACCGAAGTGATCCACGACGAGAAGATGCAGGCCACCAACTTCAGCGAACTGCAGCCCGGCGACATCCTGTTCTTCAACCTGGAACCGCAGCTCGGATCGCAGGTGTCCCACACGGGCATCTACCTGGGCATCGACAGTGACGGCCACCGCCGCGTCCTGTCCAGCCGCAAGGTCGCGAACGGCCCCACCTTCGGCGACGCGGGCGGCGTGTCCCTGATCGACGGTTCGGGCACCTACGCCAAGGCGTTCCGCGCCGCCAAACGGCTCTGATCCCTTTCGGACGGGATACCCGGCGATCACGCTGCTGGTCACCGAACTCGCCGCCGAGGACCTGGCCTGCAGAGCACCTGGTCCGTGCGGTGGACGCCGGGCCCACCCCCGGCCCCTGCGCAGGAAGGGACGGCGTCCGCAGCCGTTCACCGAGTGAGCGGTCGAAGCCGTTCGCCGGCGATCTCCCCGTCCTCGGCGGTGATCGAATGTCCCACCGGTAGCAGGTGATGGGTCACCTTCGCGCCCGCACGCCGCAGCCGTCCGGCCAGTCTCAGACCGTCGCGGGATGATCTGCGGATGTCGTTGGCACCGTCGATCATGAGGATCGGTGTGCCGTCCAAGCCGCGAAGCGGACCGTGGGTGAACGGCGAGAGCGATCTGAACAGGATCGCGCCCGCCAGCAGGCCAGGATGTGTCAGCACCAAGGCCGCGGCCATGATCGCACCGTTGGAGAAGCCGACGAACACCGGCCGCCTGGTGAAGTGGTAGCGGTCGCAGGTGGTTTTGATGAACTCCGCCAGTACCGGTGCCCTCGCCGCAAGGTCCGCTTCGTTCACCCGGCGATCCAGAAAACGATGGAAAAAGGCATACCCACCCTCGGTCGCCACTGTCCCGCGCACACCCAGCTTCGGTGCCCCTGGCTCCACTGCGTCAGCCAGACCCATCAGATCGGATTCGGTGCCGTCCGAGCCGTGCAGCAGGACGAGCGGGACTCCGGTGGCATCCGTGCCGGCGACGAAGCTGTGTGCGTGCGTCGGTTTTGGCATGGCGAGAAGACCTCGGGCGGTGAGACACGAAGTGCTCATGAGACTGCGGCCCGGGCGTGGATTTCCACGGCTGTTGCGAGCATCTGCCGCGTGCTGGTGAACCAGTCCTGCAGGTTCAGGTCGACGATGAGCTCGTCCGCGCCGGCCTCGGCGGCGGTGTGGATGTCGTCCACGATCTGGGCCAGGGTGCCGACGAACGCGGAGCGGTCGGGGCCGGCGGGGCGGTCGGTGAAGGTGACGTTGCCGACCACGATCATTTCCATGCGGCTCGGGTCGCGGCCGTGTTCGGTGGCCAGGTCGCGGATCCGGTCCCAGCTCGCGCGCAGTTCCTTCGCCCCGGCCGGGCCGGGTGTGGCCAGCAGCGGCAGCCAGCCGTCCGCCCGCTGGGCGATGCGCCGCACGGCCGCGGTGGCGCGGCCGAGATCGGTGCCACCGCCGCCCAGCACGACGGGGATTTTCCCGACCGGCTTGGGCAAAACCGCGGCCTGGTCGATGACGACCCGAGGGCCCCGGAAGGACACCGGGTCCGGACCCCACACGGCGTCGAAGACGTCCATCGTCTCGTCGAGGAAACGGCCGCGGTCCGCGCGGGTGACGCCCGTGGCCTGGAATTCGTCGGAAGACCAGCCGGTGCCCAAACCCGCGATCACGCGGCCGCCGCTGAGCTGGTCGATGGTCGCGATCTCCTTCGCCAGCTGCAGCGGGCCGTGGAGCGGTGCGACCAGAACGGAAGTACCGAGGCGCACCTTCTCGGTCACCACCGCGGCGGCCGTGAGGACGGCCAGCGGATCGGCGGCCTGGCGTGAAGCCTCCGGCCACGGCACGCCCGGCAGCGCGACATACGGTTCGACGGGCGTCTCCGGGAAGAGCAGCCGTTCGTAGGTCCACAGGCTGGCGTAGCCGGCCGCTTCCGCCGTTCTGGCCGCTTCGACCACGTCGTGCTGCAGGTCCACGCTCAAGCGCTGGGGCAGACGAAGTCCGAGTTTCACTTGAAGCCTCCGGTGATGGTCGTTGCCCGCTACGGGAACCGGGCCGAGCCGCTCAGCGATTCTCAAACCTTCACATCGATGTGAGGGTCAACGTAAGCTGGAGCACATCACGGCGCAGCGATCGCTGCACGATCACGTTTCGCGAAAAGCCGGTCGATGCTGAACGCGAAGGTGCGGACGGGCGAGAGTGCCAGCAGCAGGGCGGCGGCCGCGGCGGCGAAAACCGAGGCGCTCAGCGGTGCTTCCCAGCTCAGGAACATCGCCATCGACAGCGCGAACACCAGCAGCAGCGCCGCGGCGGCCCAGGCGGACCAGCGGAGGAGGACGCCGGCCAGCAAGGTCAGGCCCAGCACCGATTCCGCGGCGGTCGCGGCCCACGCAGCGGTGGTGAGGAGCCCGCCGGACAGGTAGGGCGCCAGGTTGTGCGTGTAGGCGGTGTACGCGGCGAAGTCGCCCCAGGCGACGGACGTGGTGTGCGCCGGACCTCACCAGCCGAAGCGATCGGCGACGGCCGAAAGGAACCCGGCGGCCAGCGCGAGGCGGGTGAGCACCGTCGCGATCGACCACACGCGCTCCTGCTTGCTGGCGAACACCGCACCGGCCTGCGAAACCATCGAATCTCCCTTGTGGACGGTCGGTGAACAACTTCGAATCCAGGGCACGGTGACGAGGGCAAGATCCTCTTCGAGCTGGAAGGTGAGGAGCCCCGGGAAATCGTTGCGGGCGAGGCGTTCTGGGAGCCCGGCGGCGACGTCGTGCACTACCAGGTCGTGAACCTGGACCCGGACGCCTGGACCCGGTTCGTCGCGGTGTGCGTCTGCGCTCCCGGCGTCGAGATGATCACCATGCTCGAACCGGAGGAGATCGTGGCTCGCGATCACCTGCGCCACCCCAGCGCGCGCCGGCACCAGGACTGACCACCGTCGCACCGAGACGCCGGGCGATCGAATCGAAACGAGGATTCATGTCAGTACTGTCGCGACGGCTGGTGGCCGACGTCGTCGCCCGCAGGTTCGCCGCCAAGATCAACGCAGCGATCCACCCCGCGAGCGAACCCCGGTTCCCCGAAATCACCGTCAGCACCACCGACCTCAGCGTCGACACGCGCCACGGCGCGGTCGACGCGACGATCTACCTCCCGCCGGCACCGGCCGGCGCCCCCGGGGTCTACGTGAATGCCCACGGCGGCGGTTTCGTCGTGGGACGCCGGGAACAGGACGACGCCTGGTGCCGCTTCCTCGCCGCGCACGCCAACGTCGTCGTGCTCAACACCGACTACGCGCTGGCCCCGCACAAACGGTTTCCCACGCCCGTCGAACAGTTCTACGACGTCGTTCGGTGGGCAGCCGAACCGGAGCGCGACTGGGACGGCACGCGGTTGTGCGTCGGCGGCCAGAGCGCGGGAGGCAACCTGTCGGCAGCCGTGTCGCGGATGGCGCTGGAAGACACCGGACCCACCATCTCGTTGCAGGTCCTGCACTACCCACCGCTCGACATCGCGACACCACCGTCGCGGAAGCCGTCACCGCTCGGCTCGAAGGCCGTCCTGCAGCCTTGGCTGTGCGAGGTGTTCGACACCGCCTACGTTCCCGATCGCGCGCAACGCCGCCACCGGTTCGTCTCGCCCGCGTGGGGAGACAACGCCGACGGCCTCGCCGGGATCGCACCGGCGCTGGTCGTCACCGCGGAGTTCGACCGGCTGCGCGCTGAGGCGAAGCGGTACGCGGACAAGCTCGAGGCGGCCGGGGCGCTCGCCGAATACCTCGAGGTGCCCGACGTCGACCATGGTTACGACATCATGACCGGCGAAACCGAGGTGATCCGCCGGATGTACGAGGCGATCGCCGCGCACGTCACCCGTGCGATC
Source organism: Amycolatopsis sp. NPDC051903 (assembly GCF_044452505.1). Taxonomy (NCBI): domain Bacteria; kingdom Bacillati; phylum Actinomycetota; class Actinomycetes; order Pseudonocardiales; family Pseudonocardiaceae; genus Amycolatopsis; species Amycolatopsis sp. NPDC051903. Next base: position 55,482 of record NZ_JBITBT010000044.1, on the reverse strand, counting down.
GGTTGAAACTCCCCGGCGGGGGGGGGGGGGGGGGGGGGGGGGGGGGGGCGGGGGGGGGCCCCCCCCCCCCCCCCCCCCCCCCCCCCCCCCCGTCCGGGGGTCCCCCGTCCCGGGGGGTCACCATTGCATCCTCACCTCAGGTGACGAACGATGATCTTGAGGGAGAGGAGTCGCCATGCACACCCGCAACCGGCACCACCGCCGTCCGCTCACCGCCGCCGCCGAAATCATCGCCGCCGTCATCGCTGTCTGCGCTGCCGCGTGGGTCGCGCTCTGGCTCGCGATGACCCTCTGACCCACCGCGGAAAGCCGGGCCGCGGCGGCGCGACGATCATGCCGGGCCGCGGCGACGCCGGCTCACCACGCGGTCCGGCGTCCACGATTCCGTCCTTTTCGGACAGTCTCGCCACCCGGCGGGGTCCCGCCCACCGCGTCCCGAAGGGTCCTTTGAGGACGCTTCCGCCGCGTTCGACGACACCGGCAGCCCGCGTGGCACGCCCGGCGCCCCTGACCACCGACGCGGCCGCCGCCCCGGCCCGGTGCGTTGCCGGAGCTCGCCGGAGAAGACCGTTGACAGCTGCACCACTCCTGCGATTACGATGTCCGCCACCCGGTGCGCAAAACGTTTTGCACACCGAACCCCGAGGAGGTGGCGATGGCGAGCAGGACCCGCTCGAGCATCCAGAGTGTCGCGGCCGCGGCCGGGGTCAGCCCCACCACCGTTTCACACGCGCTGAGCGGCAAGCGCGCCGTGTCGGAGGAGACGCGCAAGCGGATCCTCGAGGCCATCGAGGACCAGAACTACCGACCCAACATGGTGGCGAAGAGCCTCCGCAGCCGGCGCACGCAGTCGGTCGCCCTGCTGCTGGTCGACATCGCGAACCCCTACTACCCGGCGCTCGCGCGGGCGATCCACGACGGGCTCGAGGCCGAGGGCTACGTGTCCTTCATCGGCAACACCGACGGCGACGCGGAGACCGAACGCAAGCTCCTGGAGGAGATGGTGGCGCGCGGGGTGGACGGCATCGTCATGCAACCCGTCGCGTTGTCGGCCGCCGAGGTCCGGGAGATCGTCGGCCCGGCCACTCCCCTGGTGATCACGACGACCGAGGACGGTGACATCCCGGCCGACACCGTGCTCACCGACGACGTGCGCGGGCTCACCGAAGCCGTTCGCCACCTGCGCGACAAGGACGTGCACGAACTCGCGTTCATCGGCGGGCTCGAGGGTGCCTCGGCGGGCCCGTTGCGAGTGGACACCTTCCGCGCCGCGGCGTCCGCTGCCGGGGCGGACGTGCGCGACGACTGGGTCGAGCACGCGCCGTTCACCCGCGACGGCGGCACCGAGGCGGCGGCGCGGCTGCTGGCCCGCCCCGACCGGCCCCGGGCGATCCTGTGCGCCAACGACCTGATCGCGATCGGCGCGATCGAAGCCGCGCGGCGAGCGGGCCTGCGCGTCCCCGACGACGTCGCGATCGTCGGGTTCGACGACATCGACACGGCTAGTCTCGTGACGCCGGCGCTCACCACCGTCGTCAACCCGGCGTCGGCCGTGGGCGAGGCGTGCGCCGCGACCATCCTGTGGCGCGTGGAAAGCGGGCCCGACGCGCCGTACCGGCGGACGACTCTCCCAACCCGCCTCGTCACCCGCCAGTCGACCTGACCGGCCCGGCCGCCCGGAGACAGCAGCACCAGCAGACGCAAATCGATTTGCACCGCGACGGAAAGGGACCGAACACCCATGACCGCAACGCCGACCAGCCCCGCCGTCGAACTCGACGAGGCATACCGGCACACCACCTTCGACGCACTCGTCCCGAAAGACCTCCTCGCCGACGAGGTGGCCCAGCGCCGTGAGAGCGGGTACGACGTGGACGACGTCGTACGCGCCGCGAACGCCACCGATCCGGAGGACCGCGCGGCGGTGCTCGCCCTCGTCGACGGCATGGCCGGCGGTACGCGCGCGCCGGGCTGGGCGTACGAGGAACCCGAGTCCCTGGACGACATCCGGGCGGCGGCGGCACCCGCACAAGGCCAAGTCACGGATCCCGAGAGCTACGCCGACCGCGTGCACGCCGCGTGGCTGGGCCGCATCGCCGGGTGCAACCTCGGCAAGCCGGTCGAGTCGGGCGACCACTGGACGGTCGCCCGCATCAAGGACTACCTGGTGCTGGCGGATGCGTACCCGCTCACCGACTACTTCCCGGTGCTCGACCCCATGCCCGAGGGTTTCGAGTTCCGCGAGAACTGGCCCGAGACCACCCGCGGCCGCGTGAACGGATCCGCGCGCGACGACGACATCGACTACGCGATCCTCGCGCTGCACCTGCTCGAGACCCACGGCCGCGCCCTGCGACCGCAGGACGTCGGCTCGGCCTGGACGTCGCTGTTCCCCGTCGAGCAGGTCTACACGGCGGAGCGGGCCGCCTACGTCAACCTCGTCAACGGCGTCCGGGTGCCGGAGACCGCCCGGTTCCGCAACCCGTACCGCGAGTGGATCGGCGCGCAGATCCGCGGCGACGTCTTCGGTTACGTCAACCCCGGCGATCCGTGGGCCGCCGCGGCGCTCGCCTACCAGGACGCCGCGCTGTCGCACACCGGCAACGGCGTGTACGGCGAGCTGTGGGCCGCGGCGCTCGTGGCCGGCGCCTTCACCGCTGCGGACGCCGCGGAAGCGATCGACACGTCGCTCACCGTCGTCCCGAAGGGCTCGCGGCTGCACGAAGCGATCACCCACGTCCAGCAGCTCCGCACCGACGGGCTGTCCTGGGAGGCCGCGGTGGCCGAGATCCACTCCGCGTACGGCCACTACGCGTGGATCCACACCGTGAACAACGCCGCCGCCGTCACCGCCGCACTGCTGTGGTCCGACGGCGACTACTCGAACGCCGTCGGGAAGGTCGTCATGAGCGGGTGGGACACCGACTCCAACGGCGCGACCGTCGGCTCGGTGGCCGGCATCCTCACCGGGACCGCCGGACTGCCGGCCCACCTGATCGACCCGCTGCACGACCGGACGCGCTCCGCGCTGTTCGGGTTCGACAACTCCGTGATCTCGGATCTCGCCGCTCGCACGGTGCGGTTCCCCCGAAGCCGCTAGGTGGACACGGGACCCACCGGGTCCCGCCCCCGCCGCCTTTGTCAATGGAGATGAGGATGGCCGAATTCACCCGTCGCCGGTTCTTCGGGGCCGGTGGTGCGCTGGGCCTGACCGCACTGCTGAGCGCGTGCGGTCAGGCAGGTTCCGGCGACTCCGACGTCATCACGATCTGGAACAACCTCGACAACGCCGACCAGAACGACTACTTCCGCCGGCACTTCGCCGAGGCGTACCACGGCAAGTACCCCGTGCGGTTCACACCCAAGTCCGGCGGGACGATCGACCGCCTGATCCAGACCGCGCTGGCGGCCGGGTCGGGGCCGTCGATCATCGTGACCCCCGGCCCGTCCAGCTTCGTGTCCGCGTACTGGTCCGCCGGCTACCTCGCCGACCTCGGGCAGTTCGAGAGCCACTACGGCTGGGGCGAGAAGTTCGCGCCGTGGGCGCTCGCCGCGTCGAGGATCGACGGCAAGCTCGTCACACTGCCCACCTCGTACGAAACCATGGCCTTCTACACCAATCCCGGCACCCTCCACGAACTCGGCTTGAGCGTGCCGGCCACGCGGGAGGAGTTCGAGGACTTCTGCGCGGAGGCCAAGGGGAAGGGCCGCGTCCCGATCGCGGCGGGCAACGCCGACTACAAGGGCGCGAACGAGTGGTTCGTCGGGGTCGCGCTCAACCACGGGGCCGGTCCCGACGCCGTGTACTCGGCCCTGATCGGCGAGACGAAGTGGACCGATCCGGTGTTCGTCGAAGCGATCGACCGGCTGGCGTCCTACTTCGCGAAGGGCTGGTTCGGCGGTGACGTGGGGCTGTACTTCACCACCAGCTTCCCGACGATCTACGAGCAGCTGGCCTCGGGCAAGGCCGCCGCGATGCTCTCGGGCACCTGGGAGTTCGCCAACCTGACGCCGTACTTCGGGAAAGCCGCGGGCAACGACGCCACCTGGCAGTGGACGACCGTGCCCTCGCTGGGCGACGCGGTGCCGCCGGTCGTCTGGGATCTGGCGGTGGGCCAGGCCGCCGGGATCAACACGAACTTCCGCGACACCGCCGCCGCGGCGGGCTACCTCGATTTCCTGACCACGGACGTCACGACGATCATCTCCGCCGTCGAGCAGATGAGCTTCGAGCCGCCGCCCATCCACCTCGGGACCGCCGATTTCTCCGCACGGGCCGACCGGCGGATCGTGCGGCTGTACTCGGAGCTGTCGGCGGCGACCTCGGTCGGGTACACGACGTGGACGTTCTTCCCGCAGCAGACCGAAACCTACCTGATCGACTACTTCGAGAACGTCATCACCGGACGGCTGTCGGCCGCCGAGTACTGCCAGGGCATCGCGTCCCGGTTCGAGACGGAGAAGGCCGAGGGCCGGGTCCCCACCGCCCCGAAGCCGGGAGGGCAGATCCGATGACCGCGTCCCCCGTCCTGAGCCGTGAACCGGCCCGCCGCGCCGCACCCGCGCGGCGCGGCGGCGTCCGGAGCAAGCTGCGCGACCGCAGGGTCTCGGGCTGGCTGTTCCTCGTGCCGCTGATCGTCTTCAACCTGGTCGTCGTGCTCGTCCCCAGCGCCTTCTCCGTCTGGTACTCCTTCACCGACTGGACGGGCATCAGCAGCAAGGCCACGTTCGTCGGCTTCGCCAACTACGCGGACCTGGTCCGGGACCCGGAGTTCGTGCAGGGCCTCGTCCACAACCTCCTCTGGACGGCCTTCTTCCTCGTCGTCCCGATGGCCATGGGACTGTTCGGCGCCTTCGCGCTTTCGCGGATCGTCCGGTTCCGCCTGCTGTTCCGGACGCTGTACTTCATCCCCTACATCGTGGCCAGCGTCGTGAACTCCTCGATCTGGCGGAGCATCCTCGACCCGCAGAACGGCCTCGGCAACCTGCTGCACCTCAACCCCCTGGGCGATCCCGACCTGGCACTGTGGACGGTCGAGTTCGTCAACAACTGGGCCTGGTGGGGATTCCTGGTCGTCGTCTTCTTCGCCGCGATGCAAGGGGTCGACCGGAGCCTCTACGAAGCGGCGCGAGTGGACGGCGCCGGCGCCGGGCGGCAGTTCCTCTCGGTGACGCTGCCCGCGATCGGCCCGACCTTCGCCTTCCTCGGGCTCATGACGATCATCTGGTCGTTCCTGGCGTTCGACTACGTCTTCATCCTCACGCAGGGCGGCCCGGCCGGGTCGACCGACCTGCTGTCCACGGTGTCCTACCGGGACGCGTTCACCAACCTCCAGGGCGGCTACGCCTCGGCCGTGGGCGTCGTCATGGCCCTCATCAGCGGCGTCGTCGTCACGATCTACCTGGTCATCCGCAAGGTGAGGAAGTGGGACACATGAGCGTCACCGCACCGTCCCCCGCGGTTTCCCGGAAGCCCCCGGCCGCGCCGGCCCGGTGGCTCGGGCACCGCGGCCGGTTCGTCCTCGGGCGCACGACCGTCTACGTGATCCTGACCGCACTCGCGATCTTCTCCCTCGGGCCGATCGTGCTGTTCTTCTTCAACGCGCTGAAGACCGACAGCCAGTACGCGGCCGGCGCGCTCGGGCTGCCCACAACCTGGGAGTGGCGCAACTTCGCCGACGCCTGGACGCAGGCGAACATGGGCGCGGGCCTGGAGAACTCGGCGGTCGTCGTGCTGGGCACGATCGTCCTCACCTGCGTCGTCGCCGCGTTCGCCGCTTACGCACTGGCCCGGCTGAAGGTGCGCGGCGCGTCCGCGTTCATGACCTACCTGCTCGTGGCGAGCGCCCTGCCCTCGCAGATGTTCCTGGTCCCGCTGTTCTACCTGTGGGCCAAGGCCGGGCTCTACGACACGCGGCTGGGCCTGATCCTCATCTACTGCGGCCTGTTCTCGCCGTTCGGGACCCTGCTGCTGCGATCCTTCATGCTCGGGCTGCCGCGTGAACTGGAGGAGGCCGCTCGCGTGGACGGAGCGGGCGAGCTGCGCGTGTTCGCCCGGATCGTGCTCCCGAACATGCTGCCGGGCCTGCTCACCGTCGCGCTCACGACGGGGTTGTCGGCCTACAACGAGTTCCTGTTCGCGGTCACGATGATCCAGTCCGACAGCAGGATGCCGCTGTCCACCACGTTCTTCACCTTCCAGCAGGGGTTCACCCAGAACTTCACGCTGATCAGCGCGGCGGGGTTCATCATGATCGCGCCCATGCTGATCCTGTTCCTCCTGCTGCAGCGGCGGTTCATCAGCGGACTGGCGAACTCCGGGATGGGGGGCAGGTGACCGGCGTCCGGCGCGGGGTGGTGGTCGTCGGCTCGGCCAACCTCGATCTGGTCGCCCGGGTCGGCGCCCTCCCCTCGCCCGGCGAGACGGTGCTCGCGGACGGATACACCGAAGCACCCGGCGGCAAGGGTCTCAACCAGGCGATCGCGGCCGCGCGGTTCGGGCCGGCGGCGCTGGTCGCCGCGCTCGGGCCCGACACCGCGGGCGAGACCTTGCGCCTGGCGGCCGAAAGCCGCGGTGTCGACGTCGGGTTGCTGGCCACTGTGGACGCACCGTCGGGCCGGGCGCTCATCTCGGTCGACGCGGCGGCCGAGAACACGATCGTCGTCGTCCCCGGGGCGAACCGGCGGCTGAGGCCGGACCACGTCACCGGCGCGCTCACCCGGGCGCGGGCGGGAACCGTGCTCGCCCAGGCGGAGGTGCCCGCCCCGGCGGTGGCGGCGGCGGCGCGGTGGTGCGCGGAGAACGACGTCCGTTTCGCCTGGAACTGCTCGCCGGCCGGCAACGCCGACCTCGGCCTGCTGCCGTCCGCCGACCCGCTCATCGCCAACCGCGGCGAGGCGCTGGCCGTCCTGGCGGAGCTCGGCGTGCGGGTGACCGATCCCGCCGAAGCACTCGGCGCGCTGGCGAGGCGGTGCCGGTCGGTCGTGATCACACTCGGGGCGGACGGTGCACTGGCGGCCTCCGGCGGCTCGACGCTGCGGGCCGCACGGCGTTCCCCCGGTACCGTCGCCGACACGACGGGCGCGGGCGACGAGTTCGCCGGCGCGCTCGTGGCGACGCTGAATCTCGGCACCCCGTTCGGCGAGGCCCTGGAGCAAGCCTCGGCGGCCGCCGCCTGGCTGATCGGCCGGCCCCGGCGCGACCGCCGACCCGGTGCCCGGGCTCGGCGCCCGGCCCGGGTCACGGGGCATGATGGCGGCATGCAGCCCCGTGTCCTGCTCGCCGACGACGACCGCGCGATCCGTGAATCGCTGCTGCGCGCGCTGGAACTGGAGGGCTACGAGGTCACGGAGGTGACCGACGGGGTCGCCGCGCTGGCCGTGGCGCGGCGGGACCGCTTCGACGTGCTGATCCTCGACGTGATGATGCCCGGCGTCGACGGGCTCGGCGTGTGCCGCGTGCTGCGCGCCGACGGCGATCCGACACCGATCCTCATGCTCACCGCGCGCGTCGAACCGCCCGACCGGGTCGCGGGGCTCGACGCGGGTGCCGACGACTACCTGGTCAAGCCGTTCGACCTCGATGAACTGCTCGCGCGGCTGCGCGCCCTGCTGCGGCGGACGTCGCCCGACGCCGCGGCGCCGAGGGTGCTGCGGCTCGGCGGGCTGACCGTGGACCCGGCGGCGCGGCGGGTGCGGTGCAACGACAAGGAGCTCGACCTGTCGAAGACCGAATTCGACCTCCTGGAGCTGCTGGTGCGCAACGCCGGGATCGTGCTCGACCGCACCACGATCTACCGGCGGATCTGGGGGTACGAGTTCGGTTCGGACTCCAAGAACCTGGCCGTCTACATCGGATACCTGCGCCGGAAACTGGAGAAGGCCGGAGCGGCGGACGTCATCCGGACCGTGCGCGGCGTCGGCTATTCGGTGCGGGCCTCGTGAACCTGCGCAGCAAGCTCGCCATCGCGTTCGCCGGAGTCGGGGCGGCCGCGAGCGTGCTCGTCGGCGTGTTCAGCTACCAGACGGCGTCGCAGCGGATCAGCGACGAGCTCGACCGCTCGCTGCTCACGGCGTCGGCCGAGGTCCAGGCCGGCGCCGCCCAGGTGCTCGCGCCCAGCCCGTTCGCCCGCGGCCCGCACGACAACGACCACGACGAGGCCCAGCCCATGGTCGCGCAGGCCATCGCCCCGGACGGCACCGTGCGGCGGATCGGGGGACGACCCGGGGTCTCGTTCACCGTCGACGACACCGACCGCGCGCTGGCGGCGAACGGCCGCCCGGGCGAGCACGCCTACCGCGACCTGACCGTCGGCCCGGACGACTACCGCGTGATCACCGTCGCGCTCGGCCGGGACCGCGGTGCGAGCCAGCTCGGCATCGACGTCGACGAGTCGCGCCACGTGCTCACCTCCCTCGCCACGCGGATCACGCTGGTCAGCGCGGCGGTCCTCGTCGCCGCCGCGCTGGCCGGCTGGCTGCTGGCGCGCCAGATCACGCGCCGGCTGGTGCGGCTCACGGCCGTGACCGAGCAGGTGAGCGACGGGGGCCTCGTGCAGGCGGGCGTGCCCACCGGCGGACGCGACGAGGTCGGCCGCCTGGCCACGTCCTTCGACCGCATGCTCGGCCGGCTCGCCGACGCCCGCGCCGACCAGGAGCGGCTCGTGCAGGACGCCGCGCACGAACTGCGCACGCCGTTGACGAGCCTGCGCACCAACGCCCAGGTGATGCGCCGGTTCGACGAGCTCGCGCCGGACGCGCGGGCCCGGCTGCTCGACGACGTCGACGGCGAGACCCGGGAGCTGACCCACCTGATCACCGAGATCGTCGAACTCGCGACGCGGCGTTACGACAGCGAGGAAACCGGACCCGTCGAACTGGCCGAGGTCGCCGGGCGCGCCGCCGAACGGGTGCGGCGCCGGTCCGGCCGGACCGTGGTGGTGGACGCCGACGACACCCTCGCGACCGGACAGGCGCGACGGCTCGAACGCGCCGTCGCGAACCTCCTGGAGAACGCCGTCAAGTTCGACGCCGGCGGTACCGAACCGATCGAGCTCACCGTCCGAAGCGGACAGATCGAGGTCCTCGACCGCGGCCCCGGGATCCCCGAAGCCGACCTGCCGCACGTCTTCGACCGCTTCCACCGCGCCGACGCGGCCCGCGCGCTGCCGGGTTCCGGGCTCGGCCTGGCGATCGTGCGCGAGACCGCCCTGGCGCACGACGGCGCCGTGTTCGCCCGCCCGCGCCCGGGTGGTGGAGCCGTGGTGGGGTTCACGGTCGGCGGTGATCGGCTCTTACCGTTTTCTCACCCGGATCACGCCGGGGACTAACCGGGCTCCGGAAAGGTGGTGACACCACGTCACGACCAGGAGAGCCCGCATGTTCACCGCCCCCCTCACGCTCCGGCCCGGCGAGGCCCCGCCCTCGCGCCGGGTCCACCCGGTCCGCCGGTGGTGGCGCGACGCGGCCGGGCTGGTCGCGTGCGCGACGCTCCTGTTCGTCACCGCGCTGTGGGTGGCGGACCAAGGTGTGCAGCAGCTGGGTTTCCTCGCGTCCGGACTGACGTCCGCGGGCCGGCTGACCGGACTGCTGTCCGCGGCCTTGCTGCTGCTGCAGGTCCTGCTGATGGCCCGGATCCCGTGGGTCGAGCGCAGCTACGGCCAGGACACGCTGGCGCGGCGGCACCGGCTCACCGGGTTCACGTCGTTCGTCTTGCTGTGCCTGCACATTGTCCTGATCTCCCTCGGTTACGCCGCGACCGACCACACCGGACTGCTCGCGGAGGTCTGGAACCTGGTCACCACGTATCCGGGCATGCTCCTGGCGACCGCGGGCACGCTCGCGCTGGTGCTGGTCGTCGTCACATCGGTGCGGGCCGCCCGGCGCCGGTTGCGGTACGAGTCGTGGCACCTGCTGCACCTCTACGCCTACCTCGGCGCCGGCCTCGCGCTGCCGCACCAGCTGTGGACCGGGACGGATTTCACGGCCTCGCCCGCGGCGACCGTGTTCTGGTGGAGTGCCTACGCGGCCGCGGCCGGCGCGCTGCTGGTGTTCCGCGTGGGGCTGCCGCTGACGCTGAGCCTGCGGCACCGGCTCGTGGTCGACCGGGTGGTGCGCGAGGGCGCCGGCGTCGTCTCGCTGTACCTGCGCGGGCGCCGGCTCGACCGGTTGCCGGCGGTGGCCGGGCAGTTCTTCGTGTGGCGGTTCCGCCACGGCACCGGCTGGACGCGGGGCAAGCCGTTCTCGCTGTCCGCCGCCCCGGACGGGCGGCGCCTGCGGATCACCGCGCGGGACCTCGGCCCAGGCAGCGCGCGGCTCGCGACCCTTCCCGTCGGGACGCGGGTGTGGTTCGAAGGCCCGTACGGCGCGCTCACCGGCTCTGTCCGAACCGGACGGAAGGTCGCGATGTTCGCGTCGGGCATCGGGATCACGCCGTTGCGCGCACTGCTGGAAGAACTGCCGTACGGGCCGGGCGAAGCCGTGCTGTTCTACCGGTTCTCGGCCGACGCGCTGTTCCACCACGAGCTCGAACACCTCGCGCGGACCCGCGGCGTGCGGATCCACTACCTGCCGGGGCATCGTGCGCCGGGGTCCTGGCTGCCTTCGCTCTACGCCTCGGCGCCGGACCACACCGTCTTGCGGTACTTCGTGCCCGACATCGCCGAGCACGACGTCTACGTCTGCGGTCCCGGTGAGTGGGCCGCGGCGGTGACGGAGTGCGCGTGGCAGTGCCGGGTCCCGCGCGAACGGATCCACTTCGAACGGTTCGGCTGGTAAGGAGCTCGTCGTGCGGAGAATCGCCATCGCCTTCGCGGCCACCGTTTCGGTCCTCGTGCTGCTGTTCAGCTACCACACGAGCACGAACCAGGACCCCGTTGCCGCGAACGCCCGGCTCCCCGGGGTCGTGCGGCCGCCTTCGGGCACCTCGGCCCCGGCCACGCCGCCGGCTTCGGCAACTCCTGGTTCCGCGGCCGGTGGTGGGACGTTCAGCGGTCAGGCCGCAGACACCCCGTACGGCCCGGTCCAAGTCGAGATCACCGTGTCCGGCGGGCGGATCACGGACGCCCGCGTGCTCCAGGTACCCCAGGAGTCCGGCCGCGACGTGCGCATCAACTCCGAGGCCGTGCCCGTGCTCAACCAGGAGACGCTGCAGGCGCAGAACGCGCAGATCGACACCGTCAGCGGCGCGACCTACACCTCGGAGGGCTACCTCCAGTCACTGCAGTCCGCGCTCGACGCCGCCCACCGATGACCGAACCGGAAGGGTGCGCGTGGCCGCGGCCGCTGACCGGGAATCGCACCCGGGACGGGACCGTCGGGTACTCGGCGCGGGCGCCGGCCCGTCTCCGGCTGCCGGTTGCTTCGGACGTTTTGCCCCAGCCCGACCCTCGGGCCCTGCCTTCGCCCGCTGCTCCATTCGCCGTCGTCCGCCGCCCCGGACCCCCATGCCGTCGTTCACCAGCCCGTGAAACCCTTGCCCCCGAAGGAACCGATGACCACGCTCAACGGCCTGCCCGCCCACATCCTGCTGGTGCACGCCATCGTCGTCCTGCTGCCGCTCTCGGCGTTGCTCCTCGTCCTCACCGCCCTCTGGCCCGCCGCGCGGCGCAAGCTGGCGGGCCCGAACGCCGTGCTGTCGGTGCTGGTCCTGATCCTCGTCCCGATCACCACCGACGCCGGCGAATGGCTCGAACGCCGGGTGCCCGCCACGCCCCTCGTGCGCGCCCACACCGAACTCGGCGACACGGCGATCTACTCGGCGATCGGCGTGGCCGCGCTCGCCCTCGTGATCTGGTGGCGCCACCGCGAAACCCTCCCCGCCACCGACACCCCTCGCCGCCTGCCCCTCCCCCGCCGCACCTTCCTCGCACCTCGCTCGACGCCCGTCACGGCCGTCCTCGCGGCCGCGGCCATCCTCATCGCCGGCGGGGCCGCTTACGACATCTACCGCATCGGCGACTCGGGCGCGCAGGCCAGCTGGCAGGGCCAGTTCTCCGCGACCCCGGCCCCCCGCTCACCCCGGCGGTGACCGGCGCGGGCCTGATCAGGCGGTTTTCTTCGCGTCCGCCGCGACCCGGCTTGCCGGCGGCGCTGAGCTCAGCGCCGCCGCGAAGCCCGGTGGGCGGCCCCCGGGCGGCCGTGGGCGGTGTTGACCCACGGGCGGTCGGGGGCGCGCCCCCGCGGGGGGGGGGGCCCGGGGTGGGAG
>NZ_JBITBT010000044.1:0-43267 GCF_044452505.1 Amycolatopsis sp. NPDC051903 | reverse complement strand
GCGGGGGCCTGAGCGGGGGTTTTGCTCCGCGCCCCCCGCCCCCGGGCTGCCGGGCGGCGCTGAGCTCCGCGCCGCCGCGAAGCCGGGTCGACGACCCGCGTGCGCAGGTGCTCGTAGATCACCGACGTGCGGACGTCGGCGACCTCCGGCCGTTCGGTCAGCCGGTCGATCACGAACGCGTAGAGGCTTTCGTTGTCCGGCACGGCGACGTGGACGAGGAAGTCCTCGGTGCCGGAGGTGACGAAGACGGCGAGCGTTTCGGGCAGACCGGACACCCAGCCGCGGAACGCTTCGATGACCCGGCGTGACGGCGGGCGGACGCGGACCGCGATGAGGGCCTGCACCGGGCGGCCGATCGCGGCGAGGTCGACGTCGAGGGTGGCGCCGCGGATCACGCCCCGCTCGTGGAGCGCGCGGGTGCGGTCGAGCGCCGTGGTCGGTGAAACACCGACGGCCGAGGCGACGTCGCGGTTGGTGCGCCGTGCGTTGGCCTGCAGTTCCCGCAGGATCGCCGTATCAAGTTCGTCGAGATCCGCCATGGTGAGCCCTCCGCCGGATTATGTACGGATCGCTTGGGCAAGCGCCGACGCTCAGATTAGCGTGGTCGCAAACAGCCGTACTTCGTGAGGTATCACCTGTGCTCACCGACGTGGGGTTCTCCCCCGAAGAGATCGACACCGGCGCGCCGACGCGAGCCGCCCGCCTGAAGTGGGTCGTGGTCGTCGACGACGCGCTCCCGCCGGGTCTGGCGGTGAACGCCGCCGTGTGCGTCGCCGCCGCGACGGGCCGGGCCGTGGCCGGCTTGCTCGGCCCGGACGCGAAAGACGCCGGCGGCACCGTCCACCCGGGACTCCCCTGGATCGGCAGCACGATCCTCGCCGCGCCGGGCGAAACCCTGACCGCCCTGCGGGCCAAGGCGGCTGAGAGCCTCGGCGTGTACGTCGCCGACATGCCGGGCCTCGGCCAGCAGACCCGCGTCTACGACGAGTACGTGCGCGGCCTCGAAGCCCTGCCGCCCGAAGAGGTGCGCTACTACGCCCTCGGCCTCGTCGGACCGCGCAACCGCGTCGACAAGCTCGTGAAGAAGCTGCCGCTGCTGTCCTGACCCGCACGGCGCGCACAGCGGGCGGGAACCCGCCGTGCGCGCCGCCGCAGCGGTTACTCCGGCTCGGGCTGAGCCGGCAGCCAGGCGTACCCCTCACCGTCGCGGCGCAGGTGCCCGAGCCCCGGGAACGGGAAGTGGTAGGCGAACACCGCGTGCCGCTCGGCCTCGACGAGGTCGTAGATCCGCCGCCGTTGCGCGGTGGCCGCCGCCTTGTCGTAGTCGAACCGGAAACCCCAGTCCGGACGGCGCAGCAGCAGCACGTAGTGGTGGCACAAGTCGCCCCAGCAGATCATCGTGCGGCCGCCGCTGGTGATGCGGTAGACGACGTGGCCGGGGCTGTGCCCGGGCGTCGCGATCGCGGTGATGCCCGGCACGACCTCGTCGCCGTCGCCGATCAGCGTCAGCCGGCCGGCGTAGGCGTTGAGGTTGAGGTCCGCGCCGGTGTAGTGGTCGCGCAGGTGCTGGTTCGGTGCGCTGTCCACTTTCGACAGATCCGTCCAGTGCCGGTACTCGACTTCGCTGACGATGATCCGCGCGTTGGGGTACAGCGGTTTCCCGTCGGCGTCCACGAGACCCCAGCAGTGGTCCGGGTGCGCGTGGGTGATCGCGACGACGTCGATCGACGCGGGGTCGATCCCGGCCGCCTCGAGGTTCGCCACCGCCTTGCCCGTCTGGGCGCCGAACGTGGCCACGCCGAGTTCGGGCACGGTGCCGACGCCGGTGTCGAACAGCACTCGCCCGTCCGGGGTGTCGACGACGAGCAGGTTCTGGTCGAGGCGCACCCGTTCCGGCTCGAGGTGGTGGCCGGTCAGCAGGGCGTCGACGTCGGCCGGCTCGGCGTTGGGGAAGTTGTCGCGAGCCGGGCCCATCTCCAGCAGACCGTCGCTGACGACGGTGCACGCGAAGTCGCCGTGCCGGAAGCGGGTCCAGCCTTCCTGGCACCACAGGCCGGGGTTGTCAGGCATGCGAAACCTCCGAAGGGGACGGCCGGCGGGTGACGGCGGTGAACACCACCAGGACGAGCACGGCGAGGACGGCGGAGCACCCGAACACCAGGAACACCCCCTGGGCACCGAGGCTGGAGGAGATGATGACGCCGCCGAGGAGCGGGCCGACGGCGCCGAGGTAGGACGTGCTGTTCGTCCAGCCCATCGCGGTGCCGCGGATCTCCGGCGGGAACAGGTTGCTCGCGGCGGCGTTGAGCAGGTTCATCGTCGTGTGCCCGCCGACGCCGAGCAGTGCGACGCACAGCAGGAGGAGCGGCATGAACCGGATGCCCGCGACGATCCCGGCGAGGCCCACGACGGTGCAGGACGCGGTCACGACGGCGGCGATCACCGGGGTGCGCCGGTCGGCCAGCGGCGACACGATCAGCGACCCGACGACGGCGCCCGCGGTGAGGGTGAACCCGAACAGCAGCGCGGAGGTCAGCGGGTAGTTCAGCGAGGTCATCGCGGCGGTGAGCCACACGTTGAGCCCGAACCAGGTGAACATGTTCGGGATCGCCACGGCGGCCAGCAGCCCGGCGAGCAGGATGCCGCGGCCGGTGAACAGCTCCCGCACCGGCGAGCGCCGCGGGGCCGCGGCCACGTCCGGCGCGGCCTCCTGCACGTCGTGGAAGCGGACGGCGGCCACCACGATCAGGATGAGCAGCGTCAGCGCGGCACCGATCAGGAACATCGGGCGCCAGCCGAACGCGGGCAGGACGCCGATGCCGATCAGCGAAGCGATCGCCCCGCCGACCGGGATGCCGGCCATCGTGATGTTGACGACGAGGCTGGCACGCCCGGGCCGGGCGTGGGTGCGGGCCAGTGCGAGCGCGGAGGTCACCGCCGCGCCGACCCCGAGTCCGGACACGACCCGGGCCAGGCCCAGCACCAGCGCCGAGCCCGCCAGGCCCGTGAGGAGGAAACCGAGCCCGAACAGGGTGATCGCGACGATCAGGGTCGGGTGGCGCCCGACGCGGTCGCTGACGACCCCGGCGGAGAACGCGCCGACGAGCATGCCCGCGTAGATGAGACTGCCGAGCACGCCGGCCATGCTCGGTGTGAGCGCGAGCGCGGTGTCGTGCAGCAGGGTCGGGATGACCGACCCGAAGACGATGAGGCTGTAGCCCTCCATGATCGTGACGATCGTGCAGACGGTGATCGCCGCCGCGCCCGCGAGCTGCGGGCGCCAGGCGGATCTGGCTGGGGCGTGGGTAACCGACGAGGTGTTTGCGGATGTCACCACGGCTTCTCTCCTTTGAGTGCGAGGTCCCCCCTTCGCGTTTTCAGTCCTGATAGGACACGTGCACGGCCTGGGTCTCGGTGAAGCTGAGCAGTTCTTCCAGGCATTCCTCCCGGCCGAGGCCGGAGGACTTCACCCCGCCGAACGGGGCGCCGACGAAGTGGCGGGACGAGTCGTTGATCCACACGTAGCCCGCTTCGAGGGCGGCGGCCACGCGGTGCGCCCGCCGCAGGTCGTCGGTGAACACGGAGCCGGTGAGGCCGTATTCGGTGGCGTTCGCGATCTCGACGGCCTCGGCTTCGTCGCGAAACGACAGCACCGACAGCACCGGCCCGAACACCTCCTCCTGGGCGATGCGCATCCCGGCCTCGACGCCGGTGAACACCGTCGGGCGGACGATGAGCGCGCCGTCGCGGCCGTCCGGGCGGAACGGTTCGCCGCCGGTCACTAGCTGCGCGCCTTCGCCGCGGGCGAGGTCCAGGTAGGACAGGACCTTGGTGTACTGCTGCTGCGACACCAGGGCTCCGACGTCGGTGTTCTCGTCGAACGGGTCGCCGAGGCGCAGTTCGCCGATGATCCGGCGGATCTCGGCGACGGTCTGCTCGCGGATGTCCTCGTGCACGACCAGCCGGCTGGTGGAGCCGCACGACTGGCCCGACCACGAGAAGTTCATGCCGCGCACCGCCGCGGCCGCCACCTGGGCCGGGTCGGCGTCGGGGAACGCGACGAGCGCGTTCTTGCCGCCCAGCTCCAGGCTCACGTGCTTCACCGCGGTTTCGGCCGCGGCCCGCTGGATCGCCAGGCCGGTGGCCGCGCTGCCGATGAACGCGATCCGCCGGATCCGCGGGTGGCGCACGATCGCCTCGCCCGTCGCCGGTCCGGCGCCCGGGAGGATCGACAGGACACCCGGCGGCAGCAGGTCGGCGATCAGCTCGCCGAACCGCAGGGCCGAGAGCGGCGCCTGGTGCGGCGGCTTCAGCAGCACGCAGTTGCCGGCGATCAGCGGGGCGGCGATCTTCCCGGCGGCGAACATGATCGGGTGGTTGTAGGGGATGATCCGGGCGACGACGCCGATCGGGCGCGGGCTCGTGTAGTGCAGCGCGCCGGCCGACAGCGGGCTGGTCTCCCCCTTCAGCGCCTGGCCGAGGTCGGCGAAGTAGTCGAGCATCGCCGCGCCGGCCCGGACATCCGAAGTGGACAGACGGATGATGTTGCCGCCGTCGAGGGTGTCGAGTGCGCCGAGTTCAGCGGCGTTGTCGCGCAGCCGCTGCGCGATCGCCCGCACGATCGCCACGCGCTCCTGCACGCTGGTCGCCGACCACGCGGGAAAGGCCTGGAGCCCGGCACTGACCGCGGCGTCCACATCGGACGCGTCGGCGTCGGGGACCTCGGCGATGACCTCACCGGTCACCGGCGAGACGTCGTCGAAGCGGCGCCCGGTCGCCGCGGGTTTGAGCTCGCCCCCGAGCAGCAGCGACCACTGCCGCTCCCGCGTGTAGGCGGACAGCTGCGCGGCGTCGGCGAAGTTCGGCTGGCCCATCGGTTCTCTCCTCCTGCTCTCAGCGGACCGTCAGGCCGCCGTCGACGTTGACGGTCTGCCCCGACACGAACCCGCTGTCGGGCCCGAGCAGGAACGCGATCGCGCCCACCAGGTCGTCCGGGGTCGCGGGGCGTTGCACGTTCTGCGCTTCGACCTGCTTGCGCACCTGGTCGGCGGTGATGGTGGTGCGCGGGATCTCGGTCTGCACCGAGCCCGGCGTCACGGCGTTGGCGCGGATCCCCGAGCCGGCGAGCTCGCGCGACATCACGTAGGTCAGGCCGATCAGGCCGGCCTTCGAGGCGACGTAGTGCGCGTAGTGCGGGCGCCCGATCCACACGGCGCTCGCGGCGACGTTCACGATCGACGCCGATTCCGCGCCGCGCAGTGCCGGCAGCAGGGCTTTGGTCAGCTGCCACGTGCCCGTGAGGTTCACGCCGAGCACGCGGTTCCACTCCTGCTCGTCGATCTCCCAGAAGGGTTTCATCGTCAGGGTCGAGAACAGGGCCGCGTTGTTCACGAGCCCGTCGAGGACCACGCCCTGGCGCTGCAGCTGTTCCGCGGCTTCCCGGCAGGACTGCGCGGACGCGATGTCGACGACCACCGCTTCGCCGCCGGCCTCCGCGGCGACGGTCTTCGCGCGCTGCTCGTCGATGTCGGCGACCAGCACGTGCCAGCCACGCTCGGCGAGGCCGAGCGCGACGCCGCGCCCGATGCCCTGGCCCGACCCGGTCACCAGGACGGTCTTGCGCTGTGTGTTCATCGGTTTCCCTTCTCGGCGAGCCGGTTGAGGTAGCGCCAGCCGGCTTCGATCTGGCTGGGTGGCCAGCACTCCGCGCGTTTGGCCTCGGCCTCGGCGGGAGACGACCAGGACGCGGGGCCGCCGGCGGCCATCGCGTCGAGCTGCTTGCGGCAGGCGCGGTCGAGCAGGACCGCGTACATCACGGCGTGCGCGACGTCGGGTCCGGCGGTGACCAGGCCGTGCCGCGCGAGCAGGCACGCCCGGGCGCCGCCCAGCACGCCGGCGAGCTCGGCACCCAGCTCCGGCGTCGAGATGAGCGCGCCGGTGCGGGTGAACCGCGGGACGTCGGGTTCGGCGAACAGCACGCCGTCGTGGTCGATCGCGCGCACCGGCACACCGAGCGACGCGAACGCCGTGGCCGCGGCCGAGTGCGTGTGCACCACGCACTGCACGTCGGGCCGCGCCCGCAGGACCTCGGTGTGGATCGGGAACTCGAGGTGCCGCGGCCCGGCGCCCTGGACGACCTCGCCGTCGGCGGCGACGAGCACGACCCGCTCGTCGTCCACCTCCTCGAAACCCCAGCCGGCGGCCTTCATCCACGCGCCGCGCCCGTCCGGGTCCCGCACGCTCACGTGCCCCCAGACCAGGTCGGCCTGCCCGGCCGCGGCCAGGGCCCGGTGCGCTCGCACTACGTCTGTTCTCACCCCGACGACGGTATGTTCCTGATTATTAGAAATCAAGTCCTTTATTTCAGGACTACTGCGCGTTACGCTGAACTCAGCGCAGCGGAACTCCGTGGTTTCGGGCCGGGCTCGGACCTACTGTCGGGAACGGAGTTCCCCGCCCTGCCGCAGGCGGGACCGGGCCGACGGACACCTCGACGAGGAGGGACCGCATGACGCTGTACACCGACATCCCGACCCGCTCCGAGATCGACGCGTTGTGGCAGGCCGAAGCTCCCGCCGCCGTGTCGATCTACCTCGAGACCTCGCCCACGTCGCCGGGCGAGGCCGAGCGGATCGCGTACAAGAACGGGGTCCGGGACGCGCTGGCGCAGCTTGGCGACGCGGACAAGGAGGCGTTCGCGGCCCTGGCGGAACAGCTCGCCGTGCTGGAGGACGAGAACTCCGGGGACTTCTGGCGCCACCAGGCCCGCAGCCTCGCGGTGTTCGCGACACCCGCGTCGCTGCGCAGCTTCCGGCTGCCGAACCGGCTCACCCCGGCCGCCGTCGGCGGGACGCGGTTCTTCGTCAAGCCGCTGATGCGAGCGGTGACGTTCCCGCAGACCGCGTTCGTCCTGGCGCTCGCCCAGCGTTCGGTGCGGCTGCTGGAAACCGTGCCCGACGCGCCTCCCCGCGAGGTGCGCGTGCCGGACATGCCGGCCGACGTGGCCTCGGCCGTGGGCAAGTCGTCCATCAAGGACCGCGCGCCGATCCGCCGGGTGCAGGGCGCGGAAGGGCAGAAGCTGCGGATGGCGCAGTTCTCCCGGCTGGTCGACAGCGCGCTGCGCGAAGTCCTGCCCGGCCACGGTGTGCCGCTGGTGCTGGCCGCCACCGAGCCGCTCGACAGCATCTTCCGCGCGCACTGCCGGTACCCGGACCTGGTGCCGCACAGCGTGCCCGGCAACCCGGAGGGCCGCGGCGACGGCGAATTGGTCACCGAAGCCCGCGCGATCCTCGACGGGTGGTACGGCGACCGGCTCGACGAGGAGAAGCGCACCTTCGCCGAACGCTTCGAACACGGCCGCACCTCCACCGACGTCGCCGACCTCGCGCGCTTCGCCACGAACGGCGCCGTCGACACGCTCTTCGTGGACATCGACGCGAACATCCCCGGTGAGGTCGACGACCTCGGTGAAGTGACCTTCGGGGGTTCGGCGGCCCTCGGGCTCGTCGACGAGATCGCCCGCCGCGCGTGGCTCTCCGGTGCGCGCCTGCTCGCCGTCCGCCACGAGGACGTCCCCGGCGGGGGCGACGTCGCGGGAACGCTGCGGTACGCGCCGACGGGATGACCGGGGTCCGCGCCAGTTCCTCGCGTGGTGCGAGGCGAGTCAGCCGGGAATTCCCGGCGGGCACGGCCTCGGCTCGGCACGGACTGTCCATTCCGGAACCGCGGACCCGCCCCGCCGCCGGTGATCCACTGTGGACGGCGTCAGGCGGCGCTCGTCTCCCGCGGGGCGGCCGCCGTGGCGAGGTCCACGTCGGGGCGGGGATTCGGCAGCCGGCACGGGGAAGCGCCGCCGCGGTGGGAAACGATGCGATCGTTCGTGAGGACCCAGAGCGTTTCGGCCGGACGGCCGCACACGGAGCACGCCGAGCCCAGCAGGGGCAGGCGCCAGCGGGCGAAGGGGGTCTGTTCGAAGTTCACGGAGTCCACCTGCGGTCGGCGCGGATCCGGCGCGGGAACACTGCGACCGGCGGGAGCGCGGGGGTTGCCGGGCGGAGGGCGGCTTCGCGGTCGCGCAGCGGGGGAACGACGGGCGCCGGGCGTCCGGCACGGGGCAGGCCGAAGATCCGCATCAGACTCCACCTTCCGGTCCGGAGCTGGTTGGAGGGGCGGACACCCGGCGAAGTGGCCGGGAACCGGGTGTCCGCGGGTGGCGGGGGCCCGTTCAGCATCGCGTGGCGGGCGTCACCACGCATTCCTGCCACCTGGAGTTCGCACCCCCCGCTAGCGGGAGCGGCCGCGGGGCTGGATGTCCGGCTGGCCACGACATACCCTCTCGTTGGGTGTTGCACGTGGCCGGAGAAACGTTGATGCCAGGCCGCCTCAGCGGCGGATGGGTGCGACGCTGGCCGGGTGGCGTCCTGGCCGGCGTGATCGCTGTCGCCGCCGTGACGGGTGTCGCGAAGCTGCTCGAGCCGCACGTGCCGCCGGTTTCCCTGCTGACGCTGTACTTGCTCGTGGTCCTGCCGATCGCGGTGGTGTGGGGAACCGTGCTCGCCGTGGCCACTTCGGTGCTGAGCGTCGCCGTGTACGTGGCACTGTTCGTCGACCCCGCTTATCCCCTGCTGGTCGCCGACACGCAGACCGCCGTCGCCCTGGGGGTTTTCCTCATCACCGCGGTCGTGGTCGGGACGCTCGCCTCGCGCCTGCAACGGGCGGCGCAAACCGCGGAGCGCCTGAACGAAGAGCAGTCGGCGTTGCGTCGCGTTGCGACACTCGTGGCCAAAGCAGGTCCGCCGTCGGCGGTCTTCCAGGCGGTGACCCGCGAAGTCGGCCAGCTGTACGACGCGGACCTGGCCCGGATGGAGCGCTACGAGACGGACGGCACCGTGACCGGCGTGGCCGCGTTCAGCCGGGTGCCCGTGCACCTGGCCGTCGGGCAGCGGTTCAACCTCGATGGGCTCAGCGTCGCCCGCGAAGTGCGCGAGACGGGCCGGCCGGTCCGGCTCGCGACCTTCCGCGGCGCCGAGGGCACGATCGCCCGGGAGGCGCGCGGGCTCGGCATCCGCTCGTCGATCGGCTGCCCCATCGTCGTCGCCGGCCGGATCTGGGGTGTGATCGCCGCGTCGACGAAGAGCGACGCACCGTTCCCGCCCAACACCGAGGCGCAGATCGCGAGCTTCACCGAACTCGTCGCGACCGCCATCGGGAACGCCGAATCCCGGGCCGAGCTCCGGGCGTCCCGGGCCCGCATCGTCGCCACCGCCGACCGCACCCGCCGGCGCATCGAACGCGACCTGCACGACGGCGCCCAGCAGCGGCTCGTGTCGCTGGCGCTGCAGGTGCGCGCCGTGCAGGCACTGGTCCCGCGCGAGCTCGGCGAAGCCGGCCAGGAGCTGGACAACATCGCGACCGGGCTGTCGGAAGCACTGGACGAGTTGCGCGAGACGGCGCGCGGCATCCACCCGGCGATCCTCGCCGAAGGCGGGCTGCTGCCGGCGCTGAAAGCACTCGCCCGGCGCTCGCCGTACCCGGTCGAGCTCATCGTCCGCGCCAACGGGCGCCTGCCCGAACCGATCGAGATCGGCGCGTACTACGTCGTCGCCGAAGCGCTGACGAACGCCGCCAAGCACGCCCGCGCGAGTGCCGTCACCGTCGTCGTCGAGGCGCGTGACGGGGTGTTGCACGTGGCGGTGGAGGACAACGGCGACGGAGGTGCCGACTTCACCACCGGAACGGGGCTGACCGGGATCAGGGACCGCGTCGAAGCGCTGGGCGGACGGGTCGCGCTGCACAGCCCGCCCGCGGAGGGCACCCGGCTCGAAGCGGACCTCCCGTTCGCGGAGCAGACCGCCGGCGCCGCGGGCTGATACCGGGCAGCCGGTAGAGCCCGTTCCCGGCAGCCGGGCCCGGGAAATGCCCGCTCGCGGTGACGACGCGGACACCGTGCGCCCGCCACACTGAGCGAGTCCCGTTCAGTCCGGAAGAAGCGACGTCATGACCAACCACCACCACGCCAGCAACAAGTACTGCGCCCACTGCGACCGCTGGCACTGCCACTGCGACGGGTGCGGCTGGATCTGGTACGGCGCGTGCACGTTCAGCGAAGCCCTCCGGCACATCCGGCTGCACCAGCTCGACCGGGTGTATGCGGAAGCGGTTGCCGGGCCGCGGCGTACCGGCTAGCCGGGATGCGCACAAGGGGTTACTTCTGGGACGGTGAGTACGTGCGGTGTCTGATCGTCGACGACAGTCCGGACTTTCTGGCCGCCGCCCGCCGGCTCTTGGAGCGGGAGGGCGTGACGGTCGCCGGGGTCGCAAGCGACAGTGCGGGGGCGCTGCGGTCCGTCGAGGACCTGCGGCCCGAAGTCGTGCTGGTCGACATCGACCTCGGTGGTGAGAGCGGTCTGGAGCTGGTGAGCAAGCTCGACCGCACCCCGGCGGGCGGCGAATCGCGGATCATCGTGATCTCGACCCACGCCGAAGAGGACTACCACGACGTGATCGAGGCCGGGCCGGCCGCGGGTTTCCTGTCGAAGTCTTCACTCTCGGCGCGGGCGATCCACCAGTTGCTGGAGCGCTAGCGGTTGTCGAGGTAGGTGATCACGGCGAGGACGCGCCGGTGGTCGTCCGTGGTCTCCGGCAGGTCGAGTTTCGCCAGGACGCTGCGCACGTGCTTCTCCACGGTGCCCTCGGTGACCCACAGCCGCCGCGCGATGCCGGAATTGGACCGGCCTTCGGCCATCAGCGACAGGACTTCACGTTCCCGGGCGCTCAGCGCGGCCAGCGGATCGTTGCGGTGGCGGGCCTCCACCAGCTCCTGCACGATCGCCGGCTCCACCACCGACCCGCCCCTCGCGATTCGCCGCAGTGCGTCGAGGAACTCCCCCACGTCCGCGACGCGGCTCTTGAGCAGGTACCCGATGCTGCGGCCGCTGACGAGCAGCTCCATCGCGTGGTCGACGTCGGCGTGGGCGGACAGCACGAGGATCCCGATGTCGGGCAGTTCCTGCCGGATGATCCGCGCGGCTTCCAGCCCCTCGGCGGTGTGCGTCGGCGGCATGCGCACGTCCACCAGCACCAGGTCGGGTTCGTGCTCACGCGTCAGCTTCAGCAGACCGGCCGCGTCACCGGCCTGCCCGACGACTGTGAACCCGGACCGCTCGAGCAGACTCGCCAGGCCTTCGCGCAACAGCACGTCGTCCTCGGCAACCACCACCCGCGGCATCGTCATCACCGCACCCACCGCTCTCGCCGCGGAGCTCGTCGAGTGCCGCGGAACCCAAGTGGGCAAATCGTGCCATATCCGCAGCGCCGACGGCCACCGGCGAGAGTTCAGCGGGTCAGGTTCCGCCGCTCCGGCGGAATTCTCCGCGGCAAGTTCCCTCGGCGAGGACCGCGCCGGACGGCCCGATCCGGGCTCAGTCCCGCGCGCCCGCCGTGAGTTCCCGCGCCAGGGTGAGCGAGCGCAGCGCCGCGGCCGACGCCGTACCGGGCTCCGCGTGGTAGATCGCCAGCGACTGGTCCTCGTCGCCGGGGAGGGTGAACGTTTCGTAGCGGACCGTCAGCTCGCCGACGTCCGGGTGGTTGAGCAGCATGTGACCGTGGGTCTTGCGCTTGACCTGGTGGGCGTCCCACAGCCGCCGGAAGTCCGCGCTGACCGACAGGTCCGCGAGCAGCTCCGCCAGCTGCGGGTCGTTCGGGTAGCGGCCGGCGTACCAGCGCAGGTGACCGACCACGTCGGCCGCCTTGGTCTCCCAGTCGGCGAAGCGCTGCCGCGCTGCGGGCTCGAGGAACGTGACGCGGCCCCAGTTGCGATCGCGCGGGGCGCGCGCGCTCCAGTCGCCGAACAGCACGCACGCCAGGCGGTTCCACGCGAGCACGTCGCTGCGGCGGCCCCAGACGTACGCGGGCACACTGTCCAATGCGGACAGTGTCGCCAGCAGCTCGGGCCGCACCCGCTGGCGCTGCGGCTCGACCGGCCGCTGGCGCTGGAGCGGTTTGACCAGGTGCACCAGGTGCGCGTGCTCGGCTTCGGACAGCGCGAGCGCCGAGGAGATCGCGTCGAGGACCTCGGCGGACACGTTCTGGCCGTTGCCCTGCTCCAGGCGCGTGTAGTACGCGGCCGACACGCCCGCGACCTGGGCCAGCTCCTCGCGCCGCAGGCCGGGCACGCGGCGGCGCCGGCCGTAGTCGGGCAGCCCGACGTCCGCCGGCTTCAGCCGGGCGCGCCGGCTGCGCAGGAACTCCCCGAGCTCCGTGCGCTGGTCGAAGTGCAGCTCCGGGCCTTCGGGAGCGGGCCTCGGAGCCGTCGCCGTGCCGGTGTCGGGGTCGGTCGCCATGCGCTCCAGTATTGCGCCGAAAATCCGATCCGGCCCCCGGGGATCACCCGGGGCCCGGGTTCCCGGGGGGCGCGCCGAGTGCGGTGACCAGGAGGTGGTTCGCCGCGCTGAGCCGCGGATAGCCCGGGATCGGGCCGTGGTCGGTGACGGACGCCGGGACACCCTGTTCGAGTGCCTCGGCGAAGCGGTCGAGCCCGCACAGGAACGCCTGCGCGCGCTCGCGGGGCGGCGCGGGCCGGTCGTACGGGATGGCGAGCGCCAGCAGCGCGAGCTCGCCGGCGGCGTAGGTGACCCGGTCCGCGCGTTCGGCCCGCCGGTCCGGCAGCCGATCGGCCCGCGCGTCTTCGGCGACGCTGCGCAGGTCCAGCACGGTTTCCCGCAACCGGCCCCGGGGTTCTTCGGCGTCGCCGGCGTCGAGCCAGCGGCGGCGGAACACCTGGGCGGTCACGCGGAGGGTCCGGGCCTGCACCTGGGGCAGCCGGGCGGCGGTGGCGCGCGGCCACAGCACCACGCGCAGCACGACGGCGAGGACCGCGCCGATCGCGGTGTCCAGCAGCCGCGCGCCGAGCGCGCTGCCGAACTCCGCTCCCGGCACCGCGAGCTCGTACTGGAACAGCGGCACCAGCGTCACGAAGGCCACGCCGACGCCGTAGACCACCGGCAGGAACACCTCGGCGACGAACTGGGCGCCGATCGCGACCAGCGCGATCACCAGCGGCGACGGTGCGCCCGCGAACACCGCGGCCGCCAGGGCGACGCCGCCGGCCGTGCCCACGGTCCGGTGCAGGGAACGGCGCAGCAGCAGCGTCACGTTGGACGCCTGCAGCACCGCGGCCACGGTCAGCCCCACCCAGTACGCGTGCGCGAGGCCCAGCAGTCGGCCGGCCAGCACCCCGGCAGCGACCGCGACGCCGATGCGCGCCGCGGCGGGCAGCGCGACCGCGCGCGGGGTCAGGGCTTGCCGCAGTTTCGCGCCGGCGCCGGGTTCGACCACGTCCGCGTCGCCGACGCCGTGGCCGGCGAGCACGAGGTTCGCGTCGTCGAACGCCCGCTCGAGAGCGGCGTGGCCGGACGGGGAGGCCGGGCGTCCCCGGCGGAGGTCCTCGAGCTCCGGCCGCCACGTGTGCGCGGCGAGCGGCTCGGTGGCGTCGAACGAGACCGACAGCGCGGAGGCGAGCACGAGGTCCGCCGCGGCCAGCGGCCGCACCGTGGCGGCGGAGCCGGGCCGTGCCTGCCGGGACGTTTCGAGCCCGCGGCTGAGCACGCCGACGGCGCGCCGGCGGGTGTCGGCGGCCGCGGGGGTGCCGGCCGTCCGGAGGACGTCGGCGACCGCGTCCCACGCCTCCTCCACGACGTGCCCGAGGCCGTCGCCGGGCCCGACCACGGCGGACACGGCGAACCCGATCAGCGCGCCGGCGGCGACGAACGCGCCGTGCACCAGCGCCTCCCCTGACCCCACGGGTTCGCCGGACGCGACCAGCACGGCCAGCACGATCAGGTACTCCCGCGGCGGCGGCACCCGCAGCGCCAGGCACACGAAGCTCGCGCCCGCCGCGGCCAGGCCGGCGAACGCGATCGACACCCACGGCACCGCGGCCGCCAGCCCGCTGAGCGGCACGAGCACCGTCAACGCGAGCCCCACCGCGGCGACCACGCGCAGCCGGTGCCGCCGCGGCGCGTTCCCCGCGTACACCCCCGCCATCCCGCCGAGCGACGCGATCGCGCCGAGATCCGCCCGCCCGGCCAGCACCCCGGCGAGCAACGGCACACCGACGCTCGCCGCCCCGCGCACCCCCAGCGGCCACCGCGCCACGAACGCCGCCGGCAACGCGCGCAATCTCGGCATGGCTGGTTCCTCGGCGGTCCGGCGGTTTCGTCCCGGTCACCGTAATCGCGCGCGGCCACGGCGTCGTGGCGGTGTGGCTGGGCCGACGCGCCAGCCTGTCCCCGCCGCCCGCAGGCCCGGCGGACGGAGGCGGCGCGAGGTCTGGGTGGCGCTGCGGGTCCGGCGTGGCTGCGGAGCACAACGCCACCCGCACCACGTCGCGATCCGGTGCGCCGGCTTCGAGGCGGCCCGCGCGTTCCGGGTCGACCCGCCGGGCCGGTTCCTCGGGCAGATCCGGCCCGACGGCGACCCAACACTCGGCTTCCTGCTGCCGCCCACCCGCGACGACCGCCGGGAGGCGTCCGGTCGCTCCGGAGCACGCCATGACACCGCCGCAGCACACCGCGTCGCCGTTCGTGCCGGTGCCATGCTCAGCACGCGGGCGCCTGATCCCTCGGCGGAGGCACCGCCGCGCCGGCGCCTCCGCTCCTAAACTGGGCGCATGCCGGACGACGACCGCCCCGCGTCCGTGGAGGACGTGCACGAACTGGCGCTCGCGATGCCGCACGTCACCCTCTGGCCGGGGTCCGAGCGCAAACCCGTGTACCAGGTCGGGGGCAAGTCGTTCATCTTCTTCCGCAACCCGCGCCCGGACGCGTTCGACCCCGACACCGGCGAACGCTACGCCGACGTGATCGTCTTCTGGGTCCCGTCCGAAGCCGACAAGGAAGCGTTGGTGCAGGACGAAACCTCACCGTTCTTCACCACGCCGCACTTCCGCGGCCACCTCTCGGTGCTGGTCCGCGCGTGCCGCCTCGGCGAGATCAGCCGCGGCGAGCTCGCGGAGGTCGTCCAGGAGGCGTGGCTGTCGCGCGCGTCGGCTCGCCGGGGCGCGACGTGGCTCGCCGAGCACCCGCCACCGCCCGGCTGACGGCGCCTGTCCACTGTGGACCTCGGCGGGGTGGCTTTCAGGTCGAACCGGGCCCCTTCGGGTACCAGGTCATGGTCACGGTGGTGCCGCGCTCGGTCGGGTCGACGGTGGCGTCGTCCGGCAGCGCCCGGATGAGCGGAAGCCCGCGCCCGTGCAACGGGCCCGGGTTCGCGGTCGGCGGCAGCCAGCGGCCGTGGTCGGTGACGGTGACGCGGATCAGGCCCGCCTCGTGGTGGGCGGTGAGCTCGACGTCGCCGGGGGTCTTCGGGTAGGCGTGGTCCGCGGTGTTGATCATCGCCTCGTACGCGGCCAGTTCGACGTCGCCGGCGAGGTCGCCGGGCACGTCGAGGGCGCGCAGCCAGCCGGCCAGGTCGTGGCGGAGCCCGGTGATGTCGTCCGTGCGGGCGGGCCGGCACACCCGGAGTTCGGGCTCGGCGGCCCCGTCGAGGTCCCCGCTCCGGGCCATGCTCACCACCTTGTCGTGCGGTCTTCGGTTCCGCCGCGTTCGGTCACTTGCCCGCGACGGCCTCGGCCGCCGAGGGGTACTGCGCGAACAGCCCGTCGAGGCCGAGCAGCGTCAGCGTCCGCGCGATCCGGTGCTCCACCGCCAGCCGGACCTCGGTCCGGTCGCCCGCGACGCGCTGCGCCTCGACCAGTGCCGCCGGCGCGGACGAGGCGAAGAACTCCACCCCGGTCAGATCGAGCACGAGCACGCCGGGCCCGCCCTCGAGCGCCTCACGGATCGCCGCCTGCAACCGGGGTGTGGTGACCGCGTCGAACTCTCCGCGCGCGGTGAGCACCGCCGCGGCACCCTCGCGCCGCAGACTGACGCTCGTGCTCTCCGTCCCGCTCGTGAACGCCGGCTGCCGGTCCGCATCGAAAGCCTGCATCGGCCGATCCTCCCGCACTCGCGGCCACCCCGCACAACGCGCGGGAAGATCGCCGCGCGTCGTGTGAGCGGCGGCGGAACCGGGTATGAGCACGTCACGGCCGTAGGCTGGAAGCCCGCGGGCCAAGAGAGGGCATCGAGTGCGTTCCGAAGATGCCGGTCCACCGGCCGGCGGGGGCAGCGTGTTCGCTGCCGACGAGGAGGTCGGGCCGGACCTGGCCCGGGTGGACTGGAGCGCGACCCCGATCGGGCCGCCGAGCGGCTGGTCGCAGAGCCTGCAGACCGCGGTGAGCATCCTGCTCTCGTCACGGTTTTCGATGTGGCTGGCGTGGGGCCCGGACCTCACGTTCTTCTGCAATGCCGCCTACCGGCGCGACACCCTCGGCCGCAAGTACCCATGGGCGCTGGGCCGTCCGGCCCGCGAGGTGTGGGCCGAGATCTGGGACGACATCGGCCCGCGGATCGACACGGTGCTGGCCACCGGCACCGCGACGTGGGACGAGGCCCTGCTGCTGATCCTCGAACGGTCCGGGTACCCGGAGGAGACCTACCACACCTTCTCCTACAGCCCGCTGCGCGACGACGACGGCCGCGTCGTGGGCATGCTGTGCGTGGTCACCGAGGAGACCGGCCGCGTGATCGGCGAGCGCCGCATGGCCGTGCTGCGCGACCTCGGATCCGATCCCAGCGTGATCCAGACCGAACGGCAGGTGCTGGCGTTCGCCGGCCGGCAGCTGGGGCGCGATCTGCGCGACCTGCCCTTCACGCTGACCTACCTGTTCGACGGCGGCCGGGCCGTGCTCGCGGCCTCGACCGGCATCGCGCCCGGCGGGCCCGCGAGCCCGCCGGTGCTCCTGATCGGCGATCCCACGGCGGTGTGGCCGGTGGGCGCGGCGGCCGAGGGCGTGGCGGCGCTGGTCGAGCTCCAAGGCACCCGGTTCGCCGGACTTCCGTCGGGGGTGTGGCCGGATCCGCCGGCCCGGGCGCTGGTCGTGCCGTTGCGGCAGCTGGGCAGCACGCCGTACGGATTCCTGGTGGCGGCGCTGAACCGCTACCGCGACCTCGACGCGGGCTACCGCGGGTTCCTGGAACTGGTGGCCGGGCACCTGTCCGCCGGCATCGCGAGCGCCCGCAGCTACCAGGACCAGCAGCGCCGCGCCGAAGAGCTGGCCGAGCTGGACCGGGCGAAGACCGCGTTCTTCTCGAACATCAGCCACGAGTTCCGCACCCCGTTGACGCTGATCCTGGGGCCCGTGCAGGACCTGCGGGCCTGGGAGTCCGGAGTGGACGAACGGGCCCGCGAAGAGCTGGCGGTCGTGCACCGCAACGGCCTGCGGCTGAACAAGCTCGTCAACGCCCTGCTCGACTTCTCCCGCATCGAGGCCGGCCGGATGCAGGCCCGCTTCGAACCGACGGACCTCGCCGCGGTCACCGCGGAGCTGGCCAGCGTGTTCCGTTCGGCCGTCGAGAAGGCGGGACTGCGGTTCGTGGTGGACTGCCCGGCGCAGGCCGAAGCGGTGTACCTCGACCACGGCATGTGGGAGAAGGTCGTCTTCAACCTGCTCGGCAACGCCCTGAAATTCACGTTCGACGGCGCCATCACCCTCACGGTCGGCCGGGACGACACGCACGCGGTGGTCACCCTGGCCGACACCGGTGTCGGCGTCCCCGCCGCGGAGATCCCAAGGCTGTTCGAGCGGTTCCACCGCATCGCGAACACGAGGGCGCGCTCCGACGAGGGCAGCGGGATCGGGCTGGCGCTGGTGCGGGAACTCGTGGAACTGCACGGCGGAACGGTCACCGCCGAGAGCGCCGAGGGCACGGGGACCACGTTCACGATCCGCCTCCCGCTCGGCTCCGCCCACCTGCCGGCCGACGCCCTCGCGCAGGCGGGCACCGGCGTCGCCGTCTCCCCGAGCGCGGACCAGTACGTGCAGGAAGCACTGCGGTGGCTGCCCGGCGAGACCGCGGGCAGCGACGCTCCCCTCACACGGGCGGACCAGGCCGCGCCGAGTGGCCCCGCCCGGGTCCTGATCGCCGACGACAACGCCGACATGCGCGAGTACCTGGCCCGGCTGCTGACGAGTGCCGGGTACCGGACGAGCACGGCCACCGACGGCCTCGAGGCGCTCGACGCAGTGCGCGCCGATCCGCCGGACCTGCTCGTGAGCGACGTGATGATGCCCGGCCTCGACGGCCTCGCCCTCCTGGCCGCGCTGCGGCACGACCCGCGCACGGCGGCGGTGCCGGTCGTGCTGCTGTCGGCCCGCGCGGGCGAGGAGGCGTCCGTCGAAGGGCTGCGGGCCGGGGCCGACGACTACCTCGTGAAACCGTTCACCGCGGCCGAACTGCTGGCGCGAGCCGGCGCCACCGTCGAAATGGCCCGGCTGCGCACCCACCACGCGCGGTGGCGCAGCGCGCTCGTCGAATCCCTGCAGGAAGCCTTCTTCGTGTGCGACGAGCACGGGTCCGTCATCGAGATCAACTCCACGTTCACCGACGTCCTCGGCTACGGCCCGGAAGGCCTGCCCTACGAGCCGGTGCACCCGTGGTGGCCGGACGCGACCACCGACGCCGAGGCCCACCGGCAGGCCGCCGACGCGCTGGTCACGCTGCTGGAACGCCCGCGCGGCACGCACAAGATCCCCGTCACCCACCGCGACGGGCACCGGCTCTGGGTCACGGCGACCTTCACCCAGGTCCACGATCCCGACACCGGCCGCCGGGTCACCGTCGGCACCTTCCGCGACGCCACCGCCGAGCACTACGCGGTGCAGCGCCAAGCCGCGCTGTCCGCGCTCAACCAGCAACTCGCCCAAGCCGACACCGTGACCGAGGCGCTGACGGCGGCCGTGGCGGAACTGCGCCGGGTCTGGCGCGCGCACCGCGTGCTGGCGGTCACCAACCCCGCGACGGACGGGGAGCCGGCCGTCGTCTGCGCCGGTGTACCCGCGCGGTGGCGCGACCTCGATCCACTCGTGCGGCGGGCGATCACGGCGGTGGGCGACGGCGATCTGCTCACGGTCCTGGCCGGACCGGCCGGGTCGGCGGGCGTGTCGCTGCAGCACCCGGACGGCGTGCTGGTCGTGTGGGTCGAGCTGGCCGAGCGGCGGTTGTTCACCACCGAGGAGCAGACGCTGCTCGCCGTCCTGGCCGGGCGGCTGGGCCAGGGCCTCGCCCGGGTGCACCAGCTGGGCCAGCAGCGGGAGACGGCGCTGGCGCTGCAGCTGGCCATCCTCGGGCCGCCGCAGCTGCCCGGCGGGTTCGCGGTGCGCTACCAGCCCGCGACCCGGCCCCTGCACGTCGGCGGTGACTGGTACGACGCCGTCGAGCTCGACGGCGGGCGCATCGCCCTGGTCGTCGGCGATTGCGTCGGCCACGGCCTGGCCGCCGCGACGGTCATGGGGCAGCTGCGCAGCGCGTGCCGGGCCCTGCTGCTGGAAAACCCGTCCCCGGCGGCCGCGTTGACCGGCCTCGATCGGTTCGCGGACCGGCTGCCCGGCGCCGCCTGCACCACCGCGTTCTGCGCGGTGCTCGACCCCGGTGCGGGAGAACTCGTGTATTCGAGCGCGGGCCACCCGCCGCCGATCCTCGTGCACGCCGACGACACCGTCGAGCTCCTGGAGGGCGGGCGGGCCATCCCGCTGGGCATCCGCACGGACCACACCCGCTCCGAAGCCCGGGGGGTGCTGCCCCCTCGCGCCACCCTGCTGCTCTACACCGACGGGCTCGTCGAACGCCGCCGCCTGCCCCTCGACGAGGGCATCGGCCGGGCCGCGGGCCTCGTCGGCGAAAGCCGCGACCTGCCGTTGGAGGACCTGGCCGGCCGGCTCATGACCGGACTCGCCCCGGCGGCCGGGTTCGAAGACGACGTCGCGCTGCTGCTGTACCGCCGGCCGGGCCCGCTGGAGCTGGAGTACCGCGCCGACGTCGAGCACCTCGCGCCGGCCCGCTGGGCCCTGCGCGGTTGGCTGGAGCAGTGCGGCCTCGATCCCGAGCAGGCCCAGGACGTCCTCGTCGCCGCGGGCGAGGCGCTGGCCAACGCGATCGAGCACGGCCACCGCGACTCGCCGGACGGCCTCGTCCGCCTGCGGGCCACCGCGACGGTCGACCGCGTCGAAGTGATCGTCACCGACACCGGAACGTGGAAGCCGCCCCGGGCGTCCAACCGTTCCCCGCGCGGGCGCGGCCTGGCCCTCATGAGAGCGTTGCTGGAGGAAGTCAGCGTCGATCCCGGTCCCGCCGGGACCACCGTCCGCCTGCGAACGAGGATCGCCCATGACGAGCCCGCTCACCCTTGAAACCACCTGGCAACAGGACGGGACGCCGCTGGTCACCGCGACCGGCGAAATCGACCTGAGCAACGTCGCCGGCTTCACCCGGGCCCTCGCCGACGCCACCGCCGGCGGCGCGATCACCGTCGACCTGCGCGGCGTGGCCTACATCGACAGCGCCGCCATCAACGCGCTGTTCAGCCACGCCGACGACGTCAGCCGGGTGCTCGCCAACCGCCTGCTCATGCCCGTGCTCACCGTCAGCGGGCTCACCGAGCTCGTTCACGTCGAGCGATGACGGTTTTGGCAGGCGCCCACCCGTTTGCGCGTCGCCCCTCGGGGTAGCCCTGTTCCACGCAGTCCCCCGACCCCCAGGACGGTGCACGCACCATGACCGGTCCGCTCACGCGCGCTTCGCGCGCCCACTCCCGCTGCTCCGCCGTCGCGGGGAGCGTTTCGCCGTGAGCACCGCGTTCCAGCCCGACCGGCTCCAGCTCCTGCGTTCCCTCGACGACGGCGTCATCGTGCTCGCCCTCTCCGGCGAACTGGACGCCGGCACGACGGTGAAACTCGTCGAGGCCACCACCGCGATCCTCTCCGACGACCCCGAAGTGGTGGTGCTGGACCTGTCCGCGCTGTCGTTCCTCTCCATCGTCGGTGCCCGCACGGTGCGCTGCCTGCACGCCGGCGGCGGCGCCACCCGCCTGCGCGTGGTCACCGGCGCCCGCGCCGTCGTGCGCGACTTCCTCCACGCCGCCGGCTTCGACGCCGTGCTGGACTGCTACCGCACCCGCCTCGAAGCCCTCGTCGCCGGCGGCCGCGCCGAGTTCGTCACCCACGCCCAAGCCTGCTGGGACGCGAGCTGACCCGCTCCGCACCGAGCCACGGCGTCAGCCGAGCAGCCACTCGAACGCGCGGGCTCCTCGACTGCCTGCTGCGCGGCATCCTCGCTCACCGCCGGGAGGACGATGACGTTCCGCTCGGCGAACTCGACGGGCCGGGGCTCCTTCCGGCCGTGGACGAGGTCGTCGAGATCGTCCCACCCGACCGCCACGGCGAGCCGCGGCCGGTGTCCACCTTCGAACGGCGGAACTGCGGAAAACGGTGGACCGGACGGCGAAACTGACCGGTACGACCTGCCACTCGCCGGCCTTCAGGTGAGCTACGCCGGGCGCCTCGTGGCGACCAGCAGGGCGACGTCGTCCTGGGCGGGGGTGGTGCCGACGAGCGCGGCCATGACGTGGGCGCACACCGCGTCCGGCTGGCCGGTGGTCATGGCCGCGCTCAGGTGGCGGAGGCGGTCGTCGAGGTCGGCGTCGCGGCGTTCGACGAGGCCGTCGGTGTAGAGGGCGAGCGCGCAGCCCGGCGGGAGGGCCACCTTGGTGTCGTGCCGGGCCGACGGCGGCAGGCCCAGGCCCACCGGCAGGTCCGGGCGGACGTCCAGCAGCCGGGCCGGGGCGCCGGGTGCGGCGAGCACGGGCGGCGGGTGGCCGGCCAGCGACAGGGTGATGGTTTCGCGACTGGGCGGCACGATCCCGTAGGCGACCGTGGCCATGATGCCCTGTTCGAAGTGGTTGATCTTGCGGCTCAGCTTGCCCAGCGCCTCCGCCGGGCTCGTGGCGTCGAGCGCGTACGCCCGCAGCGCGCTGCGCAACCGCCCCATGACGACGGCGGCGCCGAGGCCGTGGCCGGCGACGTCGCCCATCACGATGCCCAGCCGGTCGCCCGGCAGCGGGAACACGTCGTACCAGTCACCGCCGACCGCGGTGTCCGCGCCGGGCACGTAGCGGGCGGCGAAATCCAACCCCGGCACCGACGGGATCCGCACCGGCAGCAGGCTCCGCTGCAGCGCCGTCGCCGCCGCGCGGTCCTCGCTGGCCGTCTCGGCCCGCAGGGTCAGGGCCAGCTGAGACGCCGCGACCTGCAGCAGCTCGACGTCGTCCTCGTCGAACGCGCGCACGGTGGTGGAGCCGATGTGCAGGACGCCGACGAGCTCGTCGCGCGCGAGCATCGGCACCCCCAGCAGCACCTTGAGCCCGCGTTCCCACAGCAGCGCGTTGACCACGGTCGATTCGTCCACGTGGTCGATGACCACCGGCGTCCGCTGCGCCGCCACCCGGCCCGCGAACCCCGCGCCGACCGGCACCCGCACTCCCTGGAAGACCTCTTCTTCGATACCGGCGGACGCGATCGCGGACAGCTGGCCTGCCGCCGCGTCGTGCCGCAGCACGGTGGCGGTGTCGACGCCGAACAGCTCCCGGACCCGCTCCAGCATCGTGTGCAGCAACGGTTCGGGCTCCAGCCGGCCGAGCGTCGCGTCGGTCAACGCTTCGAGCCGCTGCAACCGGTCGCGAACACCGGGTTTGACGGACATCACCTCAGGCTACTGGGCACCCGGTCCCGTGCGCCGATCCGACGTCGACGACCAGCGGTTCGGTGTCAGCGCGCCGTCGCCGGCGCGGGGTGGGCCCAGGCGTGGGCCGCGGCGCAGCTCTCCGGTTCGGAGGCCCGCGCGTGGTGCACGACCGCGCCGCCGGCCCACACGATCAGGGCGACCTGGTCACCCGCGGGCGTCAGGCCGATGCGGGTGAAGGTGCCGCCGGCGGTGCAGGACGTCTCGGCGGTCAGCCAGCGACGCGTGGTGGGACTCCAGGTGACTTCCCACGCCGGATCGCGCGCGAGGTCGGCGATCGAACGGGGCACCCGGGGTTCGGGGGGCCTGTCGTGCACGGTCACGATCGTCGCGCACGTCAGGGGAAATCGCCGTGAGGCGACGCGTTCAGGTGAGCGGCGAGGCGGATCCGCAATCCCCGCACGTCGGACAGCGCGATGGCGAAGTCGGGCACCGGGTGGTAGCCGACCGGGTTGCCGGCACCTCCGCACGGGCCCGCCACGTACGTGAAGTCCTCGTCTTCGTCGACGTGCGGGACGGCCCAAGCCTGGACGTCCGGGGCGGCCTGGCGCGCGTGGTGGAACAGCGGAGTCTTCATCACCTCGCCCAGCGCGGCCGCCAGCCCGGGTACGTCCACTGACGACACCCCGAGCCCCCGCCCGGACCACGCCCGCGGAAGCGTCCGCGCCGCAGCGCGGTCCGCCGCCGACGCGCGGCAGGCGAAAATGGCTTCGTCCGCGGTCACTTCGACCGTCCACCGGTGCATCTCCCGTGTCGCCGTCACCGTCGGCACGGCCCGCTCCCGCATCACCATCCACGCACACTGAGCCCTCGCCCGGCGGCGCGCAACGGCGCGATTTTCAGACCGGACTTCCCCGGTCGGAACTACTCGATCCGGGATGAAACGGCGTAACGACAGCCGAGATCACCACGACTCGCCCTACACAGCCGACCGAGAGCGGTGCACCCATGACGAGTCCCCGCGCGACCGCGCTGATCGCCTCCGCGGCCGGGTGCGGCGTCGTGCTGGCCGTGGTCGTCGCCGTGCTCGGCGCGGCCGGCGGCTGGTCGACGGCGCTGTGGGTGAGCCAGCTCGCCGCCACGGTGCTGCTCGCCGCCGGGGCGGGGAGCGCGGCCGCGCTTCTCTCCTCGCGCCGGCGGGCGGCGCTGACCGAAGCGGAGCTCGTGCTGTCGGACTTGGAGATCACGGTGCGGCGGGTCGAACGCCTCCGCCGGCCGCTCGAATCGGAGCCGGGTCCTGCCGCGCTCGAGCCCACCGGCGCCGCGGCCGGAGAACTGCGCGACCTGGTCGCCGACGTGGCCGGTCAGCTCGAGGACCTCTGGTTCGCACGGGTAGACCTCGCCGCGAGCGGCCGGACCGATTCGGTCCGCCGCCTGGACACCGCGCTCGGGCGGCTCGGCATCGGCCACGCCGACTTCGTGGTCCTCGCCTCCAACGCGCGACGGGATCGCCGCCCCGGCGAGACCGGGACGGCCCACCTGGCCCGCCTGTTGTTCGGCGCGGACTACGCGTGGCTGGGCGACGAAGGCGGCCACCATGCCCCCGCCTAGGCAGCCGCTCGGCCACGAGCAGGCCCTCCGCCGGCTGCAGGCCCACCGCGCCCGCTTGCAGAAGGCGGGCGTCCAGGCGGCTCAGCCCGCCGCGCCTCCCCCGACCCCACCACCGGCACCGCCGAACCAGGCCGGCAAGGACCAGACCGTCCGCCTCGGTGCCCGCGCGACGCTGATCGCCGGCGTCCTGGCCGCGGTCGCGGCGATCCTGGTCCCCGTGATCACCGGCCTGTTCGGGCTGGCCACCCGCCCCGACGCGAAACCCGGCGGGGCACCCGCGTGCCCGGCTGTCGTCGCCGGCTACGGCACGCAGTTGGCTCGGAACCCGGCCCTGTTCGACGCTCTGGCGAGCTCCGCCGCCATCGACCCGGACGCGCGGCGCTGCGGGATCGACGCGCGCACCCTGCGCGAGCTGGCCCACCCCTGACGAAGTCCACAGTAGACTCGGCGCCGTTCAGCCAGTCCGCCCGGCCCGCCCGTAATAGGCTGCCCGGATGGATGTCGCGTGGCTGGAGAGCCTGCTGGCGCTGCTGGAACACGGCAGTTTCACGCGGGCGGCCGAGGCGCTGCACCTCAGCCAGCCCGCGCTGAGCAGGCGCATCCGCTCCCTCGAGCACTGGGCGGGCGCCGAGCTGGTCGACCGGTCGACCTTCCCGATCACGCTCACGCCGGCCGGGGTGAAGCTGCGCGCGCACGCCCAGGAGGTGGTCGCCAGCCTCGCCACGGTGCGCGATGAGGTGCGCGGGCGCCAGCTCATGCCTCGTGAGGCGGTGCGCACGGCCCTCACCCACACGCTCGCCGGGCACTTCTTCCCCGAGTGGTGGGCGAAGCTGACCGCCCACGCGCCGGGCCTGACCTCCCTGCTGCTGCCGTCCAACAACCTCGACGCGTACGACGCCCTGATGTACGGCGGCTGCGACCTGCTGCTGGCCTACGTGGATCCCGTGCTGCCGCACAGCTTCGACCAGAACGAGGTGGAATCCCTCGTGCTGGCGCGGGATTGCCTCGCACCGTACGGCCGGGCCGCCGACGGTGCGGCGGAGTTCAGCCTGCCCGGGCGCCGGCACGACCCGGTGCCGTTCATCAGCTACGGCGCGGGCGCGTTCCTCGGGCGCGTGACCGATCGGATCCTCGCCGCGCGCCGGCCGTACCTGCGGCCGGTGGTGCAGACCGATCTGGCCGCGGCGGTCGTGCGGCTCATCCGGACCGGGTTCGGCGTCGGCTGGCTGCCCGGGGTGCTGGCGGCCGACGAGTCCGACGGCGTGGTCACGCGGCTCGGCGGTCCTCAGTGGACGGCGGATTTGGAGATCCGGCTCTACCGCAACAAACGCGCCCGGCCGCACCCACCCGCGGCCGAGGTCTGGGACCTGGCGCGAGAAGCCGCCGGCACACCGGTCACCGGCACCGGCTGACCACGGACACGGCCAGCGCGTCGGCCGGGTCGGCCAGCGGGGGCAGCCCGTCCCGCTCGCCCGCCGGCAGGGCGAGCGGGAGTTCGGTGCACGCCAGCACGACCGCTTCCGCGCCGGCGTCCGCCACTCGCCGCACCGCCTCCTCCGCGTGCTTGCGGGCCGCGTCCAGCGCCCCGCGCTTCACCTCGCGGACCGCCTCGTCGACGCACTGCTGCGCCACCGGATCCGGTTCGACCGGGCGGAAGCCGGCCGCGGCCAGCCGGTCCTGGTAGAGCCGGCTGTGCACCACACCCCGGGTGCCCACCAGGCCCACCGCCCGCGGCGCGGCGCCGGAGCCGCTCAGGGCCCGCACCGTCGCGTCGATCATGTCGACGAAGGGCAGCCCGGTGTCGGCGATCAGCCGGGGCAGGAAGACGTGGGCCGTGTTGCACGGCATGGCCCCGATCGTGGCACCGAGATCACGCAGCCGGCGCGCGCCCGCCAGCAGCGCCGGATAGGGCTCCGAGGTGCCGTTCACGACCGCCGCCACCCGGTCCGGCACCGTCGGGTCGGCCCAGATGACCACCCGCAGGTGGTCCTGGTCCCGGGCCGCCGGGGTGTGCCGGACCAAGCGGGCGTAGAAGTCGGCCGTCGCCGCCGGTCCCATGCCGCCGAGGATCCCGATCAGGTGGCCGTCCGGGCCCGTCACGAGGGCGAGAACGTGCTGCGGTACCCGAACAGGCCGGCGCTGCCCCCGGTGTGCACGAACACGACGTGCTCCTCCGCGGTGAAGCGCCCGTCCGCGATGTTGCCCAGCAGCCCGGCGAAGCCCTTGCCGGAGTACACCGGGTCCAGCAGGATGCCCTCCGTGGTGGCCAGCAGCCGGATCGCGTCGACCATCGCGTCGGTCGGCACGCCGTACCCGCCGCCGACCCACCGGTCGTCGACGAGCACGGCGGTTTCGGGCACGCGGGCGTCGGCGGCGCACAGTTCGGCGGTGCGCTGCGCGAGCCCGTGCACGGCCGCCCGCTGCGGGTCTTCCTTCTGCCGCACGCTGATCCCCAGCACGGCGGCGTCGTTGTTCAGCAGCCGCAGGCCGGCGACCAGCCCGGCCTGGGTGCCGGTGCTGCCGGTGGCGTGCACGACCCAGTCGATCGGGACCGGCGCGGTGTCGAGTTCGGCGGCGCAAGCCACGTAGCCGAGCGCGCCGATCGGGTTCGAGCCGCCGCCCGGGATGACGTACGGGCGCCGCCCCTCGCCGCGCAGCCGCTCGGCCAGCTCCTCCATCGCGGCCTGCATGTCCGTGCCCGCGGGCAGCCGGCCGGCGATCTCGGCGCCGAGGATTCCGTCCAGCAGCACGTTTCCGGACTGTTCGTACTCCTCGTCGCGAACCTGGCGCCGCTCGAGCAGCAGCCGGCAGTCCAGCCCGGTCCGCGCGGCCGCGGCCGCGGTCTGGCGCGCGTGGTTGGACTGCGTGGCGCCTTGCGTGATCAGCGTGTCGGCGCCCTCGCGCAGCGCGTCGCCGACGAGGAACTCCAGCTTGCGGGTCTTGTTGCCGCCGGTGGCCAGCCCGGTGCAGTCGTCGCGTTTGATCCACAGCGAGGGGACGTGGCGGTGGGTCTCACGCAGCCGTTCGGTCAGCCGGGTCAACGGTTCCAGGGGCGTCGGGAAGTGCCCCAGCGGGTGCCGCGGGAACCGGGCCAGTGAAACCATCGTGCCGCCTCTCGCTGATCGACTGAGCTTCCGCCCCAGTTCACCGGACCCGCGCCGCCGGCGTCCAATGCGATTCGCGGCGGGGGTCATGCGTGTCACGCATGCGGGCGTCTTGATCATTGACCGGTGTTTCGGGCACCGTCGACACTTCACGACCGATGCGGCCGCCCAGAACTACCTGGAGGATCGATGACCCCGTCGACGACCGTGACCGAGCTGCGCCGCGACTTCCACCGGCATCCCGAGGTGGGGTTCTGCGAATTCCGCACGGCCAGCCGGGCGGCGGGGGTGCTGGCCGACCTGGGCTGGGACGTCGCCGTCGGCTCCGACGTCCTCGCGCCCGGCGCGCGGCTGGGCGTCCCCGCTCCTGATGTGCTCGAAGCCGCTTACCGCCGCGCGGCCGAGACGGACGCCGACGACCGGTTCCTGCCGGCCATGCGCGGCGGCCTCACCGGGGTCGTGGCCACCTTGCGCGGCAATCACCCCGGCCCCGTGGTCGCGCTGCGCGCCGATCTCGACGCGCTGCCGCTGGCCGAATCCGACGCCCCGGACCACGTCCCCGCCCGCGAGGGGTTCGGCTCCCGCTGGGCCGGGGCGATGCACGCGTGCGGGCACGACGGTCACGTCGCGGTCGCGCTGGACCTCGCGCGCCGGTTGTCCGATCTGGACTTTCCCGGCACGGTTCGCCTGGTGCTGCAGCCCGCCGAGGAAGGCGGCCGCGGCGCGCGCGGGATGGTCGCCGCCGGCGTGGCCGACGACGTCGACGTGTTCTTCGCCGCGCACCTCGGCATGGGCCTGCCCACGGGAACGGTCTGCCCGGCGATCCCGGGCCTGCTGGCCAACTCCAAGCTGCGCGCGACCTTCCGCGGCCGCGCGGCGCACGCGTCGATGGCGCCGGAACAGGGCCGCCACGCGCTGCTCGGCGCGGCGGCCGCCACGCTCGGCGTGCACACCATGCCGAGCTTCAGCGGCCACCAAACCCGCGTCAACGTCGGTCTGCTGAACTCGGGCACGTCCAGCAACATCGTGCCCGACACCGCGGTGATGCTGCTGGAGACGCGAGCGGACGACGGCGCCGTGAACGAGGACCTGGAACGCCGGGTGCGCGACGTGCTCGCGGGCTCGGCGGGGATGTACGGCCTCGAACTCGACGTGGAACTCGTCGGCGCCGTCACGACCGCCCTCAACGACGCGCGGCTGGCGGACGTCGTCGAACGGGCGACCCGGGCGGCCGGCGCGACCGTGACCGGGCCCGGTGCCGGGATCGGCAGCGACGACGCCACCGCCTTCATGCGCCGCGTCCAGGAAAACGGCGGTGCCGGCTGCTACTTCGGCATCGGCGCCGACAGCCCCGCCCCGCACCACGCTTCCCGCTTCGACGTCGACGAGGCCGCGCTCCCGGTCGCCGTCGCCGTGCTGGAGCGGGTGTTCCGCGCCGGTACCGCCACGAACTGATCCCCGGAGGTCCGCATGATCGTCCCCGACCCCGCGCCGGCTCGCCGGCGTCCGCACCGGTTGCTGCTCGTCGTGCCCTACCTCTGGTCCGTCGGCGCCATCCCGCTGGTCAACACCGTGCACGCCGCGCCGCTCGGCGTGCCCCTGCTGCTGTGGTGGGCGCTGGCCGGGGTGCTCGTGACCACGGTGTGCCTCGCCGTGGTCTGGCGGCTCGACAGCGCCCGCGACCGCGCGGTGGAAGGAGCGGGCCAGTGACCACGGCCATCGCGATCGCGATCTTCGTCGTCGCCGCGACGACTGGCGCCACCACCGCCCTGTCCCGGCGGCGCCGCAAGCTCGACCTCACCGAGTGGGCGGTCGGCGGGCGCAACTTCGGCAGTTTCCTGCTGTGGTTCCTCTCCGCCGGCGAGATCTACACGACGTTCGCGTTCCTGGGCGCGGCCGGCTGGGCGTACCAGCACGGTGCCCCGGGGTTCTACGTGATCGCCAACGCGCCACTGGGTTACGTGCTCGGCTACTGGCTGCTGCCCAAGATCTGGCGGGTCGGCAAGGACCACGGCGTGATGTCGCAGGGCGACTACCTCCAGGCCCGCTTCGGCAGCCGCTGGCTCGCCACGATCGTCGCGGTCATCGGCGTGCTGGCGCTGATCCCGTACGTGCAGGTGCAGCTCACCGGGCTCGCCACCATCGTCAAGGTGCTGTTCAAGGGCGAGGCGAGCAGCTCCGCGGCGATCTGGATCGGGGCGGCGCTGCTGGTGGTCTTCACCTTCACCGCCGGCCTGCGGTCCTCGGCGCTCGCGTCGATCGTGAAGGACGTGCTCGTGCTCGCCGCCGTCATCGCGGTCTTCGTGACCATCGGCGCGGCCACGAAGCTCGGCGGCATCGGCGAGATCTTCCACCGCATGAACGAGGCGCACCCCGCCTACGCCACCCTGCCCGGGATGCAGCCCGACACGAGCCACACCGCGATCTGGTTCATGTCGGCGCTGCTGATGACCAACATCGGCTACTGGATGTGGCCGCACAGCTTCCAGGCCAACCTGGCGGCGAAGGACGTCAACACCGTGCGCCGCAACGCGGTTTTCCAGCCGCTGTACACGTTGTCGTACTTCTTCATCTTCGTCATCGGGTTCGCCGCACTGCTCGCCCTGCCCGGCCTCACGAACTCCAACAACGCCCTCGTTTCGGTGGTCGCGAAGTACTACCCGCAGTGGTTTGTCGGCCTGCTCGCGGCGACGGGCGTGCTCGTCGCGCTCGTGCCGTCGGTGGTCATGCTGCTGACGCTCGGCACCAGCGTGGCCCGCAACATCTACCGGC
Organism: Amycolatopsis sp. NPDC051903; assembly: GCF_044452505.1. Classification (NCBI taxonomy): domain Bacteria; kingdom Bacillati; phylum Actinomycetota; class Actinomycetes; order Pseudonocardiales; family Pseudonocardiaceae; genus Amycolatopsis; species Amycolatopsis sp. NPDC051903. The sequence continues at coordinate 13,167 of NZ_JBITBT010000044.1, read as the reverse complement.
CCGCCGCCCGCCTCGACGACCGGCACCGCCTGCGCGTCGCCCGGCTCGCCACCCTCCTCGGTGTCCTCGCCGCGGCGTTCCTCAGTCTCGGCAACAACGACACGATCGTCGCGCTCCTGCTCACCGCCTACAGCGGCATCGCCCAGATCGGCCCCGGCATCATCGCGTCCCTGGCCTGGCGCCGCACCACGGCGTGGGGCGTCGGCGCCGGCTCGATCGTCGGGCTGCTCCTCGTCGGCATCCCGCAGGTTTCGACGTGGTGGAAACACATCTCGACGATCGAGGTGGGGTTCGTGGCGATGCTCGTGAACACGGTGGTGCTCGTGGTCGTCAGCTTGCTGACCCGGGCGCCGAGCCGCCGTCACGTCGAGGTGGGGATTCCCGCGCCCACGCGGGTTCCCGCGGCAGCGGTGGCGATCGCGGAATGAGCGCCGGGTCCCAGGTGACGCGGACCGGCCGTGATTTCTTCCACGCACAGCACGAAAACTCGTGGGGTGCCGATAGCATTTCCCGGCATGAGCCGGATTCCCCGTCACTTGCCCGCCGAGCTGGACGACGACCAGCGGCGCCTCTACGAAGCCATCACCCGCGGGCCGCGGGCGAAGAACCCGTTCGGCGTCGCGGATGCCGACGGAGCGCTCACCGGGCCGTTCAACGCCATGCTGCTGCACCCGCCGCTCGGCGATCCGCTGCAGCGCCTCGGCGCGGCCATCCGCCACGCCGGCGCGCTGTCCGACCGGGAACGGGAGATGGCGATCCTGCTGGTCGCCGCTTCGCTCCACAGTGGATTCGAGCAGTTCGCCCACGAGCACGTCGGGCGCCAGCTGGGCGTGACCGAGGCCGAGGTGAGCGCGCTGCGCGCCCAGCGCGAACCCGAGCTCACCGACGCCCGTGAGTTCGCCGTCGTCCGGACGACGCGCCGGCTGCTCGACCACGCCACGCTCACCGACGAGGAATACGCCGAAGCCGTCGGCGCCCTCGGGGCGAGCCTGCTGTTCGAGCTGTCCACCTTGGTGGGTTACTACCGGCTCATCGCCCTGCAGCTGAACGTCTTCGGCGTCGACCGGCCCCAGTGAACGCGGCACGGCCGCGAGCCCGCCCGGAGCTCGCGGCCGTGCCGGCGCGCCTCAGCCCTGCGCCACGGGCACCTTGCGCGACTCGGGCACGACGTCGTTGCCGAGCTCGGACCACGCGGGCAGCCAGGCGCACAGCTCGAGCCGGACGCCGTCCGGGTCCCACAGGTAGATGGACGCGCAGAACGTGTCTTCGTCGTCCACATCGGACAGCGCCGGGCCGTCCGTTCCCTTGTTGTGCGCCTTGAACTGGTAGTCGACGCCCAGCTTGTCGAACCGTTCACAGCACGCCTCGACCTGCTCCGGCGCGATGCGGAACGCGATGTGGTGCATCGAACCGTTGGCCGACACGTCCGTCGTCGTCGCCGGAGCCGCGATGCCCGGTGCGGCCGGGCGGACCAGCTCGTCGCTGTACCAGAAGAACGCCAGCGCGTCGCCGTTGCCGATGTCGAAGAAGAAGTGCTGGCCCATGCCGTGCGGCATGTCCATCGACTTGATCAGCGGCATGTCCATCACGGTCTCGTAGAACTCGACCGTGCGGGCCATGTCGTCACACACCAGGGCCAGGTGGCTCACGCCCTGGTACTCGATCGCGGAACCCATCTCGGGACCTCCTTGTCCGGTTTTCCTCCCCCGACAGTAGAAATCCGGCGGAGTGCGCCGAATCAGTCGAACGACCGGTCTTCCCCGGACCGCGTTGACACCTCCGGGAGCCGGCCCACAGCATGGCTTCACCGGACATCGCGGCGGGAGGAACGTCATGGCAGTGACCACGTGGGGACCGGACGCCAGGCCGGCGGCGGCGAGCATCACGTTCGACAACCTGGGCGAGGCCGCGGATCTCGGCCGCGGCCGGTGGCCGGAGGGCGAGCCGCTCGGCGAGCACCCCACCGTGCTCGAGTACCTGCCGAAGGTGCTCGACGTCCTGGCCGGGAAGGACCTGCGCGCGACCTTCTTCGTCGAGTCGTTCAACGCGACCCTCTACCCGGAGGCCTTGCGCGGCATCGCGGAGGACCACGACCTCGGCTGCCACGCCTACCAGCACGAAGCCTGGGGCGCGCTCCCCGAGGACGAGCAACGGGCGATCCTCGGCCGGTCGATGGACTTGTTCCGCGAGATCGACGTCGACGTCCGCGGCTTCCGGCCACCCGGTGGCGGCTTGACCGGCGGTTCGCTGCCGATCCTGCGCGCCGCGGGCATCGAATACGTGTCCGCGGCCGGCGGCGCGGCGGGCCGCACCGACGGCGTCGCGCTGCTGCCCTTCCGCTGGGACACCATCGACGGCACTTACCACTTCCCGCACCTGCGGCGCCCACCGTCCACAGTGGTGCTGGGACCGGACGACATGCTCGCGGCTTACCGCACCGTGGCGGACGAAACGGTCGCCGCGCACGGCTACGTGAGTTTCATCTTCCACCCGATGTGGCTCGACACGCCCGACCGGCTCGCCACGCTGGCCCGGCTCGTCGACCAGCTGCGCGCCGACGACCGGCTCTGGCTCGCGTCGTGCGGCGAGGTGTCGGATTTCCTGCGTGCTACCAGCCCGCGATGACGTGGTTGCTGAGCACGCCGACGCCTTCGACCGCGGCGGTGATCACGTCGCCGGGTTTCATCGACTCGGGCGGGGTGCGGTGGTACCCGACCCCGCCTGGGGTGCCGGTGGTGACGATGTCGCCGGGGTGCAGCGTGATCGAGGCGGTGAGCTTGCTCAGCAGGGCGGGCACGTCCCAGATCAGCCGGCTCGTGTTCCCCGATTGGCGCGGCTCGCCGTTGAGCGCCGAGGTCACCCCGAGCCGCCCGGGGTCGGGCACCTCGTCGGCGGTCACGAGGTGCGGCCCGACCGGCCAGAACGTGTCGAGCGACTTGCTCAGCACGATCTGCAGCTTGGTGCCGGCCATCACGTCGCGCGCGCTGATGTCGTTGGTGACGGTGTAGCCGAACACCGCGTCCAGCGCGGTCTCGGGCGTCAGTTTTGTGGCGCGTTTCCCGATCACGACGGCGAACTCCACCTCGTAGTCGAGGAACGTTTCCGCCGACGGTTTGACGATGGCGCTGCCCGGGCCGGTGATCGAGGTCCACAGCGACGAGAAGAACACCGGTTCGGCCAGCGCGCGCCCGGCCTCGGCGACGTGGTCGTCGTAGTTGCCCCCGGTCGCGACGAGCTGGCAACGCTCCACCGTGGGCGCCAGCAGCCGGTGTTCTCCCACCGGCGCGAGCCGCCGGGTGTCGACGGCGCGGACTGCCGCCGCCGGGTCGGGTTCCGCGAACAGGTCCTCCAGGCGCCGCCAGGGCAGGCGGCGCAGCTCCTCGCCGGTGACCGCCCCGACGCCGGTTCCGCTTGCGTCCTCGAACCGCGCTATCCGCATGGTCGTGCGTCCTCTCTCGTCCGGTTCGCCGTGGCCACCTTGTGGGCGCCGGCGACGGGCTGTCAACGAATTCCGGGCACGACCGGTCATTCGACTGATTCGCGGGCGCGCGGGCTTTTCTACGGTCGGAGGCGACGAAGCTCGTGGAAGGAGACCCTTGTGGACGGTGCGCGCCCTGTGCGGCTGGTGGTCGTGATCGGCAGTGTGCGGGAAGGCCGGTTCGGCCCGACGGCCGCGAACTGGTTCCTCGGTGAGGCCGCGACCAGAGCCGACCTGGACCTCGACGTGCTCGATCTCGCCGAGGTGCGGCTCCCCGATCAGCTCGGCACCTCGCCGATCCCCGCCGAAGTGGCGGCCGTCACCCCGCGCCTCGAAGCGGCGGACGCCTTCGTGGTGGTCACGCCCGAGTACAACCACAGCTACCCGGCCTCGCTCAAGACGCTCATCGACTGGCACCACGTCGAATGGCAGCGCAAGCCCGTCGCGTTCGTCTCCTACGGCGGGTTCTGCGGCGGGCTGCGCGCGGTCGAGGCGCTGCGGCTGGTGTTCGCCGGCCTCCACGCGACGACGTTGCGCGACGTCGTGAGCTTCCACGGCATCCCGGCGTCGTTCGGCGCCGACGGCCGGCCCCTGGACGCCGAGGCGAAGGCGGGCGCGGCGAAGACCCTGCTCGACGAGCTGGACTGGTGGGCCCGGGCGCTGCGCGACGCGAGGGCGGCGCGGCCGGTCGCGTCCTGACGTGCCGCCGCCCGGCGTTGACCTCGAGCCCGGTCGAGGTCCTAACCTCGGTGGCGTGATCCTCTTCGGACGCGACGCCGAACTCGCCGCGCTGACGCAGCTCGTCGCCGGCGTGCGCACCGGAACCGGCGGCGCTCTCGTGCTCCGCGGGGAAGCGGGGATCGGGAAAACCGCACTGCTGGGCGAAGCCCTGCGGCCGGCCGAGGTCCCGGTCTCGGTCCATTCGGGACTCGAAGCCGAACAGGACCTCCCCCACGCGGCGTTGCACGCCCTGCTGGGCGAGCACGACGCCGACGGGCTGCCCCCGGCACAGGCCGCGGCCTTGGGCACCGCCCTGGGCCGCGGCGGGCAGGGGGCGCCCGATCGGCTCCACGTCGGGCTGGCCGTGCTGACGCTGCTCGGCCGGCTGGCCCCGGCCGTGCTGGTCGCCGACAACCTGCAGTGGTTCGATCGCGAGTCGGCCGCCGCCCTGCTGTTCGCGGCCCGGCGGCTCACGACCGAGAGCCTGCTGATGCTGTTCGCCACGCGTGACGGCGCCGGTTCCGGCCTGCCCGAGCTGGCACTGGGCCGGCTCGGCCCGTCCGAAGCGACCGAACTGCTGCGGGCCCGCGCCCGTCGGCTGCTGCCGCACGAACTGGTCCGGATCCGCGGCGAGGCCGCGGGCAATCCGCTGGCCCTGCTCGCGTTCGCCGATCCCGGTGCCGGGTCAGCGCGCTGCGTCGAGCGGGAGTTCGCCGGCCGGATCGCGGCCTTGCCGGAGCCCGCGCGGACCGTCGTGCTGCTCGCCGCGGCGGACGGCACCGGCGACCTGGGCGCGGTCCTGTCGGCGGCGGCCCGGCTCGGGGCCGGCGTCACCGACCTCGCCACCGCCGAACGCGCGGATCTGCTGCGCGCCACCGGTGATCGGCTCGAGTTCACCCATCCCCTCATCCGGCCCGCGGCGTACGAAGCGGCACCGCTGGCGCTCAAGCACGCGGCGCACCAGGCGCTCGCCGACGTGCTCGACCCGGGCACCGAACCCGACCGGCACGCCGGGCACCGTGCGGCCGTCGCCATCGGGCCCGACGACGACGTCGCCCGCGCGCTGGCCGAAAGCGGGACGCGGGCGCTGCGCCGCGGCGTGCCCGAGGACGCGGCCACGGCGTTCGAACGGGCCGCGCAACTCACCCGCGGCCGCGACGCCCGGGGTGAACGCCTCGTCGCGGCCGCGACCGCCGCCGCCGGTGCCGGCTGGCGCGAGCACGCGGCCGGGCTGGCCCGCCGCGCCGCGGACCTGGTCACGGAGCCGGTCTCGCGGGCTCGGCTCACGCTGCTCGAAGCCACCCTCGCCGAAGGCGACCGCGCGCAGGACGCGGCGGCGTTGCTCGAAACCGCGGAGTCCATCGCTCCCGCCGACGCGCAGCTGGCCGGAGAGCTCCTGCTGAGCGTCGTGCGGTCCGCCTGGGAAGCGCGCGACCCGCGGACTGTCGAGCAGGCCGCACGCGTCGCGAGCCACCTGCCGGACAACGCGCACGTCGCCGCCGTCGCGCACCTGGTCCACGGGTACTTCGGCGCCGACGTCGCCCCGCCGGCCGCCATCGAGGCGCTGCGGCGAGCCGGCGGACCGGCGGCGCCCCGGGATCTGGCCATGATCGCGCGCTGGCACCTCGTGCTGAGTGACACCCCGCTCGCGCACGTGCTGGCCGTCGAGGCCGAACGCTCAGCCCACGCGAGCGGCCGGCTCGACACCCTCTCCGGCGCCCTCGGCGTGCTCGCCCGCGTGCGGTGGCGCGAAGGAAACCGGACCGCCGCGGAAGCCGCGGCCGGTGAAGGCCTGCGCCTGGCCCGCGACACGGGCCCCGACTCGGTCGTCGGTGACCTCGCCGGCGTCCGCGGTTATCTCGCCGCCGTCAGCGGCGACGAACCCGGCGTGGCCGCCGCCGTCGCGGAAATCCCGGCCGGACTGCACGAACGCACGCCGATGGTCACCGCCGTCCGCGGTCTGCTCGACCTCGGTCTCGGCCGCTTCGACGCGGCAGCCGACCGCCTCGCCGGGCTCACCGCCGAACGCGACCTGCCCGACGGCCCGCGCTGGCTGCCCGACCTCGTCGAAGCCGCCACGCGCTGCGGCCGCCACGACGAGGCCCGCTCGGCCGCGGAACGCTTCACCCGCTGGGCCGATGCCGTCGGGCAGCAGTGGGCCCACGCCGTGGCCCGCCGCTGCGCCGCGCTCACCGGCGCCGGCCCTGCCATCGCGTTCGCCGAAGCCGAAACCATCCACGCGGCCGACGGCGCCATGCCGTTCGAACGCGCCCGCACCGCGCTCCTGCACGGCGAATGGCTCCGCCGCGCCCACCAGCGCGCCGCCGCGCGCAGCCACCTGCGCACCGCCGCCGACCTCTTCGACGACCTCGCCGCCACCCCCTGGGCCGACCGCGCGCGTGACGAACTCCGCGCCACCGGGGAACTGCCCCACGACGTCCCCGCCGACGGCGCGGCCCTGCTCACCGCCCAGGAACGCCGGGTGGTCCGCCTCGCCGCCCAGGGACTGTCCAACCGGGACATCGGCGCGCAGCTGTTCCTGAGCCCGCGCACCGTCGGCTACCACCTGTACAAGGCGTTCCCGAAACTCGGCGTCACGACCCGCGCCCAGCTGCCGCGGCTCGAGTCCGAATCGGACTGATCGCGCGCGGGGAAGCCGCGCTCAGCCTTGCCGGGCGGGCCGGATGGTGAGGTCGCCGATTTCGACGTCGTCGGGTTGCTCGATGGCGAACGCGATGGCGCGCGCAACGGCGTCGGGGCTGATACCGAGGGCCGCCATGGCTTGCTGCGCCTGGGCGCGCTGATCGGGATCGTCGACGTGGTCGACGAGTTCGGTGCGGACGAACCCCGGCGAGATCGAGGTCGTGCGCAGGACGCCGTCGGTGGACTCCTGGCGCAGGGCTTCCAGCAGCGTGCGCACGGCGTTCTTCGTCCCCGCGTACACGGCTTGGGTCGGCACGATCTTCAGGCCCGAGGTCGACACCGTGGTGACGAAGTGCCCGCGGCCCTGGCGGCGGAACACCGGCAGTGCGGCGGCGATGCCGTGCAGCACCCCGCGCAGGTTCACGTCGATCATCGCGTTCCAGTCGTCGACGTCGAGATTCGCCACGGGGGCGATCCGGGCGACCCCGGCGTTGCTCACCAGAACGTCGAGGCGCCCGAACCGGTCCACCGCCAGGGCCACCAGCTCCGCCAGGTCGGCGCGCCGGGTGACGTCGACTTCGAGCAGCTCCGCGCGACCGCCCTCGGCCCGGATCCGCGCCACCACCGAGCCGAGCCGGTCGGTGCGCCGGGCGCCCAGCGCCACCGCCGCACCGCGGCCCGCCAGTTCCAGCGCGGTCGCCGCGCCGATCCCGCTGCTCGCCCCGGTGATGGCCACAACCTTGTCCAGCGCGCTCATCGAGCCGCCTCCTGCCCTAAGCTGACAACTGTCCGGTTACGGCTCCCACTGTACCGGACAGTTGTCCACTTAACTTCGGGAAGGCAGGCCGCACCGTGGCGAGTCGTGAACTCAGATCCGACGCCGTCGCCAACCGTGGCCGCATCGTCGAGGTCGCCCGGGCCGAACTGAGCAAGTCCAACGGCGCGGTCGCCGACCTGAAGCTGCACGCGATCGCCAAGGCCGCCGGCGTCGGGCAAGGCACGCTGTACCGCCACTTCCCGACCCGTGAGCACCTGCTCGCCGAGGTGTACCGCGACGAGCTGACCCAGCTCGTCGACGCCGTCGCACCCCTGCTGGCGCAGCACTCGCCGCTCGACGCGCTGACGTCCTGGCTGGACCGCCTGCTCACCTACGCGCGAGTCAAGCGCGGCGTCATGGCGGCCATCGAGGCCTCCGCGTGGCACGACCTCTACGCCGACCAGCACCACCGCCTCGACGACGCACTCGGAACCCTGCTCGACCGAGGGAAAGCCGCCGGCCAAGTCCGCGCCGGCGTCGACGTCACCGACGTGCTCCTCCTGCTGGGCGCGCTGTCCCGCGTCCCGGAGTCCTCCTGGGACACCCGGGCGCCCACGATCGTCGCCGTCATCGTGGACGGGCTCCGCCCCCGCTGAGCACACCGGCGCCCGCGCTGCAGCGGCTCGTCGGGCGGCGTGGGCGTGTCTGACAAACACCGTGGTTGGTGGCTGGGATGCTGCCCGTCGTGTCGCGGTTCAGTTGCTGTCAGATGAGCAGTGGGTGTTGATCGAGGATCTGTTGCCGGTCCGGACCGGAAAGCGTGGTCGGCCGTTTTCGGATGCGCGCGATGGTGGAGGGGATCATCTATCGGTATCGGCGCGGGATCGCCTGGCGGGACGTGCCCGAGGTGTTCGGCGAATTCGCCCTCGTCTACCGCTGCGCGGTCGTCCTCCATGCCGTGACCACCTGAACCAAGGCATTGCCAGACCCGCGCTAGCGCAGTTGGTCGCGGCGGCGGGTCAGGTAGGCGGTCTCGGCGGTGTTGCCCGCCAGGTCGATGGCTTTGTCGTAGGCCGCTCGCGACTCCCGGCTGCGGCCCAGCCGGCGCAGCAGGTCGGCGCGGGTCGCGTGGAACGGGTGGTAGCCGGCCAGCCTGGGCTCGAGGCGGTCGACGGCGGCGAGTGCCACCTCCGGGCCGTCGAGTTCCGCGACCGCGATGGCGCGGTTGAGGGCGACGACCGGGGAGGGGTCGACGCGGACGAGCTGGTCGTAGAGGGCGAGGACCTGCGCCCAGTCGGTGTCGCGCAGGTCGCGGGCGGAGGTGTGCACGGCGTTGATCGCGGCGAGGATCTGGTAGCGGCCCGGGGCCGCCCCGGCGGCGGCAGCGGCGAGGCGCTCGCGCACCAGCCGGTGGCCCTCGGTGATCAGCGCCGCGTCCCAGGCGCCGCGGTCCTGTTCGTCGAGCGCAACCAGTTCGCCGCCGGCCGAGACCCGGGCGGTGCGGCGGGCCTCGGTGAGGAGCATCAGCGCCAGCAGCCCGGCCACCTCACCGTCGTCCGGCAGGAGGGCGCGGATCAGGCGGGTGAGCCGGATCGCCTCGGCGGTCAGGTCCTGACGGATCGGATCGGTGTCGGGGCCGGTCGCCAGGTAACCCTCGTTGAACACGAGGTACAGCACGGTGAGCACGCCGGAGACGCGGGCCGGGAGGTCCTCGGCGGACGGCACGCGGTAGGGAATGCCGGTCGCTTTGATCTTGGCCTTCGCACGGGTGATCCGCTGCCCCACGGCACTGTCGGCCAGCAGGAAGGCGCGGGCGATCTCGGGCACGGTCAGACCGCCGACCATCCGCAGCGTGAGCGCCAGGCGGGCTTCCATCCCCAGCGCCGGGTGGCAGCAGGTGAAGATCAGCCGGAGCCGGTCGTCGTCGATGGCGCCGAGGGGCTCGGGCGGGTCGTCGTCATACACCAGCTGAGCCTCCTTGTGCTTGTCGTCGCGCTTGGTCTCGCGCCGGAGCCGGTCGATGGCCTTGCGGCTCGCGGTGGTCGTCAGCCAGGCACCGGGGTTCGGCGGCACGCCGTCGGACGGCCACCGCTCGACCGCGGTCGCGAACGCCTCGGCGGCCGCTTCCTCGGCGATGTCGAGGTCACCGAAGCGTCGGGTGAGGGCGGCGACGACCCGGGCCCACTCCTCGTGGTGGACCCGGGTGATCGCCTCCTCGACGTCGTTCACAGGAATGGCCGCACCTCGATCTTCCGATCGCAGATCTTCGAAGCCTCGGTGGCGAGCTTGAGCGCCACATCCAGATCGGGGGCCTCCCACACCCAGACGCCGGCGAGGTATTCCTTCGACTCCACGAACGGCCCGTCGCTGACCACCACCTGCTCGCCCCGGTTGTCGATCACCGTGGCCGTGGCGGTGTCCGCGAGTCCGCCCGCGAAAACCCAGTAACCCTCGGCGATCAGTCGTTCGTTGAACTCGCTGATGGCAGGCTGCCTGTCCGTGCTGCCGGGATTGGTCTTGTCGTCGATCACGGAAACCAGATATCGCATCCGAGGATCATCTCCTGTGGTGTCAAGACAATGGGGGTTCAGGCCGCTGCGTACCGCGGGCGCCCGCCCGGCCGGTACACCTGGATCGTCACGCCCTTCGAGTCGACTCGCGACTCGATCAGGTCGAGGGCGAGATCCGGGCCGGACTCCGGGAACAGCCGCGCGCCCTGGCCGAGGATCACCGGGACCACGATCAGGGTCAGCTCGTCGACCAGACCGTTCCGCAGCAGCCACCGGGTCAGCACGCCACTGCCGTGGACCTGCAGCTCACCGCCCGGCTCGGCCTTCAGGTCCGCGATGGCGGTCGCGAGGTCGCCGGACAGGACGATGGTGCCCGGCCAGGCGGGATCGGTGAGCGTGGTCGACGCGACGTACTTGGGCTGCGTGTTCAACGCCCGCCTGACGGGCTCCCAGCCAGGGACCTCCTGTTCCGTCCAGGTCCCCCACGAGCCGGCGAACAGCTCGTAGGTCCGCCGGCCGAGCAGGAACGCGTCGGCGCGCCGGTAGGTCCGCTTGATGAACGCGCGGGTTTCGTCGTCGCCCTTCCCCCGGGCCCATCCGCCGCGCTCGAACCCGTTCCGGCGGTCCTCGTCCGAGGCGTGGCCGTTGCCCTGCATCACGCCGTCGAGGGTGACCTGGGTGAGGGTCGTCAGCTTCATGATCGCGGCTCCTTGGCTCGGCGCCGCCTCTCGCGGGCGGCTTCACCCTTGCCACGAACGCCCCCGCCCCGATCCGACACCGCGTCCCGGAATTTGGTGAAGATCTTTTCCGGGACGCCGGTCGTCAGCGATTCGACCGGTATCAGTCCACGGCGGACGCGAGCCGCAGGCGCGGGTCGAACTCCGCCGGGCCGTCGGTGGTGAGTTCGACCGGGCTCGCCGCCGGTTCGTAGCTCGTCACGACGACGCGGTACTGGCCCGGCGCCAGGCCGTCGACGGCGTAGTGACCCGCGTCGTCGGTGACCACGACGCGCTGGACTTCGCCGGCGGCGTCCAGGACGGTGACCTGGGCGCCGCTGAACGGACCCGGGTCGGCGCGGACCGTGCCGACCAGGCGGACCGAGCGGGGCAGGACGACGTTTTCGTGCACCGGGTCGGAGCCGACCGTCACGTGCCGGGCGATCGGGGCGTGGCCGGGGCCGGTGACGAGGAGCAGGTACGTCCCGGTGGGTGCGGTCAGTGCGAAGGTGCCGCCTGGGCCCGTGCCGGTGCGCCGGACCTGGTGGGTTTCCAGCGACGTGAGCGTCACCGCGGCTGCTTCGCCCGGCGCGAGGCCCCGCACGGTGCCGGACACCGTGTCGGCGGGACGACGCTCCTCCGGGACGGCCTCGCGCAGCGGCTCGACCGCAGCCTCCCGCACCGGCTGCGCGGTGCGCTTCGTGCGGGAGCGGGACAACACGACGTCGGCCAGGCCGACCAACAGGGCGAGCGTGACCAGAGCCGTCGAACCGATCAGGCCGAACGCCGCCGCGCCGCGGTAGTCGCCGTGGGAGCGGCCCAGCTGACCGAAGAACAGCGAACCGCCCAGCGCGGTGCCGATCGCCGAGCCGATGCGCTGCGCCGTCTGCAGGACGCCGGCCGCGGTGCCGCCTTCGGCGGGCGGGACGTCTTCCAGCGCGAGAGTCGAGTTCGGGGCGATGACCAGACCGCTGCCGAACCCCGCGACGAACAGGGGCCCGGCGATCATGAGTGCGGTACCCGCGCCGAGGTAGTCCCGCACGATCCACGCCGTGCCGGCGAGACCGAGCGCCGCGAGCAGGTTGCCGAGCACGACCATGGGCCGGCCCAGCCGGTGCACGAGCCGCCCGCCGATCGCGGGCGAAATCGCCGAGCCGATGGCGAAGGCCAGCATCGACGCGCCCGATTCGAGCGCCGAGTACCCCTCGCCTTGCTGGAAGAACAGCGTGAGAACCAGGAAAATCCCGGTGAATCCGGCAAAGTAGACCAAACCGAGCAGTGAACCCATGGTGTAGCTGCGGAAGCTCAGCAGCTTCAGGTTCACGAGGGGGTGTTTGCCCCGCCGGCCCAGCCAGAGCTGCCACAGCACGAACAGCACGAGCAGCCCCGCCGCGACCCCCATCAGCCACCACCGCGGCCGTGCGGTCTGCTCCTCCTCTTCGACCAGCGGCAGCATCACCGCCACGACCGCGACGCCGAGCAGGATCGTCCCCAGCACGTCCGGCGCGCGTTTGGGGCCGAGCCGCACGTCCTTGGGCAGCAGCCGCAGGCCGAACAGGATCGCGAGCACGCCGATCGGCAGGTTGACGTAGAAGACGTAGCGCCAGCCCTCGTCGACGCCGAAGCCCTGGATCAGCAGGCCGCCCAGCACCGGCCCGATGGCCGTCGACAGGCCCACCACCGCGCCGAACGCACCGAACGCCTTGCCGCGCTCGCGGCCCGAGAACAGCTGCTGCATCATGCCGATGACCTGCGGGTTGAGCAGCCCGCCCGCGATGCCCTGCGCCAGCCGCGCGACGACGAGCCACGTCGCGTTCGGCGCCGCCCCGCACAGCGCGCTCGTCACCACGAACAGCGCCAGCCCCAGCAGGAACATCTTCCGGCGCCCGTAGTCGTCGCCGAGCCGCCCGGCCGGCACGAGCGCGAGCCCGAAGGTCAGCGCGTACCCCGACACCACCCACGACACGTCGGCGGGCGTGGCGCCGATCCCGCGCTCCATCGAGGGCAGCGCGACGTTGACGATGCTGACGTCCAGCAGGGTCATGAACCCGGCGATCAGGCAGACCCACAACGCCCGCCACCGCCGCGGATCCGGCTCCGGCGTGGGGAAAGCGCTCACTGGACCACCTGTCGTGCGTAAGGGCACCTGACCACGTCAACGGTACCCACCCACGATTCCCGCTCGTGACGGCGCCAGTGGCGCCATGGCGAAGATCACCGGGGTGGGGGGGGGGGGGGGGGGGCCCCCCCCGGGGCCCCCCCCCCCCCCCCCAAACGGGCGCGCACCGCGGTTGGCGCCGGGGGGGCGCGGGCGCGGGAGGACGCCGGGGGGGGGGGGGCCGG
>NZ_JBITBT010000043.1:0-80477 GCF_044452505.1 Amycolatopsis sp. NPDC051903 | reverse complement strand
GAGTTGGGCAGCGTCGCCTCGGATCTGAACAGCGCGGTGATGTCGGATCTGCAGTCCTGGTCCGGGGATGCGTCGGATGCCTACCGGCAGCGGGCCCAGGATCTGGGGACGCTTCTGCAGTCGGCGCAGAAGGGCTGCGAAGGTGCCTCGTCCGGGGTGAAAACCGCGGGCGAGGTCGTGGCCGCGGTGCGGACGCTGGTGCGCGACATCATCTCGGAGCTGGTCGGGCACCTGATCAGCTGGGCGTTGCAGGTGCTGTTCACCCTCGGCATCGGCTTGGCGTGGGTCGTGCCGCAGGTGATCAGCGCGGTGGCCAAGACCGCGTCGCAGATCACCTCGATCGTCACCAAGCTGGTCAAGGCGCTCAAGGCGCTGATCCCGTTGCTGAAGAAGGCGGGCACCCTCTTCGAGGACGCCGCGAAGGCACTCAAGAACATCAAGGGCGGCAAGGTTTCCTCGGCCGGCAAGGGCGGCGACGCCGGCGCCATGCCGAAGGACCCGCCCAAGCCCGCCGGCAGTGGTGGCGGCACCCCCAAGGGTGGTGGTGGCGGCGCCCCACCACCGGCCAAATCCGGCGGTGACGACACCCCGCCGGCCAAGTCCGGCGGCGACGATTCGACGCACTCGTCCAGCGCCGGTGGTGGTGGCAGCCATGGTGGTGACACCCCGCCGCCGGCCAAGTCGGGTGGTGACGATTCGACGCACTCGTCCAGCGCGGGTGGTGGCGATACTCCGCCGCCTCCGAAGGGCGACGCCCCGCCGCCCGCCAAGAGCACTCCGGACCCGGAACCGACTCCCAAAGGCCTTGACCCGGCCCCCGGCGGCGGGGGAGGCACCCCGAAGGGGCTGCCCAAGAGCGGTGGCAAGAGCGGCGACACGGGCCCGACTTCGGTCAAGGACGCCAACACCGATCCGAAGGCGAACAACAAGCCCGCGGACACCAAGCCCACCTGCGGCGACCCGATCGATGTCGCCACGGGTCAGATGATCATGACGCAGCAGGACGTCGAACTGAATGCGACGTTGCCGCTGGTGCTGGCCCGGACCCACTTGTCGACGCATCGCCTGGGCGGGTACTTCGGCACCGGCTGGGCGTCCACTGTGGACCAGCGGCTGGACGTGGAGCCGGACGGGTTCTACTTCGCCGCGGACGACGGGATGTTGCTGAACTACAGCACCCCGTTGCCCGAGGGTGACGGGCTGGGGGTGCTGCCCGATTCCGGTCCGCGGTGGCCGCTGATGCGCACCGAGGGCGGTTACGCGATCGCGTGCCTGGACCGTGATCAGGTGTTGCACTTCCAGGACGACGGCACGGGCCGGCTGGCGATCAGCGGGATCCGTGACGGCGGAGGCAACCAGATCGAGTTCGTCCGCAACGAGGACAGCGTGCTGGTGGGCATCGCGCACTCGGCGGGGTACCGGATCGCGGTGGACACCGGTGACGGCCTGATCGAGGCGGTGCGGCTGCTTCCCTCGGACCCGGCGGCCGGGGACTCGGATGTCGTGCTGGTGCGCTACGGCTACGACGAGCAGCGGCGGCTGGTCGAGGTGGTCAACTCCTCCGGGCAGTCGCTGCGGTTCGGCTACGACGCCGAGGGGCGGATCGTCCGCTGGCAGGACCGCAACGACATGTCCTACCGCTACCGGTACGACGCCGAGGGCCGCTGTGTCGAGACCGAGGGCAAGGACGGCTACCTCAGCTACACGTTCGACTACGACCGGGAAAACCTGGTCACCACGGCCACCGATTCGCTCGGCCAGACCACGACGTTCGAACTGGACGAAGAGCTGCGGGTGATCCGGCAGACCGATCCGCTGGGCCACGTCACGGCGTCGGAGTGGGGCGAGTACGGGGCGTTGCTGGCGACCACCGATCCGCTGGGGCGGACCACTCGTTACGAGCACGACGCGTCCGGGCGGCTGGTCGCGGTGGTCCGGCCGGACGGCAGCCGGTCCCGGTCCGAGTACGACGGCGCGGGCCGGCCGGTGACCTTTGTGGACTTCGACGGTGCGGTGTGGCGGCGCGAGTACGCCGAATCCGGCCGGCTGAGCGCCGAGATCGACCCGAGCGGGGCACGTACCACCTACGCCTACGACGCGCAGAGCCGCACCAGCACCGTCACCGACGCCCTCGGCCGCACGCGCCGGGTCGAATACGGTGTCGCCGGGCTCCCGGTCACGGTCGTCGACTCGCTCGGCACGACCACGCGCTACCGCTACGACCAGCTCGGCCGGCCGGCGGAGATCACCGACCCGCTGGGCGGGGTCACCAGGTTGGCCTGGAGCGTCGAGGGCGCCTTGCTGTCGCGCACGCTGCCCGACGGGACCACGGAGAACCTGGCCTACGACGGCGAGGGGAACCTGCGCCAGACCACCGGCGCGCAGGGCGCGGTCACCCGGACCGAGGTCGCGCACTTCGACCTGGAGGTGGCGCGCACCGCGCCGGACGGCAGCCGGCTGGCCTTTACTTACGACACCGAACTGCGGCTGACGTCGGTGACCAACCAGCAGGGCCTGGTCTGGCGCTACACCTACGACGCGGCGGGCCGGCTCGTCGGGGAGACCGACTACAACGGCCGGGCCATCGGGTACGTCCACGACGCCGCGGGTGATCTGGTCGAGTACAGCAACGCGGTCGGCCAGACCGTGCGGCTCACCCACGACGCGGTGGGCAACATCATCGAGCGCCGCAGCGACCAGTCGGTGACGCGCTACACCTACGACCCGGCCGGGCGGATCACCCAGGCCACGAACGAAGACACCGACCTGAAGATCCGCTACGACGCCCTCGGCCGCGTGCTGAGCGAAGAGCTGAACGGCCGGACCCTGGCGTTCCGCTACGACGCGGTCGGCAACCGGGTCTGGCGGCGGACGCCGTCCGGCGCGGAAAGCACCTGGCAGTACGACCACGCGGGGCGACCGCTGTCGCTGCGCACCGCCGGTGAACTGGTCCGGTTCGGCTATGACGCGTTCGGCCGGGAGGTCCAGCGGCAGGTGGGCCCGGCCGTGCGGCTGGTCCAGTCCTGGGACGAAGCCCACCAGCTGCGGACGCAGACGCTCGCGGCCGCCGGGGATCGCGTGCTGCAGCAGCGCACCTACGGCTACCGGCCGGACGGCCACCTGGCCACGGTTCAGGACCGGGTGACCGGGCCACGTCAGCTCGACGTGGACCCGCTCGGCCGGGTGCTGGGGGTGACCGGGCCCGGCTGGTCCGAGCGCTACGCCTACGACCCGGCCGGGAACATCGTGGAGGCCGACTGGCCGGTCGCCCCGGCGGCGACCGTCGCGGACGCGGCCCATCAGCAGGCTCGCGGTGCACGGCAGTACGCGGGCACGCTGCTCGAACAGGCCGGCGCGGTGAGCTACCAGTACGACGCCGAGGGCCGGGTGGTTCGGCGGCAGGTGGAACGCACACCGGGCGTGGTGGACGCGTGGCACTACACGTGGGACGCGGACGACCGGCTCGTCGGCGTGATCACCCCCGACGGGCAGCGCTGGCGCTACGTGCACGACGGGCTCGGCCGGCGCGTGGCCAAGCAGCGGCTCGGCGGCGACGGCGGGGAAGTGCTGGAGCAAGTCGAGTTCTGCTGGGACGGCGCGGAACTCGTCGAGCAGGTCCACAATGGACGCCACGCGCTCGTGTGGGACTGGGCACCCGACGGCCTGCGGGTGATCGGGCAGACGGAGCGCGTACCGGCGCCGGGTGGCTCGCAGCAGTGGGTCGACCAGCGCTTCTTCGCCGTCGTGACCGATCTGGTCGGGACGCCGACCGAACTGGTCGACGCGCAGGGCACCCTCGCCTACCACGCCAGTGCCACCCTGTGGGGCGGCGCGCAGCCCGGCGCGAGCGCCGCGACGCCGTTGCGCTTCCCCGGCCAGTACCACGACCCGGAAACCGGCCTGCACCACAACTTCCACCGCTACTACGACCCCGCCACCGGCCGCTACACGAGCAACGACCGGCTCGGCCTCGCCCCCGGGCCGAATGCGCAGAACTACGTGCGCAACCCCACCGGCTGGGTCGACCCGCTGGGCCTTACTCAGTGTCAAGCCCAGGAGTTCGGGAAAGTCGTAAAGGATTACCGGGAGAAACTCGGCTGGCAGAAGGGGTCGGGGCCGCACCCGTTGACCAAACTGCCCGGCCAGCAGCAGCAGTACGCGCACGTCGGCGTAGGAAAGCTCGGCTTCGAGGGGCCGGACGGGGACACCGGGCTGAAGATGGTGGTCGACAAACAAAACGGCTACATCGTCGGGTACCTCAAGAAGGATGAGGGTGGCGGCGCCGACATTTTCCATTACGATCCGACGCACGAGTATCACAAGGATGTGCGGATCAATCCGGACCATGCAGCGCCCGGAGCTGTACACAAGCCGGACATCGGATCGATCGCGTATCCTCCCAACGAAAAGTACAATCAGAATTTCGGCCCCAACACCTTGGCGAACGCCGTGGATGACATGTCGAACAGCGCCAAGGGATCGACGGACGCACTTCGGGTCACCGCTATGCACGTCGCCGAAGCCGGCCGGTTCGACCCGGTCGCCAAAAATCACCTGGATTACTTCGCGAATAACAAAGACGAGAAACTCAGCACAGCCAACTGGGAAAAGATCAATGGTTGGGGTAAAGCGAGTGACGAGTTCCGGGCTTCGGGGTCGGGCGACAACCCTTCGGGTCTGGCGCTGCTGAATCCGCCGAAGTCGAACAGGTAGTCCTGGCGCCGGCCTGGAATCGATGCCGATTCCAGGCCGGCGTTGGTCAGGCGGTGGTCACCACTGGTCCCAGTGGGTCACCTCGTCCGGAGCAGGCCGGGAGGCCGGGCGGAAGTCCGTGCCCTTCGTGAACGCCAGCGGCGTCAGCACGGCCTGCGCGACCGTCTCGTACGGAATGCCGAGCACGTCCGCGACGTCCTGTTCGCGCGCGACGTGCATCGACGTCCACGCGGTGCCGAGGCCGCGGGCGCGCGCGGCGAGCATGAAGCTCCACGTGGCGGGCAGGACGTTGGACACGCCGGCCGCCGCCGAGGCGCGGTCGGGGCCTTCGTTGCAGGCCAGGACGAGCACGGGGGCCTCACCCATGTGCTCGCCGAGGTAGTCGGCGGAGCTGGCGACGCGGGACTGCACGCGGTCGCGCTCGGTGGCGCCCGCGTTGTTGCCCGGGTAGCCGGGGGAGGCCTTGTACTTGGCGTAGATGGAGCCGTAGATCTCGCCGATGGCGCGGCGCTTGGCTTCGTCTCGGACGATCACGAAGCGGGCGGTCACCACGTTCGAGCCGGCCGGGGCCTGCAGGGCGAGTGCGACGCATTCGCGGATGAGGTCGTCGGGGACGTCGCGGGTGAAGTCGAGGCGTTTGCGGACCGCGCGGGTGGTGGACAGGAGCTGGTCGGGGGAAAGATCGAGCATGCCGCGATCATAGGTCCGTCCGGACGGTCGCTGCCGGGCGCGAGACGGTGACCACAACCTCGATGGGCTGGAGCACTCAGTTCGCGCGCAACCCCTTGATCAGCAGGTCCGCGAACTGCTCCGCCAGCTGATCCGTGGTCAGCGAACCCTCCGGTGAGTACCACACGTACGCCCAGTTCAGGATGCTCGTCAGCGCGATGCCGGCGATGCGCGGGTCCGCCGCGCGGAACTCGCCGTCGGTGATGCCGCGCGTGATGATGCTGCGCAGCCCCGTCTCCCACCGGTCGCGGCTGGCGATGACGGCCTGCTGGCGCGGCTCGGAGAGGTTGCGCCACTCGTGGAAGAAGACGGTGGCGAACTCCTTGTTCTCGGCGATCAGCTTGAGGTCGCGCGCGGCGACCTGGCGCAGCTGCTGCGTGGCGGTGCCGCCGCCGGCGAGGATCTCCTCCATGTCGCGCTCCGAGCGCTCCATGATGCTGTGCACGATCGCCTCGAGCAGGTCCTCCTTGCTCTGGATGTGCACGTACAGGCTGCCGGCGTGCACGCCGACCTCCCGCCCGATGTCGCGCATCGACGTACCGTGGTAGCCCTTGCGGGCGAACAGGCTCGCGGCGATTTCGACGATCGGCGTCACGTAGTCGGTGGCTCGTTCGGGCACGAGCCCCATTAGACACTACGGCGAGTGACGAGTCGATGGGCACACCGCTTGCAACAACTGTTTGTTGACCAATCGTGTCCTGGCCGGATAGCGTCCGGGGCAGAGACTTGGAGGCAGCTCGACGATGCGCTACTACGAGATCGACCAGAGGACGACCGCGCACATCCTCGCCGACAAAGCCGCCCGCGTCGGCGACCGGCCGTTCCTCCACTGGGCCGGGCGCACTTACACGTACCGGGACCTCGACGAGATCACCAACCGCTACGCCAACGGGTTCGCGGACCTCGGCATCACGAGGGGCGACCACGTGGCGATGATGATGCCCAACGGCCCGGAGTTCCTGTGGACGCTCTGGGGCCTGGGCAAGCTCGGCGCCGTGGCGGTGCCGCTCAACACCGCCGCGAAGGGCGAGCTGCTGCGCTACTTCCTGGACCAGTCCGATGCCACGGCGATCTGCGTGGCGGGGGAGCTGCTCCCGCGCGTCGCCGCAGTGCTGTCGCAGGTCCCCGCCGTGCGCACGGTGCTGGGGCTCGGCGCCGACCCCGCGTTGCTCGCCGCGCTCGACGGCATCGCGACGCACGACCTGGCCACGCTGCACGAAGCGCCGCCGACCCCACCGCGCCTCGCGGAACCCGTGCGCTGGAACGATCCCCACCTGATCCTCTACACCTCCGGCACCACCGGCCCGTCGAAGGGCGCGATCTGCCCGCAGGCGCAGGGCCACGCGGTCGGCCACCAGATGGCTTCGCTCAACGGTTACCGCCAGGACGACGTGCTCTACACCTGTTTGCCCGTCTTCCACGGCAACGCGCTCTGGTACACCGTGTACGCCGCGCTGTGGGCGGAGGCGTCCGTGGCGCTCTACCCGCACTTCTCGGCCAGCCGGTTCTGGTCGCAGATCCGCGAATCGCGCGCCACCGTGTTCAACGCGCTCGGCGCGATGGCGAACATCATCTGGCAGCAGCCACCGTCCGAACAGGACCGTGACCACTCCGTGCGGATCTGCATGATGGTGCCGAACTCCCGCGAGCTGGCCGAAGGGTTCCTCGAGCGCTACGGCACGCGCGTGACCTCCGTCTACGCCATGACGGAGAACTGCGCGGTCACGGCGTTCACCCCGGACGACCCGCTGGAGAAGGTGCCCTCGGCCGGCCGGGTGCGCCCCGACATGAGCGTGCGGATCTTCGACGACGACGGCGTGCCGCTGCCCACGGGCGAGGTCGGGGAGATCTGCCTGCGCCCCAACGAACCCGGCACGACGATGCTGGAGTACTACAAGATGCCGGAGGCCACGGTCGGCGCCACGCGCGACCTGTGGTTCCACACCGGCGACCGCGGTTCGCTCGACGAAGACGGGTACCTGTTCTTCTCCGACCGCAAGAAGGAAGCCATCCGCCGGCGCGGCGAGAACATCTCGGCCTACGAGGTCGAGACGATCGTCTGCCGGCACCCCGCGATCCTCGAGGCCGCCGCGGTGCCGGTCGCGTCCGAGCTCGGCGAGGACGACCTGATGGTCTACCTCGTCACCGAGGACGGCGCTTCCGCTTCGTACGAGGAGATCATCGCGTTCTGCGACGAGCACATGCCGTACTTCATGGTGCCGCGCTACCTCGAGTTCATCGACCGGCTGCCCAAGACACCGAGCGAGAAGATCGAGAAGTACAAGCTGAAGACCGCCGCCGCGAAGCGGGTCGGCGAGCTGTGGGACCGGGAGGCCGCGGGCATTGTCATCAAGAAGTGAGGCCGTCACCTTCGCCGTCGACGGACCGGTCGGCCGCATCACGATCGACCAGGAAGCCACCCGCAACGCGCTGAGTCCCGAGGTGATCGCCGGGCTGGACCGGGCGATCACGGCGGCCGAAGGCTGCTCGGTCGTCGTGGTCCGGGGGCGGGGCGGGACGCTGTCGGCCGGTGCGGAGCTGAAGTTCCTGCGCTCGGTGCTGGACGATCCGGCCGCCGTGCGCGCCTACATCACCTCGATCGGCGTGACGCTCGACCGGCTGGAGGCCGCGCCGTTCGTGTCCGTGTGCGTGATCGACGGCTACGCGGTCGCCGGCGGCTGCGAGATCATGCTCGCCTGCGACCTCGCCGTGGTCAGCGAAACGGCGCGGATCGGCGACCGCCACCTCGAGTACGGCCTGCTGCCCGGCGCCGGCGGTTCGGTGCGGCTCACGCACGCCGTGGCGCCGGCCATCGCGCGAAGGCTGCTCTACACCGGGGAAATCGTCGACGGGGCCACGGCAGCGAGCTTCGGGCTCGTGAGCAGTGCCGTGCCCGCGGCCGAGCTCGACGACGCCGTCGACGCGCTCGTCGCCCGCCTGTCGCGCCACGCCCCCGACGCGTTGCGGGGCATGAAACGCCTGCACCGCACCGCACTCGCCGACGAGCCGGCCGCGGCGATCACGGCCGAGCGCGAGACGCTGCTCGCGCACCTGGCCGGGCCGGTCGCCCGCGAGGGGCTCGCTGCCTTCGCCGAGCGCAGACAGCCCCGGTTCAGCACACTCTGACGCGACCCGGCCGGTGACCCAGCACGGAAGGAAGACCATGAGCACAGACACCGAGCGCCCGGTTTCGGGCCGGTGGTTCGAACAGCTGACGGTGGGCACCGTCGTGCACCACGCGACGCGGCGCACCGTCACCGAGACCGACAACGTGCTGTTCACCACGATGACGATGAACCCGGCGCCGATGCACCTCGACGCCGACTACGCCTCGCGCAGCGAGTTCGGCAAGCCGCTGGTGAACAGCATGTTCACGATCGCGCTGGTGGTCGGGCTCTCGGTGTACGAGCTGACGCTCGGCACGATCGTCGCGCAGCTCGGACTGTCCGATGTGGAGTTCTCGAAGCCGGTGTTCGCCGGCGACACGATCCGCGTGGAGAGCGAGGTCGTGGAGGCCCGCGCCTCGAAGTCGCGGCCGCGCGCGGGGATCGTGGTGTTCGAGCACCGCGCGTACAACCAGCGCGACGAGCTCGTGTGCCGGGCGCGGCGCACCGGGCTGATGCACCGCGAACCGACGGGGGACCAGGCGTGATCACCGAGTACTTCGACAAGATCAAGATCGGCGACCGGCACGTCAGCCGGGCCCGCACGATCACCGAGACCGACATCGTGCAGTTCGCGATGTTCACCGGCGACTGGCACCCGGCGCACACCGACGCCGAGTACTTCGGCCAGGACCCCGTGTTCGGCGGCCGGGTCGCGCACGGTGCGCTGTCGCTGTCGGTCGCGCTGGGCCTGGTCACGTTCCGGCCCGAGGCGATGAAGGCGTTCTACGGCATCGACAAGCTGCGCTTCGTCACACCGGTGCGCGTCGGCGACACGATCCGCGTCGAGACCGAGGTGACCGAGCTGACGCCGCGCGGCGACGGCAGGGGCGTGGTCACCTCGGCGTTCCGGATCCTCAACCAGCGGGACGAAACCGTGCTCGCGGCGACGCTGAAGACGTTGGTGGTCACGGAAGCGGCGGCGCGGCGATGAGCGAGGTGACGGCCGAGCTGGAGAAGGCCGCGCAGGCCGCGCTCGCCGGCGGCGACGCGAGCCGGTGGCCGAACAAGCTCCCGGTGCGGGAGCGGATCGCGCTGCTGCTCGACCCGGGCAGCTGGGTGGAAGACGGGCTGCTCGCCGACGCGTCGGGCGACGGGCTGCCCGCCGACGGCGTGCTCACCGGCGTCGGCACGGTCGAGGGCCGCCCGGTCGCGGTGATCGCCCACGACTTCTCGGTGAAAGCCGGGTCGTGGGGCGAGCTGACGTGCGAGAAGCAGGTGCGCATCCTCGAGCGCGCCGACCGCGACCTGATGCCGGTGTTCTACCTCGTCGACTCGGCGGGTGGTCGGCTGACCGACCAGCTCGGGTTCTTCTCGGGCCGGCGCGGGGCGTCGCGGATCTTCCAGCTGCAGATCAAGCTCTCCGGGCGAGTGCCGCAGATCTGCTGCCTGCACGGGCCCTCGGCCGCCGGCGGCGCGTACATGCCGGCGTTCACCGACTGGGTCGGCATGGTCGAGGGCAACGCGTCGATGTACCTGGCCTCGCCGCGCGTCGCCGAGAAGGTGACCGGCGAGCACACCACGCTCGAGGAGATGGGCGGCGCGGTCATGCACGCGACCGTCTCCGGGTGCGGCGACGAGGTGTTCGACGAGGACTGGCAGGTGATCGCGGCCGCGCGGCTGCTGCTGTCCTACCTGCCCGACGACTGGCGCTCGCCCCCGGCGAACGCCGAACCCGCCGCGCCCGAGGTGCTCGACTGGCCCGAGGGCCTGATCCCGGAAGACCCGAACGCGGCCTACGACGTGCGCGACGTGATCCTGCGGCTCGTGGACGCGGGCAGCTTCTTCGAGATCAAGTCGGCGTGGGCCACCGAGATGGTGACCGGTTTCGCGCGGCTCGACGGGCAGACCGTCGGGCTCGTCGCGAACCAGCCGTCGGTGCGCAGCGGCGCGATCTTCGTCGACTCGGCCGACAAGGCAGCGCGGTTCATCTCGATGTGCGACGCGTTCAACATCCCGCTGGTGTTCCTGCAGGACGTGCCGGGCTTCATGATCGGCGTCGCGGTGGAGCGGCAGGGGATCATCCGGCACGGCGCCAAGATGGTCGCCGCGATGGCGAGCGCCGAGGTGCCCAAGTTCAGCGTCGTGCTTCGCAAGGCCTACGCCGCCGGGTTCTACGCGATGTGCGCGCCGGGTTTCGAGCCGCGCGCGACCATCGCGCTGCCGACCGCGACGATCGGCACGATGTCACCCGAAGCGTCCGCGAACGCCGTGTACGCCAACAAGATCGCGGCGATCGAGGACCCCGCCGAGCGCGAGGCGTTCGTGCAGGCGCGGGTCGCGGAGCAGGCCGCGGACTTCACGCTCCTGCGGCTGGCCGGCGAACTGCACGTCGACACCGTGGTGAAGCCCGAAGCGCTGCGCGCCGAGCTGCTGGGCCGCCTGCGGGCCGCCCGGAACTGGGAGCGCTCGGGGCACCGCCGCCACCACCTGATCAGCCCGGTGTGACCATGACGGACGGACTGATTCCCCGCAGCTTGCTGTTCATGCCGGGTTCGAAGGCGTCGATGGTCGCGAAGATCCCCGCGCTCGCGCCCGACGCCGCCGTGGTCGACCTCGAGGACGCGGTGCCCGCGGCGCAGAAGGCCGAAGCGCGCGAAACGGCGGTCGCCGCGCTGGCCGGGCTCGACGCCGGCCCGCGCACCACCGTGCTCGTGCGCGTCAACCCGATCACCTCGCCGTGGTTCGCCGACGACCTCGCGGCCGTCGCCGGGCTCGGCGGGATCGGCGTGGTGCTGCCGAAGTACGAGCGGCGTGAGGAGATCGACGTGCTGCGCGCGCGGCTCGGGCCCGACGCGCCGATCGTCGTCGGGCTCGAAACCGTGCGCGGGGTCGCGGACTGCCGCGAACTGCTGCGCGCCGGCCTCGACTCCGTCTACTTCGGAGCCGAGGACTACATCGCCGATATCGGCGGCGTGCGGACCACCCGCGGCGACGAGGTGCTCTACGCCCGTAGCGAGGTCCGCCTCGCCGCGCACCTCGCCGGGGTGTCCGCAGTGGACCAGGCCGTGGTCGCGATCCGCGACGACGACCGGTTCCGCGCCGACGCGGCGCAAGGCCGCGCGATCGGGTACACCGGCAAGATCTGCGTGCACCCGCGTCAGGTCGAGCTGGCGCACGAGGTCTTCACGCCGGCGCCCGACGAGGTCGCGCACGCGCGGGGCGTGCTGGCGGCGGCGGACGAAGGCGTCGCGGTCGTCGACGGGCAGATGGTCGACGACGTCCACGTGCGGATGGCGCGCGCCGTGCTCGCCCGGCTGCCGGAGGAGCGGTGATGCGCGTCGGGCTGATGTTCCCGCCCGGCGCCGATCCGGGTGAGATCCCGGCTTTCGCCCGCCGCGCCGAGGAAGCCGGGTTCGACTACTTCTGCTGCGGTGAGCACGTGTTCTTCCACGGCCCGATCACCAACGCGTTCGTCGGGCTGGCCGCGGCGGCGGGCGCCACCGAGCGGATCCGGCTGCTGAGCGCGCTCACGATCCTGCCGGTGTACCCGGCTGCGCTGGCCGCGAAGCTCGTCGCCACGCTCGCGGTCGTCTCGCACGGCCGGTTCGAGCTGGGTGTCGGGGTCGGCGGGGAGCACCCGCCCGAGTTCGAAGCGGTCGGCGTTCCGCTCGCCGAACGCGGCCGCCGGACCGAGGAAGCCCTCGAAGTGCTCGACCGGCTGCTGGCCGGGGGACGGGTGACGTTCCACGGGGAGTTCACCACGATCGAGGACCAGGAGCTGCAACCGGTGCCCGCGCGGCGCCCGCCCGTGTGGGTCGGGGGCCGTCGCCGCGCGGCGATGCGCCGGGCCGCGAAGCACGCCGACGTCTGGCTGCCGTACCTGGTCACCCCCGAGCGCCTCGCGGACAGCCTCACGCAGGTCCGTGAGCTGGCCGCGGGGCAGGGCCGCGAAGCCGCGGACCTCACCGGCGGTGTCTACCTGTGGTCCACTGTGGACCGGGACGGCGACCGCGCCCGCCGTGAGGTCGTCTCGGCCATCAGCGGGATCTACCGCCAGGACTTCGAGCCGTACGCCGATCGCTACCTGCTCTTCGGCACGCCGGCCCGGGTGCGCGAGCGCATCGCGGAGTTCGCCGAAGCCGGCGCCCAGCGCGTGGTGTTCGCCCCGGCCTGCGCCGCCGAAGACCGCGACCGCGTGATCGACCTGTTCGCCACCGAGGTCCTGCCCGGGATCCGGGAGAGGGGAGTTTCCGTTGCCTGAGTTCCGGAAGGTGCTGGTCGCGAACCGCGGCGAGATCGCGGTGCGGGTGATCCGGGCCGCGCGCGACGCCGGGTTGGCCTCCGTCGCCGTGTACGCCGACCCGGACGCGCGGGCGCCGCACACGCGCCTGGCCGACGAGGCCTACGCGCTGCACGGGAGCACGGCTGCCGAGTCCTACCTGGACATCGACAAGCTGCTCGACGTCGCGAAGGTGAGCGGCGCCGACGCCGTGCACCCCGGGTACGGGTTCCTCTCGGAGAACGCCGAGTTCGCGCAGGCCGTGCTGGACGCCGGCCTCGTGTGGATCGGCCCCGAGCCGCAGGCGATCCGGGACCTGGGCGACAAGGTCACCGCGCGCCGCATCGCGCGGTCCGTCGGTGCGCCGCTCGTGCCGGGCACGGAGGAACCCGTCGCGTCGGCCGGCGAGATCGTCGCGTTCGCGCGTGAGCACGGGCTGCCGGTGGCGATCAAGGCGGCGTTCGGCGGCGGCGGGCGCGGGCTCAAGGTCGCGCGGGACCTCGACGAGATCCCCGAGCTGTTCGAATCGGCTACGCGCGAAGCGGTGGCGGCGTTCGGCCGCGGCGAGTGCTTCGTCGAGCGCTACCTCGACCACCCGCGGCACGTGGAGGCCCAGGTGCTGGCCGACGCGCACGGGACCGTGCTCGTCGCCGGCACGCGCGACTGCTCGCTGCAGCGGCGGCACCAGAAGCTCGTCGAGGAGGCGCCGGCGCCGTTCCTGACCGAGCAGCAGCGCGAGCTGATCCACTCGTCGGCCAAGCGGATCTGCGCGGCGGCGGGTTACCGCGGCGCGGGCACCGTCGAGTACCTCGTGGGCACCGACGGCACGATCTCCTTCCTCGAGGTCAACACGCGGCTGCAGGTCGAGCACCCGGTCACCGAAGAGACGACCGGCCTCGACCTGGTGCAGGAACAGTTCCGCATCGCGCGCGGCGAACCGCTGCCCCACCCCGAGGACCCCGCACCACGCGGGCACGCCTTCGAGTTCCGGATCAACGGCGAAGACCCGGGCCGCGGCTTCCTGCCGATGCCCGGGACCGCGCGCCGGTTCGACGTGCCGGAGGGACCGGGCATCCGGCTCGACTCCGGCGTCGAGGCGGGCACCGTCGTGGGTGGCCAGTTCGACTCGATGCTGGCCAAGCTGATCGTGTCCGGACCGGACCGCGCGACGGCGCTGGCCCGCAGCCGCCGGGCGCTGGCCGAGCTGACGGTCGAGGGACTCGCCACCGTGGTGCCGTTCCACCGCGCGGTGGTGCGCGATCCGGCGTTCACCGCGGAGAACGGCTTCACCGTCCACACGCGCTGGATCGAAGAGGACTTCGTCAACGACTTGCCGGAGTACTCGGCCGAACCGGCCGGCGACGGCCGGGTGACGATCTCCGTGGGCGGGCGCGCGCTGCGCGTGTCGTTGCCGGGTCTGTCCGAAGTGGGCACCGAGCGGGCCGAGGAGATCCGCGCGGCCTCGGCGGCCGTCGCGCTCGGGCCGCGGGCCGCGGCGGTGTCGGGCGACGCGGTGCCGACCCCGATGCAGGGCACGGTCGTGAAGCTCGCCGTGGCCGAAGGCGATCGCGTGGCGGCCGGCGACCTGATCGCGGTCGTGGAAGCCATGAAGATGGAAAACCCCGTGAAGGCGCACAAATCCGGCGTGGTGGCCGGGCTCGCGGTGGCCGTCGGCGACAGCCGGGCGCAGGGCGAGGTGCTCTGCGAGATCCTCGACGAGTGAGCTCCCCGGGCCATTCGGGCACACCCGCTCGGACACCCGGCCGCCGGCGCCGCCGGGCGGGTAGGGTCGGGAGCGGTTTTCCGTTGGCGTGACAGGGGAGCAGGACTCGTGGATCTCGGAATCGCCGGCCGCACGGCCGTGGTGTGCGCGTCGACCCTCGGGCTGGGGCGCGCCTGCGCCACCGAGCTCGCCCGCGCGGGCTGCACGGTCGTCGTGAACGGGCGGTCGGAGGAGTCGACGCGCGCCGCGGCCGAGCAGATCGCGGCCGACACCGGCGCGAAGGTGGTGCCGGTCGCGGGGAACGTCGACGACCACGCCGTGCAGGACGCGCTGCTCGCGGCCGCCGGCGACGTCGACATCCTCGTGAACAACAACGGCGGCCCGCCGTTCCGCGATTTCCGCGAGGTCGACGAGGAGGCGCTGCTGGCCGGCGTGCGCGCCAACATGGCCACGCCGATCCGGCTCGTGCAGCGGGTCGTCGACGGCATGGTGGAGCGCCGGTTCGGCCGGATCGTCAACATCACGTCGGGCTCGGTCAAGATGCCGCTCGCGGGCCTCGACCTCTCCAGCGGCGCGCGCGCCGGCCTCACCGGTTTCCTCGCGGGCGTGGCGCGTTCCGTGGCGCACGCCAACGTGACGATCAACTTCCTGCTGCCCGGTTCGTTCGACACCCGCCGCCTGCGTTCGGGCCAGGAAGCGGCGGCCGCCGGCGCGGGCGTGACCCCGGAGGCGATCGCCGACGGCCAGCGAGCGGCGATCCCGGCCGGCCGGTTCGGCGAGCCCGCCGAGTTCGGCGCCGCCTGCGCGTACCTGTGCTCGGCCCAGGCCGGGTTCGTCACCGGCCAGAGCCTGCTCATCGACGGCGGCGCGTACCCGGGCGTGCTCTGACGCACCGGGTCCGCGCGCGTGCTCAGCCGACCCAGACGGTCTTGAGGTTGCAGAACTCCCGGATGCCGTGCGACGAGAGCTCGCGGCCGTAGCCGGAGCGCTTGACGCCGCCGAAGGGCAGCTCCGGGTACGACACGGTCATGCCGTTGATGAACACCTGCCCGGCCTCGAGGTCGGCGATGAAACGCTCGATCTCGTCCGCGTCCTGCGTCCACGCGTTGGACCCGAGGCCGAACGAGGTCGCGTTCGCGACTTCCAGCGCTTCGTCGAGGTCCGCGACGCGGAAGAGCGAGGCGACCGGCCCGAACACCTCTTCGGTGTACATCCGCATGTCACGCGTGATCCCGCCGATCACCGTCGGCGGGTAGAACCAGCCCGGCCCCTCGGGGCGCTTCCCGCCGCACAGCACCTCGGCGCCCGCGGACACGGCTTCGCCCACCAGCTCCTCGACGTCGGTGCGGCCCTGCTCGGTGGCCAGCGGGCCGACGTCCGTGGTGTCGTCGGTGGGATCGCCGACCGTCAGCGCCCGCATCCGCTCCACGAACTTCCGCGCGAACTCGTCGTAAACGTCCGCGTGCACGATGAACCGCTTCGCGGCGATGCAGGACTGACCGTTGTTCTGCACGCGGGCGGTCACCGCGGTTTCGGCCGCGCGGTCGAGGTCGGCCGAAGGCATCACCACGAACGGGTCGCTGCCTCCGAGCTCCAGCACGGTGTGCTTGACCTCGTCGCCGCAGATCGCGGCCACGGAGCGGCCGGCGGGCTCGCTGCCCGTGAGCGTCGCGGCGGCCACGCGCGGGTCGCGCAGGACGGGCTCGACTTGGCGCGAGGAGATCAGCAGCGTCTGGAAGCAGCCCTCGGGGAACCCGCCGCGGCGGAACAGGTCCTCCAGGTACAGCGCGCACTGCGGCACGTTCGACGCGTGCTTGAGCAGGCCGACGTTGCCGGCCATCAGCGCGGGCGCGGCGAAGCGCATCACCTGCCACAGCGGGAAGTTCCACGGCATCACGGCGAGCACCACACCCAGCGGCTGGTACCGGCCCAGCGCCCGGGACGCGCCGACGACGGACGGGTCGGGCAGCGGTTCGTCGGCGAGGAACTCCTCGGCGTGGTCGGCGTAGTAGCGCATGCCCTTGGCGCACTTGAGGGCTTCGGCCCGCGCCGCCGCGAGCGTTTTGCCCATCTCCGTGGTCATCGTCGCCGCGATGTCGTCGGCTTCCTTCTCCAGGAGGTCGGCGGTGGCGTGCAGCAGCGCGGCGCGCTCGGCGAACGAGGTGCGGCGGTAGCTGCGCCACCGTTCGTGTGCGACAGCGATCTTGTCCCGGACCTCGGCTTCGGTCAGCTCGGTGAACGTCGTGACCGTCTCCCCGGTCGCGGGGTTGATCGTGGCGATCGCCATGGGTGGAGCCGTCCCTTCTCCTCGACGCGGTGCGGCCGGTGCGCTCGTCCGCGGATCCCGGCCCCAGCAGCAGCCTAGGCTTTCCCTGCCTGCGTGGCAGGCAAACCCGCGCAGGGGCGCGCCCACGGTTGAAGTACGCGAGTGGACACTGGCGACGAGTCTTCGGATCCTCGCGGGGGCGGGCGCGGTTGAAGTACGCGAGTGGACACTGACGACGAATCTTCGGATCCTCGCGGGGGCGCCCACGGTTGAAGTACGCGAGTGGACACTGACGACGAGTCTTCGGATCCTCGCGGGGGCGGGCGCGGTTGAAGTACGCGAGTGGACACTGACGACGAGTCTTCGGATCCTCGCGGGGGCGGGCGCGGTTGAAGTACGCGAGTGGACACTGACGACGAATCTTCGGATCCTCGCGGGGGCGGGCGCGGTTGAAGTACGCGAGTGGACACTGACGACGAATCTTCGGATCCTCGCGGGGGCGGGCGCGGTTAAAGTACGCGAGTGGACACTGACGACAGAGCCGCGTTCGACGAGCTCACCGGCGCGATGACGGACCTCACCGAGGCGCTCGAGACCGGCGACGACACCGCCTCGACGCTCGAAGCCGTGTGCACCCACGCCGTCCGTGCGGTGCCCGGGGCGGAGATCGCGAGCGTCACCGTCATCACCGACGGGGAACCCGAAACCGCCGCGTACACTGACGAAATCGCCCTGCGCGTCGACCGGGCGCAGTACGCGACAGGCGACGGCCCGTGCCTGCGCGCGGCGGCGACCGGCGAGATCGTGCGGATGTCGCTTCCGCACGCCGGCCGGGAGTGGCCCGATTTCGTGGCCTTCGCCCGCGGCGAGGGCATCGGCAGCTACCTCGCCGCGCCGCTGCGCGTCGACGACACCCTCACGGGCGCGCTCAACCTCTTCAGCACCGAAAGCCACGGCTTCGAAGAGCTCGACGGCAAAGTCCTGGAGCTGTACACGGTCGTGGTCGCGTCGGGCCTGCGCACCACGCGGCGGTTCCGGCGCGCGCACGACCTCGCCGCCCACCTCGACACCGCGATGCGCAACCGCGCGGTGATCGAGCAGGCGAAGGGCATCCTCATGGCCGCGCACCGCATCAGCGACGTCGAGGCGATGCAGCGGCTCGTCCGGGAATCCCAGAACACCAACGTGAAGCTGCGCGAGGTCGCCATCCGGTTCGTGCGCGAGGCGACGCGACCGGCCGGCTGAGCCGCGTCGGCCGGTTCAGTTCACGGGCTGGAGCAAGAAGTCGTAGCGCGCTTCGACCCACGGCACGGCCGACTCGCCGCCGTCGGGCGTCGGGCCCGGCTCGCGCGGCTCGAACGTGACCACGAGTTCCTGCTTGGTGCCGAACACCACGTCGCTGTCGAGGTATTCGGCGCCTTCCTGGAACAGGTGCGTGATGAGCGGCTCGTGGCCCTCGGCCGTCACCAGGAAGTGCACGTGGGCCGGGCGGAAGTGGCTGATGTCGGTGCGCGAGATGAGCTCCCCGACCGGGCCGTCCATCGGGATCGAGTAGCCCTTCGGCGCGATGGTGTGCACGCAGTACGAGCCGTCGGCGCGGGCCGTGTACTTCGCGCGCAGCCGGGCCTCGTCGATCTCCGCCAGTTGCGACTCGTAGGTGCCTTCCGCGTCGGCCTGCCACACGTCGAGCAGCGCGCCGGCGACGGGAGTGCCGTCGAGCGAGCGCACGGAACCGGTGACGTACAGGGGAGTGCCTTCGACGCCGTCGGACATGTCACCGCCGAAGTCCAGCGCCGGCGAGCCGTCGATGTGGAACGGGCCGAGGACCGTGGCCGGGGTGGCTTCCGGCGCGAAGTGGTGGTTCATCTGCACGACGAGCATGCTCAGGCCCAGCACGTCGGAGGCGAGGATGAACTCCTCGCGCTTCTCGTCGCTGATCTGGCCGGTCGCGGTGAGCCACTGGATGGCCGCCATCCACTCGGCTTCGGTGAGTCGCACCTCGCGCGCGAAGGCGTGCAGGTGCCGGACGAGCGCGGTCATCAGTTCCTTCGCGCGCGGGTCGTGCGCGGTCGCCCACCGCTGCTCGGCCAGTTCCGTGATGTTGTCTTCGGTGACGAGCTCCATGGAGATCCTCTTTCTCGGCCGGGCGGCGGGTGGGTCAGGGCTGTTCGGGCGCGTAGGGGTCCGGCGGAACGGGCCGGTTGTTCAGGTCTACCGCGAGGAAGACGTCGTTGGCGACGGGGTGGCGCAGTTCTTCGGCGAGCTGTCCGATGAGACCGGCGGTGCGGGCCAAAAGTGCGAACCCGCGCAGCAGTTCGAGCGGGAGGCCGAGGTCGGCCAGCGCGGCGCCGCAGACGCCCGCGCCGTTGAGCGGCAGCGTTTTGCCGAGCACCCGCGGGTGCACGCGGCCGATGGCGCTGAACAGCGCCAGGTGCGGCCCGACGAGTCCTTCCTCCGCCGCGATCTCCAGCAGGCGCGGGGTACGCGGGTCACCCTGCTTGTGCACGTGGTGCCCCAGCCCCGGGATGAATTCGCCCGCTGCCCGCCGCGTCCGCACGGTCTCCAGGGCCAGCGCGTCCCAGCCGGCGTCGTCGGCGGGGAGTTCGCCCGCCTGGCCGGCTTCGGTGAGGACGCCGTGCAGGAACCGGCCGCAGTCCTCGGTGACGCCGAGGAAGCGCGAGCCGCCGCCGAGCAGGCCCGCGGCGAGCGCGCCCTGGATCGAATCGGGCGCGGACAGGTAGGTCAGGCGCGTGACGATCGCGGTGGGGGTGAAGCCGTGGTCGGCCAGCGCGGCGAGCACGGCTTCGAACACGCGGGTCTCACCCGGTGCCGGCCGGCGCTGCGTCGCGAGCCAGAAGGCCAGCTCGCCGAAGCGGACCTTCCCCATCACGTCCTGGGCGAGGTCCTGCCCCAGCAAGGTGATCTTGTCCAGCGACGACGCGCCCAGCGCCGTCTCGTACACCGGGGGCTCAGCCATCTTCGTCCTTTCGCGCGAGCCAGGCGCGCAGTTCTTCGCCGTGCTCGTCGAGTTCGGGCGGCGGCAGGCGGTAGGTGGCCGGCGTCGCCGAGAACCGCAGCGGGTGCCGGGTGGTCGGGACCGCGCGGTCGCCTTCCCCGACCTCGACGACCGGGTCGAGGCCGAAGCGCTCGGCCATCGCGAACCCGCCGTCGATCGTCTGGATGGGCCCGCACGGCACGCCCTGCGCGGTGAGGGCTTCGAACCACTCGACGGCGCCGCGTTCGGCCAGCTTCCGCTCGAGGATCGGGCGCAGTTCTTCGCGGTTCTTCGTGCGGTCGGCGTTGTGCGCGAACCTCGGATCGTCGGCGACCTCGGGGATGGCGAGGACAGCGCACAGCTTGCGGAACTGGCCGTCGTTGGCCGCGGCGACGATCAGGTCGTCGTCGGCCGTCGGCAGGGGTTCGTAGGGGAAGACGCTGGGGTGCGCGTTGCCCATGCGGTAGGGGATCACGCCGCCGGCGGCGTAGGCGGAGCTGTGGTTCACCAGCCCGGTCAGTGCCGAGGACAGCAGGTTGACCTCGACCAGCTGCCCGGCGCCGGTCGCGTCGCGGTGGCGCAGCGCGGCGAGGATGCCGATCACGGCGTGGTTGCCCGCCATCACGTCGAAGACGGAGATCCCGGCGCGGTAGGGCGGGCCGGCGGGGTCGCCGGTCAGGCTCATCAGGCCGGAGATCGCCTGCACCATCAGGTCGTAGCCCGGCACGTGGCTGCCCGCGCCGGAGCCGAAGCCGGTGATCGACGCGTACACGAGGCCGGGGTTGGCGGTGCGGACGCTCTCGTAGTCGAGGCCGTACTTCGCGAGACCGCCGGGCTTGAAGTTCTCGATGAGCACGTCGGCGCGGGCGGCGAGCTCGCGCCCGAGCGCGGCGTCGGCCTCGTCGCGCAGGTCGAGCGCGATCGAGCGCTTCCCGCGGTTCACGCCGAGGTAGTACGTGGACGTCTCGCCGCGCACCGGGGGCATCCAGGTGCGCGTCTCGTCGCCCTGCGGGCCTTCGACCTTCACGACCTCGGCGCCCAGGTCGGCGAGCAGCATCGTGGCGTACGGGCCGGCGAGGACCCGGGAGAAGTCCGCGACCAGCAGCCCCGACAGCGGTCCGGGGCCCGCTCCCGCCGGGGAGTCGTCCATGTCGTGCCTCTCTGGTGGTTCCATCAGCTGTGTCCGTCAGTCGGACCAGTGTCCGCTGAGGCGGTCACTCCAGAGTCTGCGCCCGCGCGGCGCAGGGCGTCAAGCGCGGTCGCCGGATGCCGCGGGCACTTCGACGTGCGGCACGTCCTGCAGGCGGGCGAAGTCGGCGCTGATGTCGCCGGCTGCCTGCAGCAGCAGGGGCAGGTGGTGGCCCACGAGCCGGTCGACCGGCGTTTCGGCGGCGTGGCAGTTGACGTTGACGCTCGCGATCACCCGGCCCGCGCCGTCGCGCAGGGGCGCGGCGACCGACCGGATCCCGAGGGTCAGCTGCTCGTCGGTGAGGGCCCAGCCGCGGGCACGGACCTCGCGCAGCTCCGCGTCGCGCTCGGCGCGGCCCGGCCGCCAGCGCGGCACGAGCCCCGAGCGCGTCGGCTGCGCCAGCGCGGCGTCGAGGTCATCGGGGGCGAGCGCGGCGAGCAAAACTTTGCCCAGCGACGTCGGCAAAGCGGGGAAGCGGGTGCCGATCTGGACGGCCAGCGACACGATCTTCGGGACCGAAACCCGGGCCACGTAGACGATGTCCGAGCCGTCGAGCTGGGCGATCGAGCACGACTCGTGCGTCTGCCCGACGAGCTTCTCCAGGTGCGGGCGGGCGACGTCCCACAGCCCCATCGACCGCACGTAGGCCACCCCGAGTTCGAGCACGCGGGGGGTGAGCGAGTAGCCGCGCTCGGCGGTGCGCACGTAGCCCAGCTCCTCGAGCGTCAGCAGGATCCGCCGCGCGGTGGGGCGGGCCAGCTTCGTCGCGGTGGCGACCTCGGCGAGGGTCATCGAGGGCCGGTGGGGCTCGAACGCCGCGATCACCTCGAGGCCGCGCGCGAGCGCCTCGATGAAGTCCGGACCGGTTCCCTCGCGTGGCATGGCACGACCTCCTGACGGCCTGGCGGACGTGGTCCCCGCGAAGCCTAGCCGCTCGGTGTCCGCGAGCCGGACATCGACGTCCGGGCGGGGGGCGCGCCCGCGGGTGAGCCGGGCATTGACACGGGCAGTGGCGTGCGAAAGGGTGTTCGCACCCACTCGATGTCCGCCAAGCGGACGATTGTACGCGGGAATCCACCGAGACCGCGGAGGAGAGGCAGCCATGAGCGAGCCCAGCGACGACACCGCCGGCCGTCCGGTCGTGCTGCGCGGCGGGACCGTGCTCACCGTCGACGCCGCGCGCCGGGTGCTCCCCGGCCACGACGTGCTGGTCACCGGCGACACGATCACGGCCATCGGCCCGGACCTGGCCGTCCCCGAGGGCACCGTCGAGATCGACGCGACCGGCGGCATCGTGATGCCCGGCATGATCGACACGCACCGGCACATGTGGCAGACCGCGATGCGCGGTTACGGCGCCGACTGGACCCTGACCCAGTACTTCGTCTGGTACTACCTCGACTGGGGCAAGGTGTTCCGGCCCGAGGACGTGTACGCGGGCAACCTCCTCTCGGCCGTCGAGGCGCTCGACGCCGGCGTGACCACCACCGTCGACTGGTCCCACGGGCTGCAGACGACCGAGCACGCCGACGCCGCGGTCGACGCCCTGCAGGCGGTACCGGGCCGGTTCGTGCTGGCCTACGGCAACATCCAGGACGCGCCCGCGCACTGGACCTCGACACCCGAGTTCCGCGACTTCGTCTCCCGGCGCGTGCCGGGCGATCCGATGCTCGGGTTCCAGCTCGCCTTCGACGTGACGGGCGACCCGGCGTTCCCGGAGAAGCCCGCGTTCGAGGTCGCGCGTGAGCTCGGCGTGCCGGTGACCACGCACGCGGGCGTGTGGGGCGCGACCGGCGACGACGGCATCAAGCTCATGCACGACCACGGGTTCATGACGCCGCAGACCATCTACGTGCACAGCGCTTCGCTGTCGGCGGACTCCTACCACCGCATCGCCGCGACCGGTGGCTCGGTGTCGGTCTCGACGGAGAGCGAGCAGAGCGCCGGCCAGGGTTACCCGCCCACCTGGGCCCTGCGCGCCCACGGCATCCCGGTGTCGCTGTCGATGGACACGTCCGTGTGGTGGAGCGGCGACCTGTTCAGCGCCATGCGCACCACGCTCGGCGCCGACCGCTCGCGCGAGCACCTGGAGGCGCACGCGAAGGGCGACACCGTCACGCACGCCGCGCTGCGGGCCGATCAGGTCGTGGAGTGGGCGACGCGCGGCGGCGCCAAGGCGCTCGGGCGCGAGGACGAACTCGGCAGCGTCGAGGTGGGCAAGAAGGCCGACCTGGTGCTGGTGAAGAACGACAACTCACCCGTGTCGTTCCCGGTGCTCAACCCCCACGGGCACATCGCGTTCCAGGCCCAGCGCGGCGACGTGCACACGGTGCTGGTCAACGGCCGGATCGTGAAGCGCGACCACCGCCTCGTCGACGTCGACCTGCCGGCGGTGCGCCGCACCGTGGAGCAGACCGTCGAGCACCTGCGCTCGCGCCTGGGCGAGGAGGCCTGGCAGCAGGGCATGAACCCCGACGTGCCGCAGACGAAGGTCCTCGACAACCCCTACACCTACACCGACTACCAGAGCGGGAGCACGCACGGCGGCTGACGCCTCCACAGTGGACGTCTCCGGCGGGATCGCGGTTTCCGGCCTACCGTGAACTGCGAGGGGACGTTCGAGGCGGGAGGCCGCGGTGGCTGGTGGTGCTGAGCGGTCGCGCGTGCCGGCCGGGATCGAGCCGATGCTCGCGACGCCCGACGGCGGCACGCTGCGCGACGGGCCGGAGTACGCGTACGAGTTCAAGTGGGACGGTTACCGCGCGATCATGCGCGTGGCCCCCGACGGCACTACGGTGCTGACGAGCCGCAACGACAACGATTTCACCGGCCGTTTCCCCGAGCTGGCCGGCGTGCTCGGCGACGCGCTGGGCGGACGCCCGGCGGTGCTCGACGGCGAGATCGTGGCCCTCGACGAACAGGGGCACCCGGATTTCGGGCTGCTGCAGAACCACGACACCGCCGGGCGCTCGGTGTCCTACTTCGTGTTCGACGTGCTGCTGCTCGGCACCGAGTCCCTGCTGGACGCGTCCTACGACGAGCGCCGCGCCGTGCTGGACGCGCTCGAGCCGGCGAACCGGCAGCGGGTCGCGATCACGCCGTCGTACAACCACACCGACCTGTCGGCGCAGGGGATGACCCCCGGCGATCTGCTGGAGGTCGCGCGCAAGACGATGCTCGAAGGCCTGGTCGTCAAGGCGCGCTCCTCGAAGTACTACCCGGGCCGGCGCAGCCCGGAGTGGCTCAAGCACCCGTTCATCCGCACCACCGAGGTCGTGCTCGGCGGCTGGCGCGCCGGTCAGGGCCGCCGCGACGGCACCATCGGCGCCTTGCTGCTCGGTGCGCACGACCCCGTCACGGGTGACCTGCTCTACCTGGGCGACGTCGGCACCGGCTTCACCGAGCAGATGCTGCGCGACCTGAGGGAAACGCTGGCCCCGCTGGAACGACCCACGAGTCCCTTCGCGAACGCCGTGCCCCGCGAACGCGCCCGCGGCGCCCACTGGCTCAACCCCTCGCTCGTCGGCGAGGTCGTCTACCGCCGCCTCACCCCCGGTGACCACCGGCTGCGCCACACGGCGTGGCGGGGGTTGCGGCCGGACCGGAAACCGGGGGAGGCCAAGGTGCCGCCGCTGTCGTGACGGGGGCGACGTTGTCCTGCGGAGAGCTCTCCGGTACGTTCGAAGACGTGGCGGAGAGCTCTCCGTTTCTTCTCTCGAAGGGCAGGACATGGAGTACGTCAAGCTGGGCAGCACGGGTCTCGACGTGTCGCCGATCGCGATCGGCGCGATGACCTACGGCGAGCCGGAGCGCGGGCATCCGGTGTGGTCGCTGGGGGAGGACGAGTCGCGGGTGCTGATCAAGCACGCGCTGGAGGCGGGGATCAACTTCTTCGACACCGCGAACATGTACTCGCAGGGTTCGAGCGAGGAGATCCTCGGCCGGGCGCTGCGGGACTTCGCCGATCGCGACGACGTGGTGATCGCGACCAAGCTGCGGCACCCGATGCGG
This sequence comes from Amycolatopsis sp. NPDC051903, assembly GCF_044452505.1. NCBI lineage: Bacteria > Bacillati > Actinomycetota > Actinomycetes > Pseudonocardiales > Pseudonocardiaceae > Amycolatopsis > Amycolatopsis sp. NPDC051903. The sequence continues at coordinate 55,465 of NZ_JBITBT010000043.1, read as the reverse complement.
TCGGGGCCGAACGGGAAGGGCTTGTCGCGCAAGGCGATCATGACCGAGATCGACCACAGCCTGCACCGGTTGGGCACCGATTACGTCGACCTGTACCAGATCCACCGCAACGACCCGGCGACGCCGCTGGAGGAAACCCTGGAGGCGCTGCACGACCTGGTGAAGGCGGGCAAGGTGCGTTATCTGGGGGCCTCGTCGATGCACGCGTGGGAGTTCGCGAAGGCGTTGCACACGCAGCGGGCGCACGGCTGGGCGCGGTTCGTGTCGATGCAGGACCACTACAACCTGCTGGCGCGCGAAGAGGAACGCGAGATGCTCCCGCTGTGCCTGGACGAAGGCGTGGGCACGATCGTGTGGAGCCCGCTGGCCCGGGGCCGGCTCGCGCGGCCGTGGCACGAGGCGAAGGCGACCGCGCGAGGCTCGGACGACCCGTTCGCGGATCTGCTGTACCTGCCCCACACGGCCGAGGGTGACCGGAAGATCGTGGACGCCGTCGGCGCGGTCGCCGAGGCGCGCGGGGTGAAGCGGGCGCAGGTCGCGCTGGCGTGGCTGCGCAGCAAGCCCGTCGTGGCCGCGCCCCTGGTGGGAGCGAGCACGGCGAGCCAGATCGACGACGCCGTCGCCTCGCTGGAGATCACCCTCAGCGGCGAGGAGCTCGCCCGGCTGGAACAGCACTACACCCCGCGCCACGACTTCCAGGGCGTGTCCGACGACCGCGAGCTGCAGCGGATCATGGCGCAGATGCCGCAGTTCACCACCGCGTCCTGAGCGCTCAGCCCTCGGGGCGGTAGCCGGGTGGTGCTTCGGGCCAGCCGCCCGGCCGCACGACGAGCGTCGACGCGTCGCGGTCGAGCGAAACGGCGCGCAGCGCGGCCAGCCCGGCGTCCGCGGCGGACGTTTCGAGATCCAGCCCGGCGTTGCCGGAGGCGGCCGCGAAATCGGCATCGGCGAGGTCGGTGAAATGCGCGCGGGCTTGGTCGCGGTTTGCGCGCAGCACATCCGCCACCCGGACGTGGTAGGCGAGGTTCTGCGTCTCGCGCGGATCACTTCGGCGGTCCACGAGGTACTCCCGCGCGTCGGGCGCGGACCAGATGTACTTCCAGCGTTCGCCGATCACCGCGTACAGGCCGCGGGGGCCGTGCTGGAACTGGCCGTACACCGTGCGGCCGTCGTGGTGCTCCTGCAGCGGTAGACCGTCCGCTGTGGACGGATCGGCGCCGGCCGCGCGCAGGAACGTCGGCGCGACGTCGACGAGGCTCGCCGGGTCGGGCCGCCGCCCGGCGGTGAAGCCCGGGCCGGAGACGAGCAGCGGCACGCGGGCGGCGGGGTCGAGGAAGGACCGCTTGCCGAAGGTGCCGTAGTCGCCGAGGAATTCGCCGTGGTCGGCGGTCAGCGCGACGACGGTGTTGTCGCGCTGACCGCTGCGCTCGAGCGCGGCGAGGATCCGGCCGACCTGGTAGTCCAGAAAGGACACCGAGGCGAGGTAGTAGGCACGGATCAGCTGCCACAACCGCCGGTCGCGGCCGCCGTCGCGGTACTTGTACCGGGCCTGCAGCCGGTCGTAGGAGGTGAGGAGTCCGGCGCCGCCGGCCGGTTCGAACGGGTCGGGCATCAGGGACGGTTCGTACAGCCGGTGCCACGGCGACGGCGGCGCGAACGGCGGGTGCGGCGCGATGAAGCTCGACCAGAGGAAGAACGGCCGGTCCTTCGGCGCCGAGTCGAGGAACGCGATCGAGCGGTCGGCCACCCAGTGCGAGAAGTGCAGGTGCTCCGGGACCGGGGACAGCTGCGGAACGTAGTACATCTCGTCGCGCAGGCCGTGCGGCCGCTCGACGTAGCCGTAGCCCGCGGCCGCCAGGAACGCGAGGTAGTCGTCGTCCCGCGCGGTGCCGAACTCCTCGCCGCGGTCGCGGGTCTCGAACCCGCGCAGGTCCTGAGGGTCGGGTGTGAAGTGCATCTTGCCCACGCCGTGGGTGCGGTAGCCGGCATCGGTCAGCTGCGCCACGAAGGTGGGCTTCGCGGGCATCGGGTCGCCGTTGTCGAAACACGCGTTGGTCTGCGGTTCGGCACCGGTGAGCAGGGCCGCTCGCGCGGGCACGCACACCGGCGACGGTGTGTAGGCGCAGTCGAACACGGCGGCGCCGGCGGCGAGGTCGTCGAGCACCGGTGTGCGGCCGATCGGGTTGCCGTAGGCGCGCAGGGCGTCGGCGCGCAGCTGGTCGCAGAAGATCAGCAGGATGTTGGGTGCGCTCACCTCAGGCCACGTCCTCCAGCGTCGCGGGTTTGCGGGGCATCCAGACGAAACCGATCACCACGGCGCCGGCCGTCGCGGCGGCGAGGATCCACGTGAAGGCGTGGAAGCTCGCGGCGACGATGACGGGCACGAACACGCTCCACACGGCCAGGACGACCTTCTGCGCGAAGATGATCAGCCCCTGCGCCGTCGCGCGGCTCATCGTGGGGAAGAGCTCTTGGCACCACAGGCGGTAGAACTGCTCCTGGCCGCACGCCGCGGAAAGGGCCTGCAGCACGATGAACAGCAGCACCACGGCGGGGTTGCTCAGCGGGAGGAACACCAGCAGCAGCACCGAAACCACCGCGACGATCCCCGCGACGCCGTAGAACACCCGCCGGTTCACGCGCTCGATCAACGGCACGTAGAGGAAGCCGACGCCCAGCCCGGTGAGGGCGAAGTTGATCGCGTTGAACCCGACGCTCGCGGCTTGGGACTGCGAGCCGATCGTGCGGAGGATGTAGGGGAGGAAGAAGCCGAACGTGCCCAGCGCGATCGACCCGAGCGTGTGGACGGCGAACACGAACAGCATGCGCTTCGAGTAGTGCCGGAACAGCCGGCGGAGCTCGCCGGCGCCACTGCCCGCCCTGCGCTTGGCGGCGAGCCACAGTTCCGATTCGGCCATGCGCAGGCGCAGCAGCCACGTGACGGCCGCGACGAGCACGAGGTGGGCGAACAGGATCCGCGTGCCCAGCAGGCCCAGTGGTGCGAGCGCGAAGGCGAGCAGGAGCGTGACGACCGGGCCGAGGTTCCAGAACACGCTCGTCATGCCGACGAACTTCCCGCGCGCCCGGTCGGGTGCGATCTCCCCGATGAGCGCCCACGACGTCGGCACGTCGGCGCCGACCGCGAGCCCCATGACGATCAGGCCGGCGAACAGCATCCAGCCCTGGGCGGCGAACACGAGGACGAGCCCGCCGACGATGTACACCAGCAGGTCCCACTGGTAGATGCGCTTGCGGCCCAGCACGTCGCCGAGGCGTCCGCCGATGAGGGAGCCGACCGCGTACGACCCGGCGTTCACGCCGAGGGCGGCCAGCACGCCGAGCGCGGTCGGGGAGAGCCCGAACGCACTCGTCCACAGGGTGAGGGCGGCCGACGCCCCGACGATCGAGCCGGCGTCGAGGTAATCGGCCACGCACGCGAGCACGGTGCGGTACCACTGCGAGCGGGACGCTTGCGGCGCGCTGATCCGCGCGCCGGGAGGTGCGGAGGGGGACATCGTCGTCTCCTCATCGATTTCAATCGATTGAAAGCCGGTTCATGCTGACACCGCCCGGCGGCGGGACACAAGAGTCCGGGCCATGATTCTTTGAACGTTTCAGGCGCGGAGGCGGCGTGCCGGACCTCGCCGGCGCGTGAGAGAGTTCTCCCCGTGGCGACACGCACTCCGCGGGACGGTCGTGGTGCCGTGACCATGCAGCAGGTCGCGGACGCCCTCGGCGTGTCGCTCTCCACGGTCTCCCTGGCTTTCCGCGACGCACCGGTCGTGGCGCCCGCGACGCGGGAACGCGTCCGCGCCGAGGCGGCCCGGCTCGGGTACGTCTACCACCGCGCGGCGGCGAACCTCCGGCGCGGCCGCAGCAACCTGGTCGGCCTCGTGGTCCCGGTGATCACGAACCCGTTCGTCGCGCAGATGGCGACCGGGGTCCAGGAAGTGCTGGCCGAGCACGGGTTCGTGCTGCTGCTGGCCAACACCGGAGGCAGTGTCGAGCAGCAGCTCAAGCTCGTGCGCACGCTCGCCGAACAGCGGGCCGCGGGAGCCGTCGTCATCCCCGTGCTGGACACCCCGGCGGCCGATCTGCGCGCGGCGCACGCTGCCGGGCTTCCGTTCGTGCTCGTCAACCGCGACATCGAGGGCGCCGGGCTGCCGTTCGTGCACCAGGACGACGAGGCGATCGCGGACCTCGCGGCCGACCACCTCTTCGCGGAGCACCACGTGCGCACCGTCGGCTACTTCGGTGGTGTGGAAGCGGCCCGGCCTCGCCGGGTGCGGCTGGCGCGCCTGCGGGAACGGGCCGCGGACGCGGGGGTGACCTTCGCGCAGCGGTGGGCGGTGGGCACGGCGCCGACGCCGGAAGAGGCCTACGCGACCGCGCGCCGGCTGCTCGCCGGCGGGTCGCCGCCCGAAGCGCTCGTGTGTCACAGCGACGAGCTCGCGTGGAGCCTGCTGCGCGCCCTCGCGGAAGCCGGGATCGGGCCCGGCGAGTGCCGGGTCGTCGGCATCGACGGCATCCCGACCTCGGCGATGTTCTCGCCCGCGCTCACCACGGTCGCGGTCGACGCGCTCGGCGAAGGCCGCTACGCGGGCGCGGTGCTCCTCGATGAGCTCGGCGTGCTCGACCTCGCGGAGCACACCGAGCGGCCCGCCCCGCCGGCGCTGGTCGTGCGGGAGTCCTGCGGCTGCTGACGCCGCTCGGCGGACCGGGTTGGTTTAAACGATTCAAGCCAGCGGCGCTCGCTGCGGCCGTCACTGTGGGCTCGGAAGGACGCGGGCCAGTGCCCTCGTGTCGTGAGTTTCGGCGTGGCCCCGGTGGACGCACCTCCAGGTGTCGTGACACGCTGAATGTGTCAGTTACTGACAGATGTGGCATAACGTGACACCAAGGAGAAGTCGTGAAGGCAGTGGTCATCGGGACGGGAACGATCGGCGCGGCGGTGGCGGAGACGGTGGCCGCACACGGGCACGAGGTCGTGACCGTCGGGCGGAAGTCCGGGCAGTTCCAGGCGGACCTCGCCGATCTCGCGAGCCTTCGGCGGCTGTTCGCGCGGCTCGGGTCGTTCGACGCGGTGGCCTGCGCGGCCGGCGAGGTGTTCCCGGCGCCGTTCGAGCAGGCGACTGACGAGCAGTGGGCGGATTCGCTCGCGTCGAAGGGACTCGGGCAGGTCAACGTGGTGCGCGCGGCGCTGCCGCACGTCACCGACGGGGGCTCGTTCACGCTCGTGTCGGGCGTGCTGACCGACGAGGTCACGCCCGCCGCGACGATCGGCGCGACGGTGAACCACCTCGTGGAGGGCTTCGTGAAAGCCGCGGCGACGGAGCTGCCGCGCGGCGTGCGGATCAACTGCGTCAGCCCGACGGTGCTGACCGAATCGGTGGCCTACCACCCGTTTTTCCCGGGGTTCACGCCCGTGCCGGCCGCGGAGGTCGCGCGGGCGTACTTGCGGGCGATGGCGAACCCGGTCACCGGCCGCGTGCTCAAGCTGCACAAGACCGACAGCTGACGGGAAAGCCCGACGGCGCGGGGAACACGCGTCAGCTGCCGGTCAGTTTCGTGACGAGCGCCACCAGTTCCGCCGGATCCTCCTGCTGGACCGCTCGCACGAGGCGGGTGGACGAGCCGGTCAGCGCGCTCGTGCGCAGGGTCCAGTCGCGCAGGTGGCGGGCGGCGGGTGAGGACCGGGAGGAGAGCCGGGCGAGCCGGTCGGCGTGGTTCTGCACGCGCAGCACCGCCGGGCGCCGTCGGTCGGTGTAGTGCGAGAGCGCGGCGTCGACGGAGTCCTCGGCCAGCCCGGCGGCGAGCACGGCGGCGTCGACCAGTGCGGAGTTCGCGCCCTGGCCCACGGTCGGCGCCATGGCGTGGGCGGCGTCGCCGAGCAGGACGAGCCGGCCGTCGTGCCAGGGGAAGCAGTCGATGCGGGTGGTGGGGGTGATCAGCAGTTCGTCGATCGCCGTCAGGCGGGCGACGAGGTGGCCGGCGCCGGGGGAGACGCGGGCCCAGGCGGCCTGGAACGCGGCCAGGTCGCGTGAGTCCAGGGCGTTCGCGACCGCGGGCGAGGTGACGCACGCGTACCAGTAACAGGTGCGCTTGTCGACCGGGGCCGCGCCGAACAGGCCGAGTTCGGTCCACACCTCGCCCACGACGTCGTCGCCGCGGCGGGGCACCAGGCCGCGCGCGTAGCTCTCGCCGTCGACGCGCCGGCGGGTGCCGAAGGAGCCGCCGTCGCGCACGGTCGAATCGACGCCGTCCGCGCCGACCACCAGATCGGCCTCGATCACGCTTCCGCGGCCGTGCCACTCGAGCTCGACGGACCCGGCCGGATCCGCACTTTTCACCGTCGCGCCGAGGCGCAGGTCGATCACCGGTTCCTCTCGCACGGCCTTCCGCAGCACGGCGTGCAGCAGGCCCCGCCGCACGGCGAGCACGTGGTCGAGGCCCGGGCCGAAGCCGGGCACGGTGAGCTTGGCGAGCGTCGACCCGCGCGTGCCGAGTAGCGCGGTGGCGCGCATCGCGTGGCCTTCGCGTTCGAGCGCACCGGTGAGGCCGAGGCCGGCGAGCACCGCCAACCCGTTGGGCTGCACCAGGATTCCGCAGCCGCGCCCGCCCGGGTCCGGGTCGCGTTCGAGCACGGTCACCGACGCGCCGGCGCGCGCCAGCAGCAGCGCGGTGGCGAGCCCGCCGAGGCCGGCTCCGACGACCACGGCGTCGAGGTGCGCGATGCCCATGGGCCCTCGCCTGGTGAGGGGTTCGGTTCGTGCGGCCCACGCTGCCCGGCCACGCGGCGCCCCGGCATCCGTGAGATGCCCGGTCTCGCGGCGCCGGGGACGGCCCGGACCCGGGGTTACCATCCGCTGCATGCTCTACGGCCGGGGAGCCGAGTGCGCGGAGATCCGGGGATTGCTGGCGGCGGCCCGCGATTCCCGCAGCGGCGCGCTCGTGCTGCGCGGCGAACCGGGCGCCGGCAAGTCGGCGCTGCTGAACTACGCGGCCGCGGAAGCGGGTGGCATGCGGCTGCTTCGCGGCGCGGGCGTGGAAACGGAGGTGCGGCTGCCGTTCGCCGCGCTGCACCAGCTGCTGCACCCCGTGCTCGACCGGGCCGGCTTGTTGCCGGACCCGCAGGCGGCGGCCCTGCGCGGCGCGTTCGGGCTCGCCCCGGGCCGCGGTGGTGATCCGTTCCTCATCGCCGTCGCCGCGCTGTCCCTGCTGGGGGAGGTCGCGGGCGAGCGGGGTTTGCTGTGCCTCGTCGACGACGCCCAGTGGCTCGACCACGGGTCCGCGGAGGTACTGGCGTTCGTCGCGCGGCGGGTGCAGGAGGACGGGGTCGCACTGTTGTTCGCCGCTCGCGAGGGCGAAAGCCGGGAATTCCGCGCGCCCGGCCTGCCCGAACTCGCCGTGGGCGGGCTCGCCGTCGAAGCCGCCGGGGCACTGCTCGACGAAGCGGCGCCGGGGCTCGCACCCGGGGTGTGCGCCGCGCTCGTAGCGGGCACGGCCGGAAACCCGTTGGCGCTGCTGGAAATCCCGGCTTCCCTGAGCGCCGACCAGCTCGCCGGACGCGCCCCGCTGCCGGTGCCGCTCGACGCCGGCCGGGACGTGGAACGCCTGTTCCTCGCCCGCGTTCGGGCGCTCGGCGAAGCGGCACAACGGTTCCTGCTCGTCGCGTCGGCCGAGAGCGGAGGGGACCTGCTCGCCGTGCTGCGCGCCGCGGGCGCGGACGGGGCTGGGCTCGACGAAGCCGAGCGCGCGGGTCTCGTCGGCGTGCTCGGCGACCGGCTCGAGTTCCGCCATCCCCTCGTGCGCTCGGCGGTGTACCACGGCGCGACGTTCCTGGCCCGGCGCTCGGCCCACCTCGCCCTCGGAGCGGTGTTCGACGCCGCGCACGACACCGATCGCCGGGCCTGGCACCTCGCCGCGGCGGCGCTCGAGCCGAGCGCGGAGCTGGCGAAGGCGCTGGAGGAGTCGGCCGCGCGGGCGCGGGCCCGCGGCGGGGCGGCGGCCGCGGCCAACGCGCTGGAGCGCGCCGCGCAGCTGAGCACGGCCGACGCCGACCGGGCGGCGCTGCTCGTCGCCGCGGCCGAGGACGCCTGGCACGCCGGGCAGAACGGCCGCGTCGCGGCGCTGCTCGACGCCGCCGAACGGCTTGACACGCCACGGTCCGTGCGCGGCCGCGGGTGGTTCCTGCGCGGCATGGTCGAACTGCGGTCCGGCGATCCCGCGGCCGCGTGCCGGCTGCTGCTGCGCAGCGCGGCGGAAACGCCGGAGGACGGTCCGGCGACGCTCGTGCACGCGGGCGAGGCCGCGGCCCTGCTCGGCGATCCGGTGCTGGCGGCGGAGGTCGAACGGTGTGCGGGCGAGGGTGACCAGTCGCGGCTCGTCGCGGGGTGGGCGAGCCTGGCCCGCGACGACTGGCACGCGGGCGCCCGGCTGCTCGGCTCCGTCGTCGACGCGGCGGGAGCCGACGACGATCCGGTGCGGCAACTGTGGACCGGGCGGGCCGCGCTGTACCTGGGCGACGTGGACACGGCCCGCACGGCCTACACCCGGGCGGTGGCGCGGGCCCGCGCCGGCGGCGAAGTCGGTGCCCTGCCGATGGTGCTCGACCGGCTGGCGTTCACCGACGTCCTCGCCGGGCGCCCGGCCGAGGCGACGGCCAACGCCACCGAGGGCCTGCGGCTCGCCGGTGACCTCGGGCTCGACGTGGGACTCGCGCTGGTGAGCCTCGCGCTCGCCGCCGCCTGGACCGGGGACGGGCCGGCCTGCCGGCGCGCCGCCGACCGGGCGCACCGGGTGGCCGCGGACCGCGGCCTGACGGTGGTCGCGGCGGGCGCCGACTGGGCGCTCGGCCTGCTGGCGCTGGGCGCCGGGCAGCCCGCCGAAGCCGCGACGCGCCTGTGGTCACTGGCCCCCGGCGGACCCGGCGACCACGCGCTGATCCGGCTGTGGGCGACGCCGGACCTGGTCGAGGCCGCCGTGCGCGCGGGTGAACCCGGCGCCGTGCGCGAATCCGTGACGGCGCTGGCCCATTGGGCGCGCGGCAGCCCGCAACCGGGCCCGACCGCGGCGCTGAGCCGGTGCGAGGGCCTGCTGTCCGGTGAGGTCGACCGCTTCCGCGCCGCGGTGCGGCTCGACCCGCAGGGCCGCCAGCCGCTCGAACGCGCTCGCACCCAGCTGCTGCTCGGTGAATCGCTGCGCCGCGAACGGCGCCGCAGCGAGTCGCGGGCGCACCTGCGGGCCGCGCTGGAGACGTTCGAACGCGCCGGTGCCGCGGCGTGGGCCGAGCGCGCCGCCACCGAACTGCGCGCGAGCGGCGAGAGCGCCCACAAACGCGACGAAGCCCAGTGGGCGCGGCTGACCCCGCAGGAGCTGCAGATCGCGCGGTTCGCGGGTGAAGGGGCCAGCAACCCCGACATCGCCGCGAAGATGTTCCTCAGCCGCCGGACCGTGGAGTACCACTTGCACAAGGTGTTCACGAAGCTCGGCGTCACCTCGCGCACGGAATTGGCGCGCCTCGACCTCGACGGGTGAGTTTCCGGCGCGACGGGGTTCCGCGTCGCTTTCCGACCACTGTGGACACTGGTGAGTTCACGGATTCGCGTGCCGCCGCCGCAGGGGATCGTCCGGGCTGGACCTGTCTTCGAGCCGGGGAGCCGACGATGAGTGCCACCTACCCGCAGTCGCCGCCGCGGCGCAGCCCGGCGCGCGTGGCCGTGATCGTCCTCTCGATCGTGGTGCTCGTCGTCGGGGTGTGCCTGGCCATCGGTGGCGGGGTGCTGCTGCTGATCTTCGGCACGAACGGGCAGCTGCGCTCGGGCCAGCACGCCGTGTCGACGCCCACCGTCGCGCTCGTGACCGACACCGCGCAGGTCACCGACTCGACGAGCCTCACGCGCTTCCTCGGTGCACCTTCGGTCACGGTGCACGCCACCGGGGGCAACACCTCGGGCCTGTTCCTCGGCATCGGGCCCGCCGCCGAGGTGGACCGCTACCTCGCGGGCGCCGCGATCGAGCAGGCGCGCGACTTCGACCTCGCCCCGTTCTCGGCGAACTCCACCCGGGTCAACGGCGCGCTCACCGTGCGGCCGCCGGCCACGCAGCCGTTCTGGGTCGCCTCCGGCTCCACCGATCTCACGTGGCAGCTGCGCGACGGCGACTACCGGGCCGTCGTGATGAACGCCGACGGCTCGGCCGGGGTGAACGCGCAGCTCGACGTGACGCTGTCCTTGCCGCGGCTGTTCGGCTACGCGCTCGGGTTCTTCATCGGCGGGGTCGTGCTCGTCGTGGTCGCCGTCCTCGCCCTCGCTCTGGGCCGCCCGCGCGCCCGCGTCTCCACATCGACGGGACCGCCGTCCTGACGGACTGAGCGACCGAGAGGGACCCATGGCCCAGCACGCCGCGGCGGTCGAGCCCGCGAGACACCCCGAGTTCCTCGACCGCCTGCGGTCGATCGTCCTGCTGCTGTGGCGGCGGGCCCCGTTCACCACCGCGGTGGTCCTGGTGATGGTCGTGGCAGGCCTCGCGACCGGGTCGCTGTGGAGCGCCGTGGCATCGCGCGAGTGGTTCCCGCTGGTCTCCTACGGCCTGCCCTCGCTGGAGAACGGGCGCTGGTGGACGTTCCTCACCGGGCCGTTCTTCGCACTGACGCCGATCTTCTACCTGCCGGTGGCCGGCGGCTTCGCCCTGCTGGTCGGCCCCGCGGAAGCGCGGCTGGGCACCCGCCGCACGGCCGCGATCGCCGTCGGCGCGCAGCTCGCCGCCACCCTCGGCGCGGCGCTGGTCCTGCTCGGCCTGCGCACCACCGGCTGGGACTGGGCCGTGGCACTGGCCGCACGCACCGACGTCGGCTTCTCGGCGGGAGCGCTGGCCGTGGTCGCGGTGGTGAGCGCGACCATCAAGTCGCCGTGGCGGCTGCGGCTGCGGGCGCTGCTGTGCGTGTACGTCGGCGTGTCGATCCTCTACGTCGGCACGCTCGCGGATCTCGAGCACTTGCTCGCGGTCGGGGCTACGCTACCGCTCGCGCGCCGCCTCGCCGGGCCCCGGCGCGTGCGCTCGCTGGGCAGGCCGAGCCGGCGGGAGTGGCGCCTGCTCGCGGTCACCGGCCTCGTGGTCGCCGGCGCCGTGCAGGTCGTGGTGCGCATCGCGCCGGGCCCCAGCCCGCTCGGGTCGACGGCCGGGCAGGCCGACTCGATCCCGGAGCTGGCCATCGTGCTGATCGTCATCGCGCTGATGATCAACGGCCTGCGCCGCGGCAAACGCGCCGCGTGGCGCTGGGCGGTCGGGCTCGCGTCGCTGATCGTGCTGCTCGGTGTGGTGATCGCCGTGCTCGTGGTGATCGCGGAGATCTTCGGCCTGGCTTACACGATCGAAAACGCGCCGTTCCTCGTCGCCGACGCCGTGCTGTGGGGTGCGGAACTGACCGTGCTGGTCGCGGCGCGCAGCGCGTTCCGCGTGCCCTCGCGGCGCAAACGCCGGCGGGCGCTCGGCACGCGCGACGTCGACACCGCGACCGAGCTGCTGCAACGCCACGGCGGCGGCACGTTGTCGTGGATGACCACCTGGCCCGAGAACTACCACTTCTTCCCCGACGACGAGTCCTACCTCGCCTACCACCGCCACGCCGGCGTCGCGATCGCGCTCGGCGACCCGATCGGCGCGGTCCCGGGCGCGATCACCGCGTTCTCGGAAGCGTGCGACAGCGCGGGGCTGATCCCGTGCCTGTTCTCGGTCACGGACGAGACGATCGCGGTCACCGACGGGCTCGGCTGGTCGCGCGTGCAGGTCGCCGAGGACACGATCGTCGACCTGGAGAACCTGGAGTTCCGCGGCAAGGCGTGGCAGAACGTGCGCTCGGCCCTCAACCGCGCGAAGAAGGAGAACGTCGCCTTCCGCCTCGTGACCCTGGCCGACGAGCCGTGGTCGCTCGTGGCGCAGGTGCGGGCGATCTCCGAGGAGTGGGTGGGGGACAAGGGGATGCCCGAGATGGGCTTCACCCTCGGCGGTGTCGACGAGGCGCTGGACCCGCGCACGCGCGTCGGCCTGGCCCTCGATCCCGAAGGGGTCGTGCAGGGCGTCACGTCGTGGCTGCCGGTGTACTGCGGCGACGGCCGGATCGGCGGCTGGACCCTCGACGTGATGCGCCGGCGCGGCAACGGGTTCCGGCCCGTCGTGGAGTTCCTCATCGCCTCGAGCTGCCAGGAGTTCCGCGCCGAAGGCGCCCGCTTCGTGTCCCTCTCGGGCGCCCCGCTGGCGCGCGCGCCGGACGCCCCGCCGGCCGCGCCGCTCGAACGCCTCCTCGACTCCTTCGGCGGCGCGATGGAGCCGTACTACGGCTTCCGCTCGCTGCACACCTTCAAGATGAAGTTCAACCCGCGCTACGTCCCGATGTACCTCGCCTACCGCGAGGAGGCCGACCTGCCGCGGATCGGGGTGGCGCTCACCCGCGCCTACCTGCCGGACGCGTCGCTCGGGTCGCTGGTACGGATGGGCAAAAGCTGACTTACTTCCGGACCTGCCGCCGGCGCCCGGCCGCCACTACTCTCGGCCCTTGATCAACAAGGGGGGAGCCGGGCATGGCGGAGCAGGTCCTCGACCGCGGCGCGCAGGTGCGCCGCGTGGCGCTGGCGAGTTCGATCGGCACGACGATCGAGTGGTACGACTACTTCATCTACAGCACGGCCACCGCGCTGGTGTTCAACAAGCTCTTCTTCCCTTCGCTGTCGCCGGCGTCGGGCACGCTCGCGGCGTTCGCGACGCTCGGCGTCGGGTTCGTGGCGCGCCCGCTGGGCGGGATCGTGTGGGGCCACTTCGGCGACCGCGTGGGGCGCAAGGCGATGCTCGTCGCGTCGCTGGTGCTGATGGGGCTCGCGACGGCCGCGGTCGGGGTGCTGCCGACGTACGGGTCGGCGGGCGTCCTCGCACCCGTGCTGCTCGTGGTGCTGCGGGTGCTGCAGGGCATTTCGGCGGGCGGCGAATGGGGCGGGGCGGCGCTGATGGCCGTCGAGCACGCGCCCGAGGGGCGCCGCGGCCGCTACGGCTCGTTCTCCCAGATCGGGGTGCCCGCGGGGCTCATCCTCGCGCAGCTGGTGTTCTTCGTGGTCTCGGGCGCCCTGTCGCCAGAGGACTTCCGGTCGTGGGGCTGGCGCGTGCCGTTCCTGGTCAGCCTCGTGCTCGTGGCCGTGGGCCTGGCGATCCGGCTGCGGGTGGCCGAGAGCCCGGTGTTCGCGCGGCTGCGGGACACGGGCGAGCGCAGCCGCGTCCCGATCGTCGAGGTGCTGCGGCAGCGCCCGCGCGAGGTGCTGGTGGCGGCGGTGAGCTTCATCGCGAACACGGCGCTGGGGTACGTGTTCTTCGCCTACCTGCTGTCGTACGGGACGTCGGTGCTCCACTTGTCCAGCACGACGATGCTGGTCGAGATCATCCTCGGCAGCGTGGTGTGGCTCGTGAGCATCGTGGCGGCGGCGAGCTGGTCCGATCGCGTGGGCCGCAAGCGGGTCTACCTCGTGGGCTCGGTCCTGCTGGTGGTGTGGTCGATCCCGTTCTTCCTGCTGGTCGACACGCGCCAGCCGTGGCTGCTCGGTGTCGCGGTGGTGGTGCTGAACCTCGGCCTGGGCGCGACCTACGGACCGCAGTCGGCGTTGTTCGCGGAGCTGTTCGAACCGCGGTTCCGCTACAGCGGCGCTTCCTTCGCCTACGCCGTGGGCGCCGTGCTGGGTGGCGGGTTCGCGCCGCTGATCGCGACGGCGCTGCAGACCTCGACCGGCACGTCGCTGTCGGTGTCGCTCTACATGGTCGGGGTCGCGGTGCTCAGTCTCGGTGCCGTGCTGGCCTTCCCCCGCTCGTCAGGCCGCTGAGTTCACGTCCAGCACGCGGATTCCCTCGGGCGTCAGCTCGGCGCGAACCCACTGCCCGGGCGCGCCGGGTGCCGCGGGGCGCACGAGGCCGGTGTGCGTGAGCCGATGGGCCGTCGCCTGGTCGGTGCAGAGCAGGCCGTCGACGCGCAGGTCGGGTTCGCGGCCGCCGGCCAGCTCGGCCCGGCCATCGGCGACGGCCCGCAGCATGGCGAGCGCCCGGCCCGTGAGCGGGGTGGCAGACATGGCGGCTCCTTTCCGCACTCCCCGTCAGGAACACGGATCGGGCGCCGCGCCGGTTCAGGCGGTCAGGAAATCGCCAGGTCGGCGCGCAGCGGCGCGCCCTTCATGGCCCGCCACACCGCGGCCGGCGTGAGCGGCATGTCGGCGTGGCGCACGCCGAAGGGCCCCAGCGCGTCCACGACCGCGTTGACGACGGCGGCGGGTGAGCCGACCGTGGCCGATTCGCCGATGCCCTTGGCGCCGATCGGGTGGTGCGGTGACGGCGTGACGGTCTCGCCCAGCTCCCACGACGGGCACTCGAGCGCCGTCGGCAGCAGGTAGTCCATGAACGAGCCACCGAGGTGGTTTCCCTCGGGGTCGAAGGCCACGAGCTCCATCAGCGCCATGCCGATGCCGTCGGCGAGCCCGCGGTGGACCTGGCCCGCGACGATCATCGGGTTGATGCGCACACCGCAGTCGTCGACCGCGACGAAGCGGCGCACCCGCACCTGGCCCGTGCCGGCGTCGACGTCGACCACGCACAGGTACGCGCCGAACGGGTAGGTCAGGTTGGGTGGGCTGTACACGCTGCTCGCGTCGAGCTGGCCCTCGACGCCGTCGGGCAGGGCCAGGTCGGAGTGGGCGGCCAGCGCGATCTCGCGGATCGTGTGCCCGCGGTCCGGCACGCCGCGCACGAACCAGCGCCCGCGTTCCCACTCGAGGTCGTCCGGGCTCACCTCGAGCATCGCCGACGCGACCTGCCGCGCGCGTTCGCGGACCTTGCGCGCCACCGTCACCGCGGCCGCGCCGGACACCGGGGTCGAGCGGGAACCGTAGGTGCCGAGGCCGAACGGCGTGTGGTCGGTGTCGCCCTGCACGACCTCGACCTCGTCCGGCGGGATGCCGAGCTCGTGGGACACGAGCTGCGCGAACGTCGTCTCGTGGCCCTGTCCCTGCGACATGCAGGAAAGCCGCAGCACGGCCGAACCGGTGGGGTGCACGCGCAGCTCGGCGCCGTCGGCCATGCCGAAGCCCAGGATGTCCATGTGCTCGCGCGGGCCCGCGCCGACGGCCTCGGTGAAGAAGCTGAGCCCGATGCCCATCAGCTCGCCGCGCCTCCGCTTGGCCGCCTGTTCGCGGCGCAGCTCGTCGTAGCCGGCCAGCTCCTTCACCAGCTCCAGCGCGCGCGGGTAGTCGCCCGAGTCGTACTGCCAGCCGGTCGCGCACGTGTAGGGGAACTGGTGCGGGCGCAGCAGGTTGCGCATGCGCAGCTCCGCCGGGTCCATCCCGAGCTCGCGCGCCAGCACGTCCATCATCCGCTCGACGACGTACACCGCCTCGGTGATCCGGAACGAGCACGCGTACGCGACGCCGCCCGGCGCCTTGTTCGTGTACACGCCGGTGACCGAGCAGTACGCGGCCGGCAGGTCGTAGGACCCGGTGAAGACGTGGAAGAACCCGGCCGGGAACTTCGCGGGCTGCGCGGTGCCGTTGAACGCGCCGTGGTCGGCGAGCACCCGCACGCGCAGCCCGAGCAGCTTGCCCTCGCGCGTCGCCGCGATCTCACCGCTCATGTGGTAGTCGCGGGCGAACGCGGTGCTCATCAGGTTCTCGGAGCGGTCCTCGGTCCACTTCACCGGCCGTCCGGTCACCATCGAACCGACGACGGCGCACAGGTATCCGGGGTACATGCCGACCTTGTTGCCGAACCCGCCGCCGATGTCGGGCGCGACGATGCGGATGCGGTGCTCGGGCAGCCCCGTGACGCGCGAGTACAGCAGCCGGTGCGCGTGCGGTGCCTGCGCGGTGGCCCACACGGTGAGCTTGCCGGTGATCGCGTCGACGTCCGCCACCGCGCCGCACGTCTCCAGCGGTGCCGGGTGCACCCGCGGGTAGAGCATGTCCTGGCGCGCCACCACGTCCGCCTTCGCGAACGCGGCCTCGGTCGCCTCGGCGTCGCCGGCCGACCAGTCGAACACGTGGTTGTCGGCCTTGCCGAGGTCGTCGCGGATCACGGCAGCGCCGGGCGCGAGCGCGGCCGGCGCGTCGACGACCACCGGCAGCGGTTCGTACTCGACGTCGATCAGCTCCAGCGCGTCGCGCGCCGCGTAACGGTCTTCGGCGACGACGAACGCGATCTCCTGACCCTGGAACCGGACCTTGTCCGTGGCGAGCACGGCCTGGACGTCGTGCGAGAGCGTCGGCATCCACGCCATCCCGCGCGCGGCCAGGTCCTCGCCCGTGAGCACCGCGCGGACCTTCGGGTGCGCCTCGGCCGCGCTCGCGTCCACCGACACCAGGCGCGCGTGCGCGTGCGGGCTGCGCAGGATCGCCCCGTGGAGCATCCCGGGCAGCACCAGGTCGTCGACGAACGTGCCGCGCCCGCGCACGAACCGCGCGTCTTCCTTGCGCGGCAACGAGCCGTAGGTCATGCCGGTGCTCCGTCCGGGTGCTCGGCCGCCCACCGGATCGAGCGGACGATGTTCTCGTAGCCGGTGCAGCGGCACAGCTGCCCGGAGATCGCTTCGCGGATCACGGCCTCGCTCGGATCCGGGTCGTGGTCGAGCAGCCAGCGCGCGGTCATCAGCATGCCGGGGGTGCAGAACCCGCACTGGATTCCGTGGCACGCCACGAAACCCTGCTGCACCGGGTCGAGCGCGGCGCCGTGGCCGAGGTCCTCGACCGTGCGCACGCGCTTGCCGTCGGCCATCGCGGCGAGCACCGTGCACGACTTCACGGGCAGGTCGTCGAGCCACACCACGCACGTGCCGCAGTTGGAGGTGTCGCAGCCCCAGTGCGTGCCGGTGAGCCCGAGGTCGTCGCGCAGGAAGTGCACGAGCAGCAGGCGCGGTTCGACCGTGCGGCGCTGGGTTTCGCCGTTGACCGTCACCGTGATCTCCACGCGACCGCTCTTTCCTTGGCCCGGTGCAACGCTCGCGTGGTGAGCGTCGCGACGAGGTGGCGCTTGTAGTCCACCGGCCCGCGCTGGTCGGCGGCCGGCGAGCAGTGCTCGGCCGCGATGAGCCCGGCCTTCTCGAACCGCTCCGCCGACGCGCCGCCGCCCCGCAGGAAGTCCTCGGCCTCGGCCGCGACGAACCGCGTCGCGCCCACCGCGGTGAGCCCGATGCCGGCCTCGGCCACGCCGTCGCCGTCCAGCACCAGCGACGCGCCGGCGGCCGCGACCGCCCAGTCGCCCGCGCGGCGGCCGACCTTCGCGTACGCGCTCCCGCCGCCTTCGCGGATCGGCAGCCGCAGCTCCACCAGCAGCTCGGCGGGGCCGACGACCGTGCTGTAGGGGCCGCTGAAGAACTCCCGCACCGGCACCGTCCGCGTGCCCTCCTCGCCGCGGATCACGGCGTTCGCGTGCACGGCGGCGAACGCGGCGGAGAGGTCCTCCGACGGATCCGCCTGGCACAGCGAGCCGCCGACGGTGCCGCGGTTGCGCACGATCGGATCGGCGATCACGCGCTCGGCGTCGGGCAGGATCGGGAACAGCGCGCCGGCTTCCGCCGACGTCAGCAGCTCCGCGTGCCGCACGAGCGCACCGATGCGCAGCTCGCCGCCGTCGATCCCGATGCCCGCCAGCTCCGTGAGCTCGTTGACGTCGACGAGCGCCTCCGGCCGGGCCAGCCGCAGCTTCATCATCGGGATCAGGCTGTGCCCGCCCGCGATCACGCGGCTTTCCGGGCCGTACTTGGCCAGCAGCGCCAGCGCGTGCTCGACGCTCGAGGCCCGCTCGTACTCGAACTGCGCCGGCACCTGCATAACGGTCGATCGTCCCCGTCGCGCGCGGGCGCCGCAACAGCGGATTAACCGATGCCCTAATTCGCGCGGGGGACCGGTTCCGCCCAGGTCGGCTCGGGGTTAAGCAAAGGGTTAATCCTGGATTGTCCGGCTCCCCGTCCGGAGGGAGCATCACCGCACCTGACCAACGGCGGAAGCAGGTGCGCGTCATGCGGATCGAGTCCGACGGGTACAGCCGCGGCAACCCCCGGCTGTACGAGCTCGTGGAGGACGCACCCGACGAAGGTCCCGCGGCGGGACACAGCCCGACGGTGCGGGCGTGGCCCGAGCTCGTGGACTTCCTGAAGGTGGCGGGCCGCCCGGTCGCCGGTCCGTGGCCACCGCACCAGCGCCCGCGCCCCGACCCGGAGGAGGACACCCTCCCCACGGCCGTGGCCGAACCTCCCGAAACCACCTGAGGAGGGCCACGTGTACCCGTCCCGGTTCCGCTACGAAGCTCCCCGGTCGCTCGCCGAAGCGCTCGACCTGCTGCACTCCGGCGGCGACGAGGCCAAGGTGCTCGCGGGCGGGCAGAGCCTTGTACCGCTGATGAAGCTGCGCTTCGCCTCGCCCTCGCTCGTCGTGGACATCAACAACATCCGCGGCCTGGCCCACCACGAACTCGACGCCGCCGGCAACCTCCACGTCGGCGCGCTGTGCCGGCACGCCGACCTCGAACGGTCCGAGCTGCTCAAGTCCACGCAGCCGACGATGGCGGCCGCGGCGCCGCTCGTGGCCGACCCCATCGTGCGCAACCGCGGCACGCTCGTCGGCTCGCTGTGCCACGCCGACCCGCAGGGCGACTGGGCGTCGGTGGTGCTCGCGCTCGACGGGTCGATCGTCGCGGAAGGCCCGGCCGGGCGGCGGACGATCGCGGCCCGCGACTTCGTGCTCGGGCCGTTCCAGAACGCGCTCGCGCCCGACGAGATCGCCGTCGAAGCGGTCATCCCCGCACCCCGCGGCACACCCTCGGGCGGCTACCTCAAGCTGGAGCGCCGGGTCGGCGACTTCGCGACGGTCGGGGTCGCCGTGGCGATCGAAACCCAGTCCGGCACGGTCACCCGCGCCGGCATCGCGCTCACCGGCGTCGGCGCCTCGACGATCGAGGCCACCGACGCGGAACACGCGCTCGTCGGCGGCCCGCTGACCGCCGGCAGCGTCGCGCACGCCGCCGAACTGGCCGCGGCGGCCGCACGCCCGAAGACCGACCACCGGGGCACGGCCGGGTTCAAACGCCACCTGGTGCGCACGTTCGTCGTGCGCGCGCTGGCCGGCAACGGGGAGGAAGCGGCATGACGAGCGTTCACGAGATCCACGACGAAGCGACCGGCGACGTCCCCGTCCGCCGGATCACGGTCACGGTCAACGGCGAGCGGCACGTGGTCGAGTGCGAACCGCGGCTGCTGCTCGCACACCTGCTGCGCCAGGGCCTGCGGCTCACCGGCACGCACATGGGGTGTGACACCACCAACTGCGGCGCGTGCACCGTGCTCGTCGACGGGCGCGCGGTGAAGTCGTGCACGATGTTCGCGGTGCAGGCCGACGGGCACGACGTGATGACCGTCGAAGGGCTCGCCACGGCGAGCGAGCTGCACCCGCTGCAGGAGGGCTTCCGGCAGGAACACGGGCTGCAGTGCGGTTTCTGCACGCCGGGGATGATGCTCTCGGCCAAGGCGCTGCTCGACGAGAACCCGGATCCGTCCGAAGAGGACGTCCGCTGGGCGCTGTCGGGGAATCTGTGCCGCTGCACGGGGTACCAGAACATCGTGAAGTCGGTGCTGTGGGCCGCCGCCAAGCTGCGGTCCGAATAGGAGGATCGACGTGTCGCAGGCGTTGGACGAGAACAAGATCGGCGGGCTCGGCGCGAGCCGCAAGCGCGTGGAGGACAACCGGTTCATCCGCGGCCGCGGGAACTACACCGACGACATCGTGCTGCCCGGCATGCTGCACATGGAGATCCTGCGCAGCCCGCTCGCGCACGCGCGCATCAAATCGATCGACGCGAGCCGGGCGTGGGAGATCCCGGGTGTGCGGCTCGTGCTCACCGGCGAGATGGCCGCGACGCGCAACCTCGCCTGGATGCCCACGCTGTCCTACGACACCCAGGCCGTGCTGGCCACGGACAAGGTCCGCTTCCAGGGCCAGGAAGTGGCGTGCGTCGTCGCCGACGACCCGTACATCGCCAAGGACGCGTGCGAGGCCATCGACGTCGAGTACGAGCCGCTGCCGGTGATCGTGAGCCCCGAGCAGGCCGTGGCGCCGGACGCGCCGGTGATCCGCGACGACAAGGCCGGCCAGGCCGACAACGTCGTGTACCGCTGGGAGGTCGGCGATCGCGCCGGCACCGACGCGGCGTTCGAGCGGGCCGATGTGGTCTCGAAGCTGCGGCTGCACTACCCGCGTTCGCACCCGTCGCCCATCGAGTGCTGCGGCTCGGTCGCGGACTTCGACCGCGCGACGCAGAAGCTCACCGTCTACATGACCACGCAGGCGCCGCACATCATCCGCGCCGCCGTCGCGATGGTGGCCGAACTGCCCGAGCACATGATCCGCATCATCTCCCCGGACATCGGCGGCGGGTTCGGCAACAAGGTGCCCGTGTACCCCGGCTACGTGTGTTCGATCCTGTGCTCCATCCTGCTGGAGCGCCCGGTGAAGTGGATCGAGGACAAGTCCGGCAACCTGATCTCCACCGGCTTCGCCCGCGACATGTACCTCGACGGTGAGCTGGCGCTGCGCGCCGACGGCAAGATCCTCGGCGTCCGCATGCACGCCGACGCCGACCACGGCGCGTTCTTCGCCGACGCGCAGCCCAGCAAGTTCAAGATCGGGCTGCTGCACTCCACGTTCGCCTGTTACGACGTCCCGGCCGCGCACCTGACCGCGCGCGGCACGTACAGCAACAAGGCGCCCGGCGGCGTCGCGTACCGCTGCTCGTTCCGCGTCACCGAGGCGATGTTCTTCCAGGAACGCATGGTCCACCAGGCTGCGAAGGACCTCGGCCTGGACCCGGCGGAGTTCCGGCGGCGCAACTTCGTGCGCGCCGACGCGTTCCCGCACCGCACGCCGTTCGGGTTCCTCGTCGATTCC
The DNA here is from genome assembly GCF_044452505.1 of Amycolatopsis sp. NPDC051903. NCBI lineage: Bacteria > Bacillati > Actinomycetota > Actinomycetes > Pseudonocardiales > Pseudonocardiaceae > Amycolatopsis > Amycolatopsis sp. NPDC051903. The sequence continues at coordinate 34,514 of NZ_JBITBT010000043.1, read as the reverse complement.
GGCCAGCCCGAAGCGTGCCTCGACGTCGGCCTGCGAGCCGTCGGCTATGAGGACTTCCTGCGGCAGAAGGAGGAAGCGCGCAGCCGCGGGCGCCGCCTCGGCATCGGGATCTCGACGATGACCGAACCGCTGGGCGCGGGCAACAGCCGCGAGTACGACATCCTCGGGATCAAGATGTTCGACTCCGCCGAACTGCGCGTGCACTTGACCGGCAAGGCGCTGCTGCGCGTCGGGGCGAAGAGCCAGGGCCAGGGTCACGAGACCACGTGGGCCCAGATCGTGAGCCACGAGCTCGGCATCCCGGCCGACGACGTCACGGTGGAGGAGGGCGACACCGACACCGCGCCGTTCGGCATGGGCACCTACGCCTCGCGCAGCACCCCCGTCGCGGGCGCGGCGATCTCCATGGTGTCGCGCAAGGTCCGGGCCAAGGCGCGCAAGCTCGCGGCGCACCTGCTCGAAGTGTCCGAAGAGGACCTGGAGTGGGAACTCGGCCGCTTCCACGTGCGCGGTGCGCCGACGCAGGGCGTGACCATCCAGGAATGTGCGATGGCCGCGTACTCCAACATGCCCGACGGCATGGAACCCGGGCTGGAGAACCACGCCTACTACGACCCGCCCAACCTGACCTGGCCGTTCGCGGTGTACATCGTGACGGTCGAGGTCGACCCGGAGACGGGCGTGTGGGACGTGCTGAACACGGTCGCGGTCGACGACTGCGGCGTGCGCATCAACCCGATGATCGTCGAGGGCCAGATCATGGGTGGGCTGACCGAGGCCTACGCGATGGCGAACATGCAGTTCATCACCTTCGACGCCGAGGGCAACTGCGTCGGCTCGAACTACATGGACTACCTGCTGCCCACCGCGTGGGAGACGCCGGGGTTCGAGCTGCACAGCGAGGTCGTCACCCCGTCGCCGCACCACCCGATCGGCGCCAAGGGCATCGGCGAGTGCGCGGCGGTCGGCGGGCCGGCGGCGTTCGTGAACGCGGTCATGGACGCGCTCGACGACACCGGCGTGCGCAACATCGACATGCCGCTGCTGCCCGACCGCGTGTGGGAGGCGCTGACGCAGCGCCACGACGTGTCCGGTGCGCCGCCCGTGCGCACGGACGACTGAGGTGAGTGCCGTGTCCGCGCCGGATGGCTGGGACGTGCTCGAACAGGCGGGCGAACTCGCCCGCCGCGGCGAGGCGTTCGCCCTCGCGACCGTGGTGTGGCGGCAGGGCCCGTCGTCGGGCAAGCAGGGCTGCCGCGCGATCATCACGGCCGCCGGTGAGCTGCACGGGTGGATCGGCGGGGCGTGCGCCGAACCGACGGTGCTGCGAGAGGCCCGGCAGGCGCTCGTCGCGGGCGAGCCCCGGTTGCTGCTGCTCGGGTCGCCCGACCAGTTCGCCGGGGCGGTGCCCGAGGGCATGACCGTGGTCCCGATCTCGTGCCAGAGCGAGGGCGCGCTGGAGGTCTACATCGAACCCGTGCAGCCCGCGCCGCACCTGGTGGTGGTCGGGCGCTCGCCGATGGCGCGCACACTCGTGGAGCTGGCGGGTTCGCTCGGCTGGCACGCGCAGCTCGCCGACGATCCGGCGGCGGCCACCGAGCGGTCGTTCGTGGTCGTCGCGACGCAGGGCCACGCCGACGAGGACGCGGTGGAACGCGCGCTGGCCGCGCGGCCGGTGTACCTCGGGCTCGTCGGGTCGCGCCGGCGCGGCGCGGCGGTGCTCGGGTACCTCGCCGATCGCGGTGTCGCCGCCGATCAGCTCGCCCGGGTGCAGGTGCCGGCCGGGCTCGACCTCGGCCACGTCTCGCACCGGGAGATCGCCGTGGCGATCCTCGCGGAGCTGGTGCGGATCCGGGCGGCGCGCGGGATCCCGCCGGTAGCGGCCGTCACCCAAGCCGCCGAGACCACCGAAGCCGTGGACCCGGTGTGCGGCATGACGGTCATCGTGACCGACCCGGTGGTCTACGAGGGTCTCGAACACAGCTTCTGCTGCGCCGGGTGCCGCGCCGAATTCCTGCGCGACCCGGCCGCCTACGCGAAGAAGGAGAGCCGATGCTGATCCGCAACCAGTTCGAGGTCGCGCAGCCGGTCGACAAGGTCTGGCGCTTCTTCGACGACGTGCCCGCCGTGGCGACGTGCCTGCCCGGCGCCGAACTGACCGAGGAGCTCGGCGACGAGCGCTACCGCGGCCGCGTGGGCGTCCGGCTGGGACCGGTGTCGCTCAAGTTCGACGGCGTCGCCGCCATCACCTCGCGCGACGAGGAAGCCCGCCGGCTCGTGGTCGACGCGAGCGGTGCCGAAGCCCGCGGCCGGGGCCAGGCGGCCATGGTCGTGACGGCGACGCTCGCGCGCGCGGACGTGGGCACCCGCGTCGACTTCGAACAGGACCTGCAGGTGTCCGGCGCCGCCGCGCAGTACGGGCGCGGCATGATCTCCGACGTCTCGTCGGTGCTGATGCGCCAGTTCGCCCTCAACGTGCAGGAGGCCATCGCGCGCGCCGAACGCGGCGAGCAGCCGGCGGCCCGGCACGCGGCGGCCCCCGCGCGCGGGTTCACCATCGGCCTGCAGGCCACGCTGATGGCGCTCAAACGCGTGTTCCGCCGGTTCTTCGCGCCCTATCCGAGCACCCCGGCCTGAGGAGGCAACCGTGGTCCTGTGGTGGATCGGCAACGCCGTGCTGCTGTTCGTGGTGCTGCCCGTCGTCATCGCCCTGCTCAACCGCGTGCTCGCGGCGCTCGAGCGGATCCGCGCCGCGGCCGACGGCGTCCTCGCCGGCGGCGGGCGGCTCGCGGGGCAGCTCGAACCCGTGCCCGCCGCGCTCGCGCGCACCGACCGCACCATCGACGAAGTGGCCGTCGGCGCTACCCGCTACGCCGGCAGCGTCGCGAAGCTGCTGGGCTGAAAGGAGTTCCGCCATGCCCGCCGCCGCCTGGGCCACGCTGGCCGTCAGCGCTGTGATCATCCTGTTCGTCGCCGTCGGGTTGCTGCGCGTCATCCTCCACCTGCGCCACGTCCGCCGCACCCTCGGCGGAGTGCTCGGCGGGGTGCGGGTGATCGCCGAGCGCACGGCGCCCGTGCCCGTCGCGCTCGGTTCGGTGAACGCGAACCTCAAGCCGGTGCGCGATTTCTGCGAGTCGGTGTGAAAGGGGGAGTGTCGTGACGACGGGCTGGATCATCGGCTTCTCGATCGGCGGCGCGCTCGTGGTGGTCGTCGTCGCGCTCGTGGTGCCGATCCTGGTGCTGGCGCGCTCCATCGGCCGCGCCGCGCCGCTGATCGACGACGAGCTCAAGAAAGCCGAACGCGACACGGCGTCGCTCGCCGGGCTGCGCACCACCATCGACCACGCCGAGGTCATCGTCGCGGGCCTGCGACGCGGCCGCGCGCGGCTGGGAGGCTGAGCCATGTCCACGGAAACCCTGTGGTGGATCGCGCTCGCGGCCGGCCTCGTGGTGCTCCTCGTGGTCGTCGCGTTGCTGAGCCTGCTCATCCGCTACGTGCAGGTGATCGACCGCCGCGTCGGCGGCATCCGCGACACGCTGCACGGCGCCGAGGCGAACACGGCGGACACCGCGCTCATCCCCGTCACGGCTTCGCGCGTCGACGCCGTGCTCGCCGAAGGCCTGGAACACCACCTGTTCCTGGGCCGCGTGCTCGGAAAGGTGAAGTCGTGACCACCACCCTGGTCGTGCTGACCGTCGTCGAGATCGCCTTGCTCATCGCGGGCTTGGCCGGTTACCTGTTCTGGGTCGGCAGCCTGCTCGGCCGCGTCGCCACGAACCTCGAGGACTGCGCGGAAACCGTGGCGCGCATCAACGAGCACGCCGAAGCGATCGTCCCGGGCGTCTCCCACATCAACCGCACCGGCGGCGTGGTGGCCGGCGCGCTGCCGCTGCTGTACGGGATGGCGGAGGAGATCGTCGCCGGGGCGACGGACACGCCGCCCACCGAGGAGCGCGAGCCGGCGCGGCCGGCGTCGGGCACGCGGCGGTCGCGGCTGCACCAGGCGGTGGGGTTCGCTCCGCACTGAGCGCTCACCCGCTGCGGCCGATCCAGTTCTCGTGCCAGGTGTGCTCGTACTGGGCTTCGTTGCAGCGCGGGCGGTAGACCGCGGTGAGCTCGCGGACGATCTGCTCGCGGTGCGCGGGCAGGCCGCCCGGGACCTCGTAGGTGCAGATGTGCACCTTCCACCGCGAACCGGCCCGCGCGATCCAGCACGGGGCGCGCGGGTGGCGGAACGGCAGGCGCGCGCGGGACAGGTCCTCGGCGTGGCCGACGTAGATCACGGCGTAGCGGTCGGGCCGGCCTTCGGGATCGGGCCGGTACAGGACGGCGTACACCGCGGCCACCGCCGGCGGCGTCCAGCCGCCCAGCAGGCGCGGGCCGTCGAACGGGTAGCCCGCCGCGGTGCCGAGGCGGATCACTCGCTCACGGCCTCGACGCGGCCCACCGGCAGCGGCGGCAGGCCCGCCTCGCGCGCGGCGCGGCGGAACTCCGCGGTGGCCAGGGTGATCGCCTTGTCGCGGTCGGGCGCGTCGACGAGCAGCCGCACGCCGTAGCGCGTGGTGCCGATGCCGCTGGCGATGCCGCCCGCCGCGGCGACCGCGTCGGCCAGGTTCACGATCTCCTCGCGCGTGAACACGCGGTCGCCGTCCGCCTCGATGCCCACACTCCACCGCATCGCGCTCTCCTAACCGAGCCGCGGCAGCTCCGCCGCGAGCTCCTCGAGGCTGCGCAGGTCGTGGCCGCTCACCAGCAGGTCCACGTACGGCGCGGCGATCGTCATGCCGAGCGCACCCGGCCCGGTGCCACCGTGCGGGTTCGTCCACACCAGCCGGTGGCACAGCCTCGAGAGCCGCTCCACCGCCCGGGCCAGCACGTCCGGGTCGCCGCGGTCGAACCCGTCGGAGCAGATCACGACCACGCCGCCGCGGCACAGGCCCCGCCGGCCGTAGGTGCGGACGAACTCGTCCAGCGCGGCCCCGATCCGGGTTCCGCCCTCCCAGTCGACCACGGCCGCGGCCGCTCGCGCCAGTGCCTCGTCGGCGTCGCGCGCGGCCAGCCGGTCCGTGATCCGCGTCAGGCGCGTGCCGAAGCAGAACACCTCGACCCGCGCCGCCGCGCGGCGGGCGGAATACGCGAACTGCAGCAGCGCTCGCGAGTGGTCGGCCATCGACCCGGACACGTCGAGCACGAGGATCAGCGGCCGCAGCCGCACGCGCCGCGCCCGCCACCGCAGGGCACGCGGTTCACCGAACGTCCGCAGCGAGTCGCGCACCGTGCGCCGCAGGTCCGGCGCGCGGCCCGTGTGAGCGGGCCGGGTGCGGCGGGTGCGGCGCTTCGGCGGTGTCAGGCGCAGCCGGGCCATGATGCGGCGGATCGCGGCGAGCTCTTCGGGGGTGCACGCGGTGAACGACTTGCGGTTGAGGGTGTCCACATCGGACGCCGAGAGCCCGAGCCGCGTGTCCGTCTCCTGCTCCTCGCCCCGCTCGGTCTCGGGCATCGCGAGCACGGCGTCGGTCGCGGATTCGGCGAGGATCGTGCGCAGTTCGGCGGGCGGTTCGCCGGCGCCGAGGAAGTAGCGCCGGAACGTTCCGTCGTGGCGGGGGAGGTCCTCGTGGCGCTTCACCAGCGTCGTGCGCCCGCCCCAGTACAGGTCGACGAGGTCGGCGGGATCCAGCGTCGTCATGGCGCGGCAGTAGGTGAGCACGTCACCGGAGCCGACGGGCAGCCCGGCTTCGCGCAGGGCCCGCGCGAAACCGGTGAGCACGCTCGTGAACTCAGCCACGGGAGGTGAGCTCCGCCAGGTTTTCCCGCACCACGTCGAGGTCGTCGCGGTCCTTCACCACGGCGCCGAGCGTGTCGGCGGCGGCGCGCTCGTCGAGGACCGGTTCGCCGAGGAACCGCAGCATGCGCGCCCAGTCGATGGTTTCGGCGACCCCGGGCGGCTTCGCGAGGTCGAGCTCCCGCAGCCGGCGCACGGCGGCGACGACCTGCCGCGCCAGCGCCGCCTCGACGCCGGGCTCGCGCACGCGCACGATCTCCACTTCCCGGTCGGCGCCCGGGTAGCCGAGCCAGTGGTAGAGGCAGCGGCGCTTGAGCGCGTCGTGCAGTTCGCGCGTGCGGTTGGAGGTCAGCACGACCAGCGGCGGGCTGGGCGCGGCGATCGTGCCGATCTCGGGGATCGTGACCTGGAAGTCCGAGAGCAGTTCGAGCAGGAAGGCCTCGAACTCGTCGTCGGCGCGGTCGATCTCGTCCACGAGCAGCACCGCCCCGGCGCCCGCGCGGACGGCGGCCAGCAGCGGCCGTTCGACGAGGAACTCGGGTCCGAACAGCTGCTCCACCACGGAGTCGTCGTCGGCCCGGTGGTCCTGCAGCGCGCGGATCCGCAGCAGCTGGCGGGCGTAGTCCCATTCGTAGAGCGCCTGGGCGGTGTCGATGCCCTCGTAGCACTGCAGCCGGATCAGCCGGCGCTCCAGCACGGTGGCGAGCGTCTTCGCGACCTCGGTCTTGCCGACGCCGACCTCGCCCTCCAGCAGCACGGGCCGGTGCAGCCGCAGCCCGACGAGCAGCGCAGTGGCGAGGCCGCGGTCGGCGAGGTAGCCCCCGCCCCGCAGGGCGGCGGTGAGGTCCGCGACGGTGTCCGGTTCGCTCATCCCTGCTCGTCAGCGCCGAGCACGAGATCACGCACCGTGGTCGTACCGGGGGCCAGCTTCCCCTCGCGCGCGAGCTGGGTGCGCCAGGCGGACCGCAGGTCGCCGTCGCCCGCGGCGGCCAGCTCGCCGAACCCGACGGCGGCCATGCTCTTGCACGCCCGCTGCGGGCCGCAGGCGGCCTCGACCTCGTCGGCGTCCTGGCCGCGGGCACGCCAGACTTCGCGCAGGACCTCCAGGGCTTCGTCGTCCATGAACCGAAGCTAACGCTCTCGACCGGCTCGTCCGGGGCTGGATTAACCCTTTGCTTAAGGAGTAGTGTCGATGGTCCGGGGTTACCGAGAGTATTTGACCATGACACTGGGCCAGCTCAACGCGTTCGTCCTGGTGGCGAGGCTGGGATCGGTCACCGACGCCGCGAAGGCGCTCGGCGTGAGCGAGCCCGCGGTGTCGCAGGCCCTGGCCGCGCTGCGCCAGCACCACGGCGACAAGCTGCTCACCAAGCGCTCCGGCGGCATGACCCTCACCGCGGGCGGCAGCCGGCTGCTGCCCATCGCGTCACAGATGGTCGCGCTCGGCGCCGAGGCCGACGCCGCCGTGCGCCAGGCCAACGGCTACGCGGCGCGGCTGCAGCTCGCCGTCACGAGCGAGATCGCGGAGTTCGTGGCGAACCCGCTGCTGGAGGCGTTCACGCGAAGATCCGGCAACGCCATCGACGCGTCGTCCGGGCTCGCGCGCGTGGCCGAGTTGCCCGTGCTGATCGCCAACCGCCTCGCCGACGTCGCGCTCGGCCCCGACGTGACCGGCGAAGGCGGCCAGGACCTCGACTGCACGCCGATCTTCCGAGCGTCGCTCGTGGTCGTCGGCTCACCGCACTGCCGCCACCAGGGCAGCCCGGCGCACTGGCCGTGGCTGCTCGACCCCTCCGGCGCCGACCCCGGCAGTGACACCGGCCGGCTGCTCGCGCGCCTCGGCGTACCCGACGACGCGATCCAGGTCTTCCCGAACCAGACCGCCGCGTGGTCGGCCGCCGCCAGCGGGAGCGGCGTGTCGGTGGCGCTGGAGCACCTCGTGGCCCCGCAGCTGCGCCGGCACGAACTCGCCGTCGTCCCGACGCGCCACACGCCGATGTCGACGTGCTGGTACGTGACCACCCTGCCCACCGACCGCCGCACCGGCGCGGCCAACTCGCTGCGCCACTTCCTCACGACCCCGGCGGCGATGCACGTGATGCGCGCGCCGGGCAGCGGGGTGCCCCCGTCGAGGTTCAGGCCACCGGTGTACGTGACGATCTGGTCCTAGCTGGACGGTGCGATCCGGTGCGAGGGCCTGGGCGCACCGCCGATTCCTTTGCGGTGCCGCGTTTTTCAGCGCCTTCAGCGTCTTTCAGCGGGCGATCGGCTTGCCGGCGTTCCCCGTGACGAGGTGCCCGATGCTCATCCCGACCCCGACGCCCACCTCGGCCGCCCAGGCGAAACCGAGGGCCGTCGTGAGGGCGATGCTCAGCGCGAGCCCGGGTTCTTCCTTGCGGTACAACGGTTCTTCTCCTTTCGCCGGTCTTCGTGGTGTGCTGGTCCGGTCCTGTGCGGGTGCTGTCATGTCCTACCGTCCCCTCGAGTCAGCGGCGTCCACGCTAACAACCTGAGCTGTGGTGGCCAGGGACTTCACCCGGACGTTGTAACGGACGAGCATCATGGGCGGCAGGAACTTCACCGAAGGAGTGACCACATGGGACTGAAGGACATCGTGGCTTCGACCACCGAGCTGTACACGGCCACCCGCGTGTACGGCGAGCCCGTTGAAAAGGACGGCATCGTTGTCATCCCGGCGGCCATGGTCACCGGCGGCGGTGGCGGCGGCCACGAGGAACCGGACAAGGAAGGCCTCGGCTTCGGACTCTTCGCGCGCCCCACGGGCGCCTTCGTCGTCCGCGGCTCCGAGGTCACGTGGGTACCGGCCGTCGACGTCACCGCGTGGGGCATCACGGCGGGTGCCGTCGTGATTTCCCTGGCGTGGATCCTCGGCCGCGCGGCCCGCCGCTCCCGGCGGGGCAGAAAGCGGTGACCGCCGGACGGGGCCGGACCCGTCGCGGCGGTCCGGCCCCGTACTGGGTGGTGGGGGCGGTCAGTCGATGCGGAGCTCCGCCATGGGGCTCCAGCCGGCGCCCGGGGCGTCGAGGCTGACGATCTCGGGCGTGCGGGCGATGACGCCGGGCATCCACGCCATCGCCTTCGCGAAGTGCGCCGACGCGAGGTGCGCGCGGCCGGCGTCGGGGTCGGCGAACGCTTCGACGAGCACGAACTGGTGGGGCACGTCGACGCTGCGCGACCATTCGAAGAACAGGTTCCCCGGTTCGCGCCGGGTGGCGAGGGTGAACTCCTCGACCAGGCCGAGCCAGTCTTCGCTGCGCTCGGGCCGCACCGTGAACTTGACGACGATGAAGATCATGGTGTCCTCCGCAAAGCCGCAGTGGCCGCACGTGCTGTGACCGGGCGTGGGCCGGGCGCCGCGACCACCCGTACCCACGACCAGCCGCGGCCCCCGGCGGGCGTCCCGCGCCGGGAACCGAGTCCGGGAACGCCGGGGCCGCGCGCCCCGGCTCGCCGGTGGCCGATTGCCGTCCGGCTGCTCCGGTTGTTCGCCAAAAGTCGCGTCACCCGGCCGGTCCGCCGTGGCGGAGGAGGGACCAGGTGCCGGAAGCACTCGGCAAGCCGACCCGGCCGGCGGGTGCCCCGCGAGGAGCACCGCCGGCCCGGCGACTCAGTAGATGTTCGACGGCCGCACCATGCCCTCGGCCAGATCGCCGAAGCCGGGGGCCACGATGGCGCCCGGGTTCTGGATGATCTCCTCCACGACGAGCGTCTCGGTCGTCAGCAGCAGCGCTGCGATCGAGGCCGCGCTCTGCAGGGCCGAGCGGGTGACCTTCAGCGGGTCGATGACACCCGCGTGGAACATGTCGCCGTACTCGCCGGTGAGGGCGTTGAAGCCGGAGCCGCGCGGGGCGGAGCTGACGCGCGAGAGCACCTCGTCGCCGTCGTAACCCGCGTTGATCGCGATCCAGCGCAGGGGCTCGGCCAGCGCGCGCCGGACGATGTCGCGCCCGACCGCCGCGTCGCCGGTCAGCTCGAGACCGTCGAGTTCCGACCGGGCCTGCACGAGCGCCGTGCCGCCGCCCGCGACGATGCCCTCCTCGATGGCCGCGCGCGTCGCCGAGAGTGAGTCCTCCACGCGGTGCTGCTTCTCGCGCAGCTCGACCTCCGTCGCGGCGCCCACGTGGATCACGGCGACGCTGCCGGACAGCCGCGCGATCCGCGCCTGCAGGCTGTCCTGGTCGTGCTCGTTCTCCGCGCGCTCGAGCTCCCGCTTGATCTGCTCGATCCGCGCGGACACCGCCGTGTCGGCACCCGCGCCGCCGACGAGCGTGGTGCTGCCCTCGGTGACCGTGATGCGCCGGCAGCGGCCCAGCTGCTCCAGCCGCACCGCGTCGAGGCTCTGACCCGCGTCGCCGGTGATCACCTCGCCGCCGGTGAACACGCCGAGGTCCGACAGCTCCGCGATGCGCCGGTGCCCGAAACCGGGCGCGCGCACCACGACCGACTTGAACGTGTTGTGCACGTTGTTCGCCACGAGCATGCCCAGCGCGGGCCCGTCGACGTTCTCCGCGATGATCACCAGCGGCTTCTGCGTCCTGGTCACCTGCTCCAGGAGCGGCATCAGCGTCTGCACCTTCGAGATCTTCTCGTTGGTCAGCAGCAGGTACGGGTCCTCGAAGACCGTTTCCATCCGGTCCTTGTCCTGCGCCATGTACGGCGAGATGTAGCCGTTGTCGAATTCGACGCCGTCCACGAAGTTCACCTGCAGCCCGAAGGCCGGCGACTCCTCGACCGTCACCACGCCCCCGAGCCCGACGCGCCCCATCGCCTCGGCGATGATGTCGCCGATCTCCGGGTCGTTGTTCGCCGACAGCGTCGCGACGTGCGCGAGGTCGCCCGCTTCCGTGACTTCGCGCGCGGTCGTCTGCAGCACCTCGACGACGCGCTGCACCGCCTTCTGGATGCCGTTCTTCAGCAGCTGGGGGTTGGCGCCGTCGTCGACCGCGCGCAGGCCTTCGCGCACGATCGCCTGCGCCAGCACGGTGGCGGTGGTCGTGCCGTCACCCGCCACGCCGTTGGTCTTCATCGCCACTTCCTTCACCAGCTGCGCGCCCATGTTGGCGAACGGGTTGCGCAGCTGGATCTCCTTGGCGATGGTCACGCCGTCGTTGGTGATCGTCGGCGCGCCGGTGAGCTTCTCGATCACCGCGTTGCGGCCTTTCGGGCCGAGCGTCACCTTCACCGCGTCGGCGAGCGCGTTCACGCCCGACTCCAGCAGCTGGCGCGCTTCGACGTTGAACCGCAGATCCTTGGCCATGTCTGTCCTTTCCGTACGGAGGTCGTGGTCGCGGCTGAACCTGCCGGCGGTCAGGGCACGAGGATCGCGCGGCCGCGGACGGGGCCGCGGTCCAGATCGTCGAGCGCCTTCTCGGAATCCGTCAGGGCGTACGTGCTGGTGCGCGGCGAGACCCGGGCCCGCGCCGCGAACACCGTGGGCTCGGCGGGATCGGAGGACGACCCGTCGAGGTTGATCTCGGTGGAGCTGAACTCGGTGATCGGCACCGCCGGCGTCCCGCCGTAGCCGAACACCGAGAGCACCGCTGTCACGAGGGCACTTCTTCGGCCATGCGCGAGTAGCGGGTGTGCAGCAGCCCGCGGCACAGGCCCGCGTTGCCCTCGATGCTCACGCGTACGGCTTTGGCGAACCGCAGCCGAGCGGCGACGTTTTCCGCGGGGATCTCTTCACCGCTGTCCTCGAGCAGCAGCGGTGACGCCGGGTCGGTGGGTAGCCCCAGTTCGGCGCGGCGGCGCAGCAGGCTCTCGCGTTCGGGAGACTGCGGCACGTCGCCGAGCCGGCCCGCCGACAGCGCGTCGACCTGCCAGCCCTCGGCCACGAGCTTGCGCACCGCGCGCTCCAGGCACGCCAGGTGCGCCTTGCGGCGGAACGTGCGCCGCAGCTCGTCGAGCTCGCCGCCGGCCTGCGCGGGGAACGACCCGCTGAAGCCGGCGTCCGCCGCCACTCCCGCGTTGATCTCCTCGGCGGCGAAGTGGTCCTCCAGCACGATGTCGACCGTGTCGACGCTCGGCAGCGCCAGCACCGCGTCGTGCGCGTCGGCCACCATCAGGTAGGCGAAGTTGGGCGCGCAGAAGTAGGTCGGCAGCCGCAGCCGCACCGACACGGCGTGGCCGCGGTCGTCGTGCAGGCGCACCTGGACGCCGGCCACGAAACCGAGGTCCGTGATCGCTTCGTCGAGTTCGGGGTCGACGACCGTGGCGAGCGTGCGCCAGACCCGGCTGGTCAGCGTTTCGGCCGTGGCGGCGGTCATGCCGGAACCCGGGCGGCCGGTCCGGCGGTGACCTCGGCGGGCACCTCGATGTCGTAGAGCTCGGCGGCGTTGAGGCCGAGGATCTTCTTCTTGACCTCGGTGCTCAGCGTGCCGTACTCGGCCTGCATGTCCTCGGGGATCTGGAAGTCCACGAACTTCTCGACGAGCCACTTCGGCTGCCAGATCGCGTAGTCGCTGGCGAAGGTGATGCGGTCTTCGTCGAGCCAGTAGAGCAGCTCGCCGATGATCTGCGCGAAGTAGCGCGGTCGCGTGTGGATGAACGGCATCGCGACCGCGAGTCCACCGTAGACGTTCGGCTCCTGCGTCGCGATCCAGCAGAAGTCCTCCAGCCGCGGCAGGCCCACGTGCTCGATGATGAAGTTCAGGTTCGGGAACGCACTGGCCGCGTCGTCGACGTCGGCCACGTCGAACGCGTCGCGGTTGAGCGGGTAGATCGTCGGTCCCTTGTGGACGTGGATGTTGCGGATCCCCAGCTGCTCGCACTTCTCGAGGTACCGGTAGGCCCACGGGTCCGAGAGCTTCCAGCCCTTCGAATCGCCCTTCCACTCGGCCGTGTAGAGCTTCACGCCCTTGAGGTTCCACCGCCGCGCCAGCGCTTCGAGCTTGGCCAGGCCGGCCTCGCCGTCACGCGGGTCGAACGCCCCGTTGACGATGAACTTGCCCGGGTTGTTCTCCGCGACCACGCCGTCCTGCTCGGTGGTGTTGAACCCGTTGACGTAGAAGTCGGTGAGGTAGGTCGGCTGGAAGATGGCCTTGTCCACGTAGCCCGCGGTGAACAGGTCCTCGATCAGCGTCTGCTCCGAGTACTTCCCGAACTTCTCCAGCGACCACAGCCACTCCGCCGGGCTCAGGTTGCGGTGGTAGTCGTAGAAGCACTCGATGAAGCCTTTGCCGTACCGGTTGGCCTGGTTGGCGGGGCTGCCGTCCCAGAAGTGCACGTGGCTGTCGACGATGAAGTAGCTCTCGCCGTCCTTGCGATACATGGGGATCCTCTCGTCGGGAAGCGGGCCGGGGGGGGGGGGGGGGGGGGGGGGGGGGGGCCCCGCCCCCCCCCCCCCCCCCCCCCCCCGCCCCCCTGGGGCGCGAACCGGCGCTGGTGCGCGGGCTACTCGACCGGTTCGAGATCGAAGTCGATGTACTCGGCCGCGTCTTCCGGGTTGGCGAAGAGGATGGTCTCGTCGTCGAGGTGGACCATGCGCCCGTAGTGGGTGGACATGATCTCCTCGAAGTCCGGCTGACCGAACTCGAACCCGATCGCCTCGGAGATCTCGTCCCAGCCGAAGACGATCCGGTTCTTGCCGTCGACCCGGATCATGGACGGGTACTCCGCCACCGTGACACCCGGCTTGCCGCGCATGACCTCGGCCACGACGTAGCCGTTCTGGTTGTTCATCAAGGTGACGCCGCACATGTTGGAGGCGGTGCGGTCGACGGTGTACTGCTTGCTCGCGGTCATGAAAGCAGCCCCTTCGGCTCGTCGAGGGAGAGTTCGGACAACAGGGTGCGCAGGCCGGTGACCGACGCGTCCCAGGACTCGGCGAAGGACACGACCTTCTCCTGCGGCTGCGACCAGATCGGCTGCAGCGTGCGGGCGGCGGCCACGGACACCGGCACCCACTTCTCGAGCCACCCCGTGAGCACCTGCTTGTTGTGCGCGGAGTGGGCGGAATCGTTGGTGAGCAAGCTGAACAGGGCACGGGTGTAGCCGCGGTCCCGCTCGTAGTCGTGCTCGCCGGCCCCGACCAGCGTCGGCGTCACGTAGTCGCCGTTGCGGGCCGAAACCTGCATCACGAGGTGGCTGCGGAACAGCACCCCGACGAGCGGCTCGAACACCACGTTGGCGGCGAAGAGCGACTCGGCCCAGTCGCCGATCGCGGTCAGGCGCTCCACGTTCTCGCGGACGCCCAGCCACGCCGGGTCCTCGTGCCACACCGAACGGTGCACCGAGCCGTCGAAGTCGATCTCCGACTCGGTCAGGTCCAGGTTGTACAGCGCCAGGTCCTGGGCGAAGCGCAGCTTGTGCGCGGTGTTCACGGCGATCGCGTTGTTGATCATGTTCGTCGGGGCGGACCGCTGCTCCGAGCAGAACACGTGCATGCCGAGACCGTGCTCGGCGTGCATCCAGGCACCCAGGTGGCGCTCGACGAACTTGACCCAGCCCGGCGCCCAGTTGTGGTAGGCGCCGGCCTTCTTCGCGTTCTCGAGGTTGAGCTGGATCTGCCGGACGACGTTGGAGTTGTTCCGGTAGATCGTCTGTTCCCACTCCTCGTTCGGGTCGAGGAACTGGTGCCAGTCGGACGACTTGAGCTGCGTCCACTCCTTCGGGTAGCCACCCGGACCGTCCGCGAAGCCGTAGATCCAGCCCTGCGAGAGGTGCCGTTCGGGGTCGGGCTGGACGTCGAAGGTCACGTCCTCGTACATCGTCGCGCGGAGCTTGCGCGGCTTGAAGTAGTTGTAGCTGCGGCTCTTCGAGCTCGGGAACTCCAGCAGTCCGGCTTCGGCGCCGGTGAACTCCGGCTTGGGGAAGCTCTGCTGGGGCTTTTCCGTACTGACCATGAGCACACCTCTCTGTGTGTAGTGGCCTGCTTCGGGTGGGATCGGTCCGTGCGGGGGTTAGTCCTCCGCCGCGGCCGTGATCGTGAACTTGTCGTAGAAGACCTGATCGCCGGGCACGCCCAGGCTTTCGAGCAGGGGCAGGGCCGCGTCGATCATCGGCGGCGGGCCGCACAGGTACACGTCGCATTCGGCGAGGTTGTCCTCCCGCCGCTCGAGCACCTGGGTCACCAGACCCGTTTCGCCTTCGCCGTCACCCGGCCAGCCCTCCGGAGCGGAGTCCGACAGGCACGGGACGAACCGGAACTTCGGCAGCTGCCGCGCGAGCTCAGCCATCTCTTCGAGGTGGAAGAGGTCCCGCTCGGTGCGGGCGCCGTAGTAGTACACGACCTCCCGCTCGTTGCCGCTGTCCGCCATCTGCTGCAGCAGCGACAGGATGGGGGACATCCCGGCCCCGCCGCCCACGAACACCAGCCGCCGGTCGGAGCTGACCCGCAGCGTGAACGTGCCGTACGGCCCGGTCACCTCCAGCGGGTCGCCGGCGGACAGGGAACCCTCGAGCAGCCCGGAGAACTTGCCACCGGGGTAGCGCTTGATGATGAACTCGAGGACCCCATCGGCCACGGACGTGTTGGCCATCGAGAACGACCGGTGTTCCTCCGTGCCCGGGATCCTGATGTCCACGTACTGCCCGGGGTGGAACCTGATCCCGGCGTCGTCGTCCAGCTTCAGCCGGACGAGCGAGATGTCGTGGGTCAGGTCGGTGATCGACTCCACCGTGGTTCCCGCCGTGACGACCGGCAGGCCGGACCGGATCATGTCCTCGTCGTAGTTGGTCAGCTCGATCTCGAGGTCGGAGTACGCGTGCCCTCGGCAGAGCAGCACGAATCCTTCCTCGCTCTCGTAGTCGGCCAGCGCGAACGTGGAGTACCGGTCCATCTGCAGGTCACCGTCGAGCAAGAAGGACTTGCACGCCGAGCACTGCCCCTCCTTGCAGCCGTGCATGAGCATGACGCCCTGCCGGAAGGCCGCATCGAGGATGGTCTCGTCCTCGTCGGCCTCGATGTCGATGCCGACCGGTTCGAACCGGATGTTGTGCTTGTCGCCCATGGACGCCGCTCCTGGGGGATGGGGGCACCCACCGGGGCACCCGGGACTCGAACCCGGGAACCCCGGCGGGAACCGTTTCGGGGTGCGGCCTCAGGCCACCGTGACGTTCGGGTTCGCCTTGTACGCGGCGATGTGCGCCTCGCGCTTGGCGTCCGACATCTTGTTGAGCGCGATGTTCGGGCTGCCGAAGGTGATCCCGCGGACGTCGTTCAGCGTCCACAGCTTCTTCGGGTCGTCGAGGTCGAGGTGCGGCTGCGGGATGAGGGTCTTCCCGTCGTCGCGGACGTAGCCGAGGTCGGAGATGATGTCGGCGAGGTCCATGCCGTCGTAGAGCGTCTCCCACTCGCGCTTGCCCGTGAGCCGGCCCATGTTCGGGGTCTCGCGGCCCTCGTACTCGCCGCGGAACGCCGTGGTGTCGGTCCACGCGCAGGTCTCCGAGCAGTAGGTGCGCCACTGACCGTCGACCTTCTCGGTCACCATGTCCTCGCGGATCAGGGCGGGGACCATGCAGGTCCAGCAGCGGTGCGGGTACTCGTAGCCCACGTTCTCGAACGCGATCGGCTTGTTCTTGCCGGGGTAGCGCAGGCGGTTGTACGCCTCCCACCACTTGCCGAACTGGTTGTACCAGCCCGGGTACTTCGACTCGAACCACTCGAAGTCGGTGTCGGTCATCGGGTCGATGCGCCAGTAGTTCACCGGCCACCCGGTGGCGAAGAACTGCGCCACGCGGTGCACGTAGTGCTTGTTGATGATCCGGTTCCAGGCCTCTTCGACGAGGTCGTGGGGGATCTTCAGGCCGTACTTCTCGAGCGGGATGAGGTAGCTGCGGTAGTAGTCGTCGTAGATCCACCGCCGCCACATCTCGGCGTAGCTGTCGCGGTCCTTGCGGCGGTCCTTCGTGCCGTACTCGATGAAGGTGCCGATGGCCGCGTCGACCACGCAGTGGTTGTTCCACCAGGCGTAGCGCAGGTCGCGCTCGAGCAGCTGCCGGTTGTCCTCGTCCGCCAGCGCCATCAGCAGGATGGAGTAGCCGTTGCTGATGTGGCGGGATTCGTCGGACTGCACGGAGTGGAACACCGTGGGCAGCAGGTAGTCGCCGTTGGCCGCGGCCTCCGACGGCATGGCGACGAACAGGGTGTTCGTGAACGCGGTCTCGGCCACCACCGTGAGGTAGATGTTGGCCGCGGTGATCGCGTCACCGGTGATGAAGCCCTCGCCGAACTGCCGGCCGATGGTGCCGGCGTAGTTGTTCGAGAACGCCTTCTCCGTGATGTCGAACCCCGCGGGGTCGATGTAGTGGTTCATGTAGAGGCGCTTGAGGTTCATCTGGATCGTCGAGTGCCGGACCTCGTCGATCATCTGCACCGCGAGGCCGTTGTGCACCTCGGGGTTCGGCACCGCGTCGATGGCCATCGGCATCGCGCGGGCCGCGGAGATCTCCGGGAACGGGATGATGGACAGGAACAGCTTCTGCCACTCCATCCAGCGTTCCTGGACCTGGCGGAACATGTTGCCGCGGATGGCGCCGTCCATGGCGCCGAACACGCGGTTGTCCTTTTCCTCCTCCATCGGGAAGTAGGACCGGAGGATCTGCTTCAGCGGATCCTTCTTGGGAGCCTTGTCGAACTTGTAGTCGGTCCCGAAGCGCTTCGCGGGGGTCGCGAAGGTCGGTTCCCACGACAGCTCCGTGATCTTCTTGTGGGCCTTGCTCAGACTTTGTCGACTCACGCCGTGTACCTCCACCTGATCGGTCGTCGGCAGTTCCTGGCTCGGCTCGTTCGCGCTACTCGCGGGTGGTGATCCGGGGCCGGGCCGCCTGCTCGCCGGGCACCGGATGCAGCTCGCACGTCGCCGTCCGGACGGAGGAGATGACACCCTGCGCACCCTGTGACGGTGGTCTCAATTTGAGACAGGCAGTGGTCAGCGGTGCCGTTATGGTGACCGGTACACGACGTCGTGTGCCGGCCGGGGCGCACGGCGCCCTACTGCCGGGAGGTGAGGCTTTGACCGACGCAGGCGCCTCCATTTCGTCGCCGGACGGGCTCGCGACGGCCAGGGAGCGGTTCCTGACCACGGAAGAGGTCGACGCGGCGAGCGTCCGCAAGACGATCCTCGCGTCGTGGTGGCGGTCGAGGACGCACCAGGTGGCGGCAGACCACGTCAGAACGCCGTACGTCGAGGACCCCAACCTCGAGACGCCGCTGCTGCAGAGCGCCGGCGCGGTGCTCGACGCGCTCGAGGACAAGCTGAGCGACCTCGCCGTGAGCGTGATCCTCACCGACGACCAGTCGCTCGTGCTGGACCGCCGGACGGAGGACCGGGCGCTGGAGCGCTACCTCGACGGGGTGCAGCTCGCGCGCGGGTTCAGCTACGCCGAGGAGTTCGTCGGCACGAACGGCATCGGCACGGCGCTCGAAGGACGGCAGGCGACCGCGGTGTTCGGGCACGAGCACTACGCCGAGAACCTGGACACGCTCGCGTGCGCCGGCGTCCCGATCCGCCACCCGGTCTCGGGTCAGGTCCTGGGCCTGCTCGACCTCACGTGCTGGCGCAAGGACGCGGGCCCGCTGCTGCTGGCGCTGGCGAAGGCGACCGCGCACGACATCGAGACCGAGCTGATGAACCAGGTCGGCCTGCGGGAGCTGAGCCTGTTCTCGGCCTACCTGCGCGCGTGCCGGCGCGGGCAGGGCATCGTGCTCGCGGTCAACAACGACCTCGTGATGCTCAACGACCACGCCCGCCAGCTGCTGGTGCCCGAGGACCAGGCCGCGCTGCTGGCCCGGGCGGTCGAGGCGCTGAGCTCGCAGTCGGACCGGTCGCTGTCGATGGACCTGCCGAGCGGCGCTCGCGCGCGCCTGTCGTACACACCGGTGTCGAGCGACGTCGGCCCGGCCGGCGGTGTCGTGCGGGCCCGCCTGCTGAAGGAACCCGAAGTCGTCGCCGCGCGCGTGGACACGCGCCAGCCGGTGCTACCCGGTGTCGTCGGCACCGGGGCGTTGTGGGCGCGCGCGTGTCACTCCGTCGGGCGGTTCGCGCGCGACCGGAAGTGGACCGTGGTCGAGGGCGAACCCGGCAGCGGCAAGCTCGCCGTCGCGCGGGCCGCGCACTCCGGGGCCACGGCGAGCGCGCCGTGCGAGGTCGTGGAGCTGGCGGGCACCGGGCCGGGGGAGTGGGAGAGCTCCGTGCGGCGGGCGCTGAGCGAGGGCCCGGGCACGGTCGTGTTCCGGCACCTGGACAAGCTCCCGCGCGAGCAGCAGCGCAAGCTGGCCGCGGTGCTCGACGAGGCCCGGCTCGACGCGCGTGTGTGGGGTGTCGCGACCGTGGCCGACGGCGAGCAGGACGGTCTCGACGCCGACCTGATGCGCCACTTCCCCACGTCGGTCACGGTGCCGCCGCTGCGCCACCACATCGAGGACGTGCGGGTGCTCGTGCCGTTCCTGCTCGCGCAGCTCGGCAAGGGCCCGCTGCTGCACTGCTCGCCGGCCGCGCTGCAGCTGCTGCTGCGCGCGGAGTGGCCGGGCAACATCGCCGAGCTGCGGCAGGTGCTGCGCAAGGTCGTGCACACGCGCCGCGCCGGCGTGATCGAGCCGGAAGACCTGCCGCCGGAGTGCCGGACGGTCGTGAAGCGCGTGCTGAACCCGCTGGAGTCCCTGGAGCGCGACGCGATCGTGCGCAGCCTGCTGGACGCCGACGGCAACAAGTCCCGCGCCGCCCACTCCCTCGGGATGTCCCGGGCCACGATCTACCGCAAGATCCGGGACTACGGCATCGACATCCCGTCGTGAGCGGCTCGAGGAGTTCCCGGGAGGACGGCGCATGATCGACCTGGAGCACGACCACGGTGTCGCGGTGGTCCGGATGCACGAAAATCCTTGCGGCGCCTTGGTCCCCGAGGCGCTGGACCGGATCACCGCCGCGCTGGCCTACCTCGGCGGCTCGCACGCGGTCGTCCTGACCGGCGGTGAGGACGTGTTCGCCCGCGGCTTCGCGGGCGGCGCCACCGACCGGCTCGAACGGGCCGTGCTCGCGATCGCCCACCACCCGGCCCCGGTGGTCGCCGCACTCGGCGGCGACGCGCTGGGCGCCGGTTACGCCCTCGCGGCCGCCGCGGACCTGCGCGTCATGTCCGGCGGCCGCCTCGGCCTGGGCACCCCGGCTCCGGTGTCGGATCCGGTCGAGGCCGTGCTGCGCCGGCACGCCGGCCCGGCCTGGCCCGCGCTGCGGCGGGGTACCCGCACCTACACCCCGGAAGGCGCGCTGGTCGCCGGACTGGTGGAAACGTGTTGCGCGCCAAGGGATCTGCTGCGCGTGGCGGTGGAACGAGCGGCGCTGCTCGCCGGGGGAGCGAAGCAGTTCTGCTGACGGCTCAGCCGAACTCCTTGCGGATCTGCGGCAGCACCTCGGTGCCCAGCAGTTCGATCGCCCGCATCACCTTCGCGTGGGGCACGCCGGACCAGTCCATCTGCATGGCGTAGCGCTTCGCGCCCGTGAGCTTGCCGACCGAGATCAGCCGGTCGGCGATCTCGCCGGGGCTGCCGACGAACAGGGCGCGGGCGCCGGCGGTGTACTGGTCGTACTCGGCGCGCGTCGGCACGGCCCAGCCGCGGGAGCGGGCGCCCCACTTCATCGTCTCGAGCCAGTAGGGGAAGAAGGTTTCCTTGGCGTCCTGGGAGTTCTCGGCGACGAAGCCGATGGCGCCCATGGTCACCTCGAGGTCGTCGGCGGTGTGGTCGCCGGCCTCGCCCGCGCGGCGGTAGAGGTCCACGAGCGGCGCGAACCGCTCCGGCTCGCCGCCGATCACGGCGTAGACGACCGGCAGGCCGAGCAGGCCGGCGCGGATCGAGGACTCCGGGTTGCCGCCGGTGCCGACGGAGATGCGCAGCCGCCGGCCGTAGGGTCGCGGGTAGATGTGCGCGTTGTCCAGCGGCGGGCGGAAGCGGCCGGACCACGTGATCGGGTCTTCGCGGTCGATGCGCAGCAGCAGGGCGAGCTTCTCCTCGAACAGCTCGTCGTAGTCGCCGAGGTCCGCGCCGAAGAGCGGGAACGACTCGGTGAACGAGCCGCGCCCGGCGAGCAGTTCCGCGCGGCCGGCCGACAGCTGGTCGAGCGTGGTGAACTGCTGGTACACGCGCACCGGGTCCTCGGTGGAGAGCACGGTGACGGCGCTGGCGAGCGTGATGTGCTCGGTGACGCTCGCGGCCGCGGCCAGCACGGTCGCGGGGTTGGAGATCGCGTACTGCTGCAGGTGGTGCTCGCCGAGCCCGTAGAACCCGAGACCGAGCTCGTCGGCGAGCTTGATGCGCTCGATCGTTTCGGCGAGCCGCTGTGCGACCGGCACCTGTTCACCGGTGAGCGGGTCGGCGGGCCGGTCGCCGAAGCTGTAGATACCGAGTTCCATGTCCACTTCCTCGCGAGGTCCTCCGTCGAACCTAACGAACAATTTGCTGATGCGTCAACATTCCTGCTCGGTAGTGTCGGCGATCACGGGCTCAACCTTCCGGTCCGCTCACTCGTCGACCACCCCGGACCGGACGGACGGGAGTGTTGATGCAGGCGAAGATCTACGCGGCCGGACTGTTGGCAGTGGCCGCGGCGGCGGCGGTGACGGCGTGTTCGGTACCCCGGGAGCCCACTCCGAAACCGCTGGCGGAGGCCTCGAGCCTCGCTCCGCAGACCGCCCCGGCCAGGGTCACCACCCCGACGTCGACCACCGCGCCGCCACCGCCGTCCCCGCCCTGTGCCGTGACGACCGGCGCGTGCGCGAGCCTGTCGCTGCGGCTGGCGTGGTTGCTGAAGGACGGTGTCGTCGTGCGCGGCCCGGTCGCGATGGAGCCGGGGGACGCGAGCCAGCCGACACCCGTCGGCACGTTCGCGGTCGCGTGGAAGGACAAGGTCCACACCAGTAGTGAGTACGGCGACCCGATGCCCAACTCCGTGTTCTTCGCGCCCGGCGGCATCGCGTTCCACGCCGGGCCGCTGGACAAGCCCTCGCACGGTTGCATCCACCTGAGCGACGCCGACTCGGAGGCGTTCTTCGCCGGCCTGCCCGTGGGCGCGGCCGTCGAGGTCAAGGCTTGATCAGTCCACTGTGGAACACGGCGTCGGCTCAGTGGCGGTGCGGCAGCTCCGGGGAATCCGTGTTCAGCGGCACGGACGGCCCGCGTACCAGTCCCAATTGGACGGTCGGTCGCTTGCTCACGGTGGCGAGCGCCCAGCCGGTGGCGGTGCGCAACCGGTTGCCCGGCATCGCCAGCAGGTGGTAGCCGCGGGTCACGAGCTTCGCGGGAAACCCCGACAGCGGCAGGTGCAGCGGGTTCGCGGCCGCGTGCCCGGCGCCGAGGTCGACCACGAACCCGAGGTCGTGGTGGCGGTAGGTGCCGGCCTGGCCGTAACCCAGTGAAGCGGCGACGTTCCGGCCGGCGAGCTTGCCCTGGCGTTCGGCGTGCTGCGCGGTCATCGCCGTGTACTCGCCGGGCCGGGTCAAGTCGGGGACCGCCGCGGCGTCGCCGCAGGCGAACACCTCCGGGTAGCCGGGTACGCCGAGCTCGGTGGTCACCACGATCCGGTCCTTGGCGGTGGGGAGGCCGAGGTCGGCCACGAGCGGGTCGGGCCGCACCCCGACGCACCACACGAGCGTGCGGGTCGGCACCCGGTCGCCGGACGTGAGCGTGACCCCGTCCGGGGTCGCCTCCTTCACCGAAGTGTTCGTCAGGACCTCGATCCCGCGTTCGCGCAGCACGGTGTCGGCGGTCTTGGCCAGGTGCTTCGACAGTTCGGGCAGCACGCGGTCGGCGATGTCGAGCAGCAGCCACCGCACCGGCTGTCCCCGCAGCTCGGGGTGGCGGGCGACGAGGGCGTCGGTGAACGCCGGCCCCTGCGCGGCCACTTCCGTGCCCGTGTACCCGGCGCCCACCACCGCGAACGTGCAGCGCGCGGCGCGCTCCTGCGGGTCGGTCGCCGCGGCCGCGAGTTCGATCTGGCGCGTGATGTGGTCGCGCAGGTACAGCGCTTCGGGCACGCCGCGGAACCCGTGCGCGTTCTCGGCCACGCCGGGGATCGGCAGCAGCCGGTTGACGCTGCCGGCCGCCAGCACGAGGCGGTCGTAGGACAGGTGCCGCGTGCGGTCCTCGGGGTCGGTGTAGGTCACCGTGCGCGCGCCGAAGTCCACACCGGACACCGTGCCGAGCGCGAGCCGCACGCCCGGCAGCGTGGCGGGGATGGAGACGGTGATGCTGCGCGGGTCCAGGAGCCCGGCCGAGACCTCGGGCAGGAGCGGCAGGTACAGGAAGTAGTCGGTGGGGTTGACCACGACGACCTCGACGTCGTCGCCGGCGGTCTTCAACAGGCGTTTCGCCGCGTGGTACCCGGCGAACCCGCCACCCACGATCACGACGCGCATCAGGCCATCCCTTTCCGGTTTCCGGGTGTCGGCGGACCAGCGACGGTTACCCGGGTGCAGCCACGCGCAACCGGCTCGGCCGGCGCGCGTCCGCACCACGAACGCGCCCGGCCCGTTCGGCTGCGTTCCGATCGGACCGGGCGCGGTGGTGGACGGGGTGCTCAGCCCTGCGGCTGGGAGATGTTGACCATCCAGCCGATCCCGAACTTGTCCACGCACATGCCGAACTCGTCGCCCCACATCTGCTTCTCCAGGGGGACGGCGACGGTGCCGCCGTCGGCGAGCTTGGCCCAGTACCCGCGCAGCCGGTCGCCCTCGTCGCCGCTGAGGCTGATCGAGATGTTGGTGCCGGGGTTGTGGTCCATCCCCGGCGGGGTGTCGGCCGCCATCAACGTGAAACCGCTGTCGGTCTGCAATTGCGCGTGCATGATCTTGTCGGCCTCCGGGGCGTCCGGCATGCCGGACTCGCCGAAGGTGTTCAGGGTGAGCTCCCCGCCGAACACGTCCCGGTAGAACTGCATGGCCTGCCGGGCGTCGTCGCGGAAGCTGATGTAGGGGTTGAGGATCGAAGCCACCGGACACTCCTTCGTCGTGGACGGGAAGTGAATCCTTGCAGATGACGGGTGGCCCGACAACGGGCTGCGGCGTGGGTCGCTCTCGTGGGTGAGATCGCGGAATTCCTGTAACGCCCAGCGGTTAGACGGCGGTCGAAAAGCCTTGTGGTGAAAAGCTTTCGGCTCGGGGTCAGGGGTCGCCGGTCAGTTTTCCGCGGAGCTGTTCGAGCGTCTGCGACAGCAGGCGGGACACGTGCATCTGGGAAATGCCGACGCGGTCGGCGATCTGCGTTTGCGTGAGCCCGCCGAAGAAGCGCATCACGAGGATCGCGCGTTCGCGTTTCGGGAGTTCGCGCAGCAGTGGCTGAAGAGCTTCGTGGTTTTCGATGTGCTCCAGTTCCGAATCCTCTTCGCCGAGGGTGTCCGCGAGCGAAAGGGGTTCCGCGTCGTCGTGCACCGGCTTGTCGACCGACAGCGTCTGGTACGCGTTGCCGGCGATGAGACCTTCGTGCACTTCGGACACGTCGAGGCCGAGGTGCTCGGCCAGCTCGGTCGGCGTGGGCGAGCGGCCGAGGGTCTGCGACAGCGCGCTCGAACCGTGGCTGAGGGCGAGGTGCAGTTCCTTCAGGCGCCGCGGCACGCGGACGGACCAGCCGGTGTCGCGGAAGTGGCGCCGGATCTCGCCCATGATCGTGGGGACGGCGAAGGACAGGAAGTCCGGGCCGCGCTCCGGGGTGAAGCGGTCGATGGCGTTGATCAGCCCGATGCGGGCCACCTGCACGAGGTCCTCCCGGGGCTCGCCACGCCCGGTGAAGCGCGTGGCGATGTGCTCGGCGACGGGGAGGAACTCCGTCACGAGCTGCTCGCGCACGCGCGTTCGACGGGGGTCGTCCGCGTCGAGGCCGACGAACTCTTCGAAGAGAGGAGCCGTGTGGCTGTATTCGTCGCGGCGCCGGGTGATCGGCTGCTGGTTCACCGGATCGTCTCCGGGCCGAGGGACAGGCGGATGGCCAGGGTGTTGCCGGCGCCCGCCGCGGGGGAGCTGGTCGCCGACACGGCGGTGGCCAGGGTGGTGAGCACGTGCCAGCCGAAGCTGCGTTCGCTGGGCAGCCGGGCGTGGCGGACGTCGGTCGCCACCGTGATGTCGATGCTGTCGGGCGCGACGCGGAACCGGCACGTCATCGTCGAGCCGAGGTCGGCGAGTTCCACGAGCTGCGCGCACGCTTCGTCCACGGCCATCTTCGCGTCGGCGATCGAATCGAGGCCGTAGTCGGCGCGGGCGGCGACCGCCTGCGCGAGCATCCGCACCAGCGGGATCTGCCCGGTTTCCGCGGGCAGGCGCAACTCGACGACCTCGTCGAGCAGCTTGTCGACGGCGGGCATCCCGTGGTTCGGCGAGCTGCCGGCTCCATCGTTGTCCATGCCTTCCGCATACCCACTCGGGCGTGCTTCGACACGTCGGGTTCCCGGCTCGCGCGAGCAGCGGCGACCGCCTGCCGCACACGTGATCCCGATGCAGTAATCTCGCCCGCGGACCCGTTAAAGCGCTAGCGGCCATCGGTGGCGCGCGCCCGGGTCTCGCCTGGTCAGCTGCGCCCTTCGCGTACCAACAGAAGGGGCTTGGGGAACATGACCGGCGGCCGGAACCGGCTATCCGCGCGGCTTGACGAAGTCACCGTGGCGATGGAGTCGCTGACCGCGATGCTGGACCACCAGGAGCTCGATCTGGGCCAGATGCTGCAGGCCGTCTGCGAGCACGTCGTCGAGGTGGTGGCCGGGGCCGACATGGCCAGCATCACCTTGGTCCGGGACGGCGTCGCCGAGACGGTCGCGAGCACCGACCAGCGGGCGGTGAACTTCGACCGCGAGCAGTACCGCGTCGGGGACGGCCCGTGCCTGCGCGCGGCCGAGACCGGCGCACCGGTGCGCGTCGGGGTCGGCGCCGTGGGCGACCAGTGGCCGCAGTTCGTGTCGGCCGCCGAAGAGCTCGGCGTGGCCAGCTTCCTCGCGGCGCCGCTGACCGTCGACGGCGACATGACGGGCGCGATGAACCTGTTCGGCTTCGGTGAACACGGGTTCAGCGACCTCGAGGTGAAGATCCTCGAGCTCTACACCGCGACCGTCGTGTTCGGCCTGCGCAGCGCCCGCCGCTACTTCGACGCGAAAGAGCTGGTGGCGCAGCTCAACCGGGCGCTCGAGACGCGGGCGATCATCGACCAGGCGAAGGGCATCCTGATGGCCGCTCACCGCATCACGGCGGAAGAAGCTTTTCAACGGCTCGTGAAGCGTTCCCAGGACGGGAACCGCAAGCTCTACGACGTGGCGGCCGAGTTCGTGGCCGCCGTGTCCAGTTTTACCTGACCCGATCGCGCGCACACGCGTGCTCACGCGCGACACTGGGTATGTCCCTCCGGGGACTCCAGTTCGGAAGCAGGTGAACCACAATGGTGCAGGTGCGAGTCCAGGGGCTGGCCGTCGTCGCGCAGGAGGTGGCCCCGGTGGTGCTGCTGCGCGAGGAGACGGGACTCCGCCGCTGGCTGGCGATCACCATCGGCGCTCCCGAGGCGCAGGAGCTGGCGGCGGCGCAGGAGCAGGTCGTGTCGGCCCGGCCGGGCACGGTGGAGCTGATCCTCGAAGTGCTCTCCGCGTTCGGGCAGCGCGTCGAGAGAGTCGAGGTCACGGAGTTGCGTGACAGCATCTTCCACGCCGACCTCGTGCTGGCCGACGGCGTGCGCGTGTCGGCGCGGCCCAGCGACGCGATCGCCGTGGGCCTGCGCGCCCACGCGCCCATCGAGGTCGCCGAGGACGTGCTCGCCGAGGCCGCCGTCGACGTGACGGTGGCGGGCGGGGACGACCCGGCCGAAGCGCTGGGTGGCGACCCGGCCGAGAGCAGTGAGGATCAGATCCGGCAGTTCCGTGACCTGCTCGACGAGGTCAGCCCCGACGACTTCCGCGACCCCGGGCCCGCCTGAGCGGGAATACCGATCGCCGCTCGTGATGTTGAACGAGCTGGTCGATGCGCTTCGTGTCCCCCGGGCTCACCCCTGTGCCCTCGCGGAATTCCGTCCGGCTGGAGCCGCGTCGCGCGATTTGCCGAGAGGCGAACACAGCGTGTCGGCCGACGAGACGATGGCCCCTGACCTGGCTCCGGTCGGGGGCCATCCTCGTGTGCTGGGGGCGCTCCGGTGCTCAGCCACGCAGTTCGGGTGGCTCCCCGTCGACGCCGAGGTCGGTCTCCGCGTCGAAGGCGGTGTGCTCGTGCCCGGCCACCGGCTGGGCGAGGTCGGTGCCGAGGTCGAAACCCGCGTGCTCGGCGGCTTCGGCGAGCCCGTCCTGGTCGTCGGGGTGGTGCCGGTGGTGGTGGCGCTCGATCATCCCGACATCTTGGACAGGGCCGTCCCGGCCGGGCAACCAACGGAGGGTGAACGGCTCAGGCGGGTCGGGGTGCGACCCGGGCGCTCAGGTGTTCAGCCGCCGCTGTCCGGGCACCTCGACGCCGGCGAGACCGGCGGCGCAGCCCGGGCGTTCGCAGCCGAGCGGCAGGAGGTCCAGCAGCCGGCGGACCGCGTGGGAGTCGCCGGGGTCGACGTAGAAGTCGGTGTCCAGGAGTTCGGCCAGCAACTGCATGCGGCGCAGCACTTTCAGGCCCGCGACGGCGAGGAACGTGGTGCGGCCCAGGTCGACGATGACGACGCCGACGGTGCTGCGGATGCGTGATTCCAGGACCTCCGCCAAGTGGGGCGCGGTGCACAAGTCCACTTCGCCGACCACCTCCACCACGGACGCGCCCGGCACGGGGCGGTGTACGTGCAGGCGCAGCAGGCCCTTCGGATCGACGCGGTCGGTCGGCGGTAGTGGTGCTTTCGTGTGGCGTAGGGCGCTCATCGCGGCCCGCCTCTCGTCGGTCGCACCCCGCCCGGGGAGTGGTGGAGAGGGGCCGGAGTCCGGGACCCAGCCGATCGGCACCGGCCCTCCCGGCGCACGGGAGTGATGGCGGCTGGTGGCTCAACCGATGTGCCCACGGTAGTGCAAGTGCACTAGAGCCGCCAGCCGCCGGCCGGGTGTTATCGCCGGATCTGCTTCGAGGCCGCGATGTAGGTGTTCGAATCGCCGAGGAACGAGAGCACCACGCCGATCGCCGCCGCGAGCCCGGACAGGTAGCTCAGCCAGGTGCCACCGCTGCCCGCGACCAGGGACAGGACCTGCAGGACCGTGAGCACGGTGAGCACGATCCGCGCCCAGTTGCGCCCCGCCCGCAGCTTCACGGCGAAGAGCACGTAGAGCAGGGCGATGACGATCGCGATGACAACGGCGACTCCGAGCGCGATGTTCGCGGCCTGGGTGAGCTGCTCCTCGCTCAGCGCGCTGTTGGCCCGGCGGGCGGCGTCGATCAGCTCGTTCTTCTGCCCGAACAGCAGCAGCGCGCCGACGATGCCGATCACGGTGGAGACGATGAACGCCCAGAACGCGCCGGTGATGGTGGCGGGCACGTCAGGGCGCGGGGGTTCGGAATACGGCGGTGGGGGCTCGCCCGCTCCGTCGGGAAACCGCGGCAGATCGCTCATGAGGGGACATTAGGCCCAGTACCGCCGGCCCGCACCCCGGCGCGGGCGGGATCAGGGAGAAGGAACGTCTTCCGTGGCCTTTTCGAGCGTCGGGTGGATCTCGAGCACCGCGTCGAGGTGCAGCAGGCCGATCGGGCGCAGCAGGCCGCGCTGCTGGGTAACGATCCGGAACAGCACGCCGGCCTCACCCGCGCGGTTGCGGATGTCGATCAGCGCCGACAGGCCGCTGGAATCGCAGAACGGCACCTCGGACAGGTCGGCGACGAGCACCTTCGGCCGCGCCTCGAGTTCGGCGGCGAGCTGGTCGCGCAGCAGGTCCGACACGGCGGTGTCGATCTCACCGGCCGCGGAGACGATGGTCGTTCCGGACCCGCTTTTCGCGGTGATGTCCAGCGAAGGCACGCGCCGCAGGCGAGGCGCTCTGAGGTCGTCGGTCACGGCGGGTTCCTCCCGGCTCACGGGCCCCGCCGGGCATCCGCCGGCAGCAGGCCCTGCGTCCGGCGCGGTGCCGGACGCGGTCTGGTGGCGGCTGGGTGCTCAACCGGTCTTGCCTCGAACCTAACAGGCGGTGGCGGGCCGGGCAGAGCGAGCCGTCACCCGCGTGGCGGCCCGGCGTCCACCACCGCCAGCGACAGCTCCAGCGGGTCGAAGTGGATCAGCGACTCCAGCCACCACGTCATGCCCGCTTCGGTGAGCGAGGCGAGATCGACCTTCGGCGGCTCCTCCCACGCGGGGCTCGCGTTGCCGGCCACCGCGACGTCGAACGGCCGGTCCGCCGGCCGCACCGCGGCGACGAGCCGGGCGAGGTCCGCCGGCGCCGGTGGGTGGGGTCCGGCCAGCGGGAAGATGCCGTCGCCGGCGGCGGCGCGGGCGAGGACCCGCGGGTGCTCGGCGGACATCGCCGTCCAGATCGGGATGCGGTGCGGCTCGGGCGCGCTCGCGTCGAGGTCGGCCTGGAAGTGCGTGCCCCGGTGGTGCACGGCTTCGCCCGCCCAGATCGCGCGGACGAGCCCGAGCGCCTCGTCGAACTTGGCCGACCGGTCGGCGAGGGGCTCGCCGAAGCGGCTGAAATCCCCGGATTCGTCGGATCCGAGGCCGGTGCCGACGACGAGCCGCCCGCCGGAGAGCCTGCTGACGGTCGAGGCCTGCCGCGCCAGCACCCACGGCCGGCGGCGCGCCGGGGGCGTGACCATCGGGCCGAGCCGGATCGTGCGCGTCGCCTGCGCGATCGCCCCGAGCGTCGTCCACGGGTCGGCGATCGGTGCGGTTCCGCTCGCGACGTGGTCCCACAGGAACACCCCGTCCCAGCCGGCGGCCTCGGCGCGCACGGCGAGGTCCACCAGCACGGCGGGGTCGCCGAACGGCCCGAACGGGGGCAGGTACAGGCCGTGGCGCACGGTGCTCATCGAGTCTCCTCACACTCCCGGGGCGGGCTGCGCCACGATAACGAGCACCCACTCGGCGGGCTGAATTGCCTTGCCGCGCAACGGGATCCCGGCGTGCGGGGTACCGCTGAGCGGCACCCGGCCGGGGCAAACCGCCTGAACCACGGGAAAACGGCGGCCGGGAGCTTGTCACCGGGCGCGCGGTTTGGTTGTGTCGAGCCGGATCCCGGTCGCGGCCGCCAACGCGGCAGGGGTCGCCGCGGCGCCGTCCCCGCGCCGTGTCCGGTGGGTTTTCCCCGTGAAGCGAAGGAATCTGCATGCCGCGCTTGCGAAGAGTGCTGTGTTCGGTGACGGCCGCGGCGGCCGTCGTGACCGTGGCGGCCGGGTCGGCGACCGCCGCGTCCGAACCCCGGGCCGCGTCAGCGGTGCCGGCCGCCGAGGCCCCGGCGGTGCCCGCCGCCGTCTCGCAGACCGTCCACGAGTGGCTCACGAACCCCGGCGACGCCACGCCCGTCGACGCCCAGCTGCCGTGGCAGACCCCGGCCGCGGACGCCCCGACGACGATCCGGCTCGATCCGAACGTGAAGTTCCAGACCGTGTCCGGGTTCGGCGCGGCCATCACCGATTCGTCCGCCCACGTCCTCTACGGTCTCGCGCCGCAGGACCGCGACGAGGTCATGAAGAACCTCTTCGACCCGCGCGCCGGCGCGGGCCTGTCCTTCCTGCGCCAGCCCATCGGCGCGTCGGACTTCGCCGTGGGCCAGGACTACAGCTACGACGACCTGCCGGCCGGGCAGACCGACTACGCCATGAAGCACTTCTCCATCGCCCACGACGAGGCCCAGATCCTCCCGCTCGTGCGGCAGGCGAAGAAGCTCAACCCGAAGCTGCAGATCGTGGCGAGCCCCTGGAGCATGCCGGGCTGGATGAAGACCTCCGGCTCGATGATCGACGGCAAGCTCATCGACTCGCCGCAGATCTACCGCGCCTACGCGCTCTACCTCGTGAAGTTCGTGCAGGCCTACCAGCAGGCCGGTGTGCACGTGGACTACCTGACCGTGCAGAACGAACCGCAGGCGCTGGAGCGGAACAACTACCCGGGCACCGACCTGCCGTGGCAGCAGGAGGCGAAGGTCGTGGAGGCCCTCGGCCCGGCGCTGCGCGGCGCGCACCTCGACACGAAGATCCTCGGCTTCGACCACAACTGGGCCGAGCACCCGGGTGACATCGCCTCGCACCAGCGCGCGGGGGAGGATCCGCAGCCGGAGTACCCGTACGACCTGCTCTCGACGCCGGCCGCGAAGTGGCTGGCGGGCACCGCTTACCACTGCTACTACGGTTCGCCGGACGCCCAGACACCGCTCAAGGCATCGTTTCCCGGCAAGGACATCTTCATGACCGAGTGCGAGGGCGGCGACTCCTCGACGATCCTCGGCGTGATGAAGAACTGGGGCCGCAGCTCGATCGACTGGAACATCGCGCTCGACGAGAACCACGGCCCGCACCTGGGCGGCTGCGGCACCTGCAACGGCACGATCACCGTGAACTCGCAGACCAAGGCCGTGACCTACAACGACCAGTACCGCGACCTCGAGCACTTCTCGAAGTTCGTGCCGCCGGGCGCAGTGCACGTCGCCGCGTCCGTGGTCTACACCAGCGGGAACAGCACGCCGATCGAGGCGGTCGCGTTCACGAACCCCGACCGCTCGACCACCGTCGTCGCGGTGAACACCGCGAAGATGGAGCAGAAGTTCACTGTGGTGTCGGTTGATCGTTCGTTCGACGCGACCGCCGGACCGGGCGCCACCGTCACCTTCCAGTGGGGCGGCCGCTGACCGACCGGGTGGTGCGGGGCGGCGCAGCGCCCGCCGTCCCGCACCGCGCGCGGTACGTTCGGGTTACCCGGACGAAGGAGCGGTCATGACGGGAGTGCCCGCGACCATGCGCTCGTGGCGCGTCACCGCGCCCGGCCCGATCGGCACCGGCCCGCTGCGGCTCTCGGCCGGCCCGGTTCCCGAACCGGCGCCGGACGAGCTGCTGGTGCGGGTGCTCGTGTGCGGGGTGTGCCGCACCGACCTCCACGTCGTCGAAGGTGATCTGCCGGTCCACCGGCCCGCGGTGACCCCGGGGCACGAGGTGGTCGGCGAAGTGGTCGCGATGGGGGAGACCGCACGCGGGTTCGGGCCCGGCGACCGCGTCGGGGTCGCCTGGCTGCGCCACACGTGCGGCGAGTGCAAGTTCTGCCTGCGGGGCGCGGAAAACCTGTGCCCGTACTCGCGGTACACGGGCTGGGACGCCGACGGCGGGTACGCCGAGTACGCGGTCGTCCCGGCGGCGTACGCGCACCACCTGCCCGCCGGGTACACCGACGACGAACTGGCGCCCCTGCTGTGCGCCGGGCTCATCGGGTACCGCGCGCTGCTGCGGGCCGAAGTGCCCGAAGGCGGCCGGCTCGGTCTGTACGGCTTCGGCGGCAGCGCGCACCTCGCGGCGCAGGTGGCGATCGCACGCGGTGCCACGGTCCACGTGCTGACCCGCGGCCGCGCGGCGCAAGAGCTCGCGCTCGAACTCGGCGCGGCTTCGGCCGGGCCCGCCGACGCGGCGCCGCCCGAGCCGCTGGACTCGGCGATCCTGTTCGCGCCCGCGGGCGGGCTCGTGCCGGTCGCGCTGGCCGCGCTCGACCGCGGCGGCACGCTCGCGATCGCCGGGATCCACCTCACCGACGTGCCGGAGCTCAACTACCAGCGGCACCTGTTCCAGGAGCGGCAAGTCCGCAGCGTCACGGCCAACACCCGGGCCGACGCCCGCGAGTTCCTGGACTTCGCCGGGCGCCACCGGCTGCACGTGACGACCACGCCGTACTCGCTGGCCGACGCGGACCGGGCCCTCTCGGACCTCGCCGCGGGCCGGTTCGCCGGCGCCGCCGTGCTGCGCGCCTGACGGCGATTTTCCCCCGGCTGCCGCCGTTCGGCCGTTGCTGGGTCACCGAGACCTAGGTTACGGTGACCTAGATGTGGATCGACGTCCTGCTCCTGGCCAAGCTCGCCGCGCAGCCCCTGCACGGGTACGAGCTGCGCAAGCAGGTCGAGGAATCCAGCGGCCGGGCGCTGTCGAACAACTCGCTCTACCCGACGCTGCGCCGCTTCGCCGAAGCCGGCGCCGTCACGCGGGTCGACGAAGCGCAGGACGGCAAGCCGCCCCGGCACGTCTACACGATCACCGACGTCGGCCGCGAGCTGCTGCACGACCTGCTCGCGGACCTGCCCGCCGAACTGGCCGGCGACCCCGCCGAGTTCTTCGCGCGGCTCGCGGGGTTCGGCTGGCTCGAACCCGAGGAACGCCTGCGCGTGCTCGACGCGCGGGAACACGCGCTCGTCGCCCAGTGCGAACGCCTCGCCAAGCTCGCCGCCGCGCAGGAGGACCCGTGGAGCCGGCTCGTGCTGGCCGAGGTCGCGCGCCGCGGCGAGCAGGAACAGAGCTGGCTCGCCACGGTGCGTGCGCGGGCCCGGAAACCGTCACCCGAGGAGGAGTCCCGATGACCACCACGGAGCGCCCGCGGCTCCCGTTCGACCGGCCCAACGTCCTGGAGATCGCGCCGCTGTACCAGGTGTTGCGCCGCGAAGGCCCGATCGTGCGCGTGACGACGCCGGCCGGTGATCCGGCCTGGCTCGTCACGCGCTTCGAAGAGGCGCGCGCGGTGTTCGCCGACGCGCGGTTCGGCCGCTCGCACCCGAAACCCGAAGAGGCGTCGGCGGTGTCGGACGCGGCGGTGCTGGCCGGCCCGCAGGGCAGCTACGAGAACGAGGAGGCCGAGCACGCGCGGTTGCGGCGCCTGCTCGTGCCGTCGTTCTCGGCCAACCGGATGCGCAAGCTCGGCGAGCACATCCAGGCGCTGGCCGACCGGTGCCTCGACGAGCTCGAGGCGGCGCACGACGCGGCCGGCGGCACGCCGGTGAACCTGCACGAGTACCTGTCGTTCCCGTTGCCCGTGCTGGTGATCTGCGAACTGCTCGGCGTGCCCTACGCCGACCGCGCCAAGTTCCGCGACCTGTCCGACCGCATCGGCGTGCTCGACAGCGGCGGCGACGCGCAGGTCGCGATGGCCGAGTTCACGGCCTACATGGCCGAGCTGGCGGCGAAGAAGCGCGCGGAGCCGGCGCCGGACGTGGTGTCGGATCTCGTTGCCGCGCAGGCCGACGACCCGGCGTTCACCGACGACGAGCTGGCCCGCCTCGCGGCGGGGCTGCTGTTCGCCGGCCACGAGACCACGTCGAACCGCATCGACCTCGGCGTGCTGTTCCTGCTCACCGAACCGGCCCGGCGCGACGCGCTGGCCGGGGACGTCGAAGGCCGGCTGCACACCACCGTCGAGGAGATCCTGCGGATGTCCGCGCCGGGTGGGCTGGGCCTGTTGCGCTACGCCCACGAGGACGTGGAGCTCGGCGGGGTCACCATCAACCGGGGCGACGCCGTGATGATCTCGACCGCGTC
Source organism: Amycolatopsis sp. NPDC051903 (assembly GCF_044452505.1). Taxonomy (NCBI): domain Bacteria; kingdom Bacillati; phylum Actinomycetota; class Actinomycetes; order Pseudonocardiales; family Pseudonocardiaceae; genus Amycolatopsis; species Amycolatopsis sp. NPDC051903. The sequence continues at coordinate 366 of NZ_JBITBT010000043.1, read as the reverse complement.
GGCCAACCGCGACGCGAGCGTGTTCGCCGACCCGGACGAGTTCGACGCCGAGCGCAAGCCCAATTCGCACATCGCGTTCGGCTACGGCGGCTTCTTCTGCATCGGCGCGAGCCTCGCGCGCACCGAGCTGCGGGTCGTGTTCGGCACGCTCTTCCGCCGCTTCCCGCACATGCGCCTGGCCGTGCCGGTCGACGAGCTCGACGTGCGCACCAACCGCCTCACCGGCGGCGTGTCGAGCGTGCCCGTCACCTGGTGACGCCGGGGCCGCACGCCACGCGGCGTGCGGCCCACTCCAAGCGGTGGGTCAGGCGATGGCTCCGCCGTTGACCTAGACGACCAGGCCCGAGACCCAGCGGGCGGGGCCCG
>NZ_JBITBT010000042.1:0-81311 GCF_044452505.1 Amycolatopsis sp. NPDC051903 | reverse complement strand
GGCATGGAACGGCGCACGCAGGCCGCCGTGCTCGCGACGGAACTGCGTGAGCGGAAGGAGGAGTAGCGTTCAGGCGGTGAGCGACGGCGGCTCCAGGAGCACGTCCGCGAGCGCCCGGCGCGGCGTCCACGCCACCGGCGAACCGTGGCCGATGCGCAGCACGATCTGGGGCCACAGCCCGTCGCCGAGCAGGTGGCGCAGGCGGACCCGGGTGGCGCGGACCTCGACCGGCTGGGAGATGAACGACGCGTCGAACCCGTTGGCCGTGGCGGTCAGCAGCACCCGCTGCATCGCCTGGCCGGCTCGCAGCCGGTCGGCGGGCGTGTCGCCGAACGACCCGACGACCACCACGAGCGGTGGGGCCGCGGGGACCCGGGCGGCCGGGTCGCCGTAGTCGCGCAGGACCCAGGTGTCGTCGGCGACCGTGGAGCCGCCGGCGGCGAACGGCACGCCGTCCCGGCTGGTGGGCGCGCGGCCGGTCCACCGGCGCCACTCCGCGCCGAAGGCCGGATCGCGCTCCTGGAGGAGGTGACTTTCGTGGACGAGCTCGTGCAGGCCGGTGAGCTGGTTCTCGTCGAGCTGCGGGAGCCACGCCTGCTCGGCTTCGGCGGCGTGGCGGAGCAGGCCGACGATCGACGGCGGAACCGGTTCACCGCCGAAGGGCGTGCGGTTGGTGTGCCGCCGCGGGATGGCCTGCGCCAGCTCCGAGAGCCGGCGGTCGACCGGGGTCGCCGTCCGCGGCCGGACCACGGCGAGCAGGTCGGGTACGTCGCGGCGGGGGAAGACCGTGGTGTCCGGGTGCACGCCGAGCGCGTGGATCGCGGTGCGCAGGTTGAACAGCGCCGCGCCGCAGGAGATGAGCAGCTCGCGCCGGTCGGCGTCGGCGACGGGCAGCACCCGGTCGGCATCGGCGTACAGCTCGATGCCGTCGGCCCCGGTGGTGAACAGCCAGGGCTGGGTGTTGTGCGTGGACGGCGCCAGCGTCGCGGCACGGAGCACCGAGATCACCTGATCGGCGCTGAGCCGTCCGGCCGGAGCCACTCGGAGCGTCATGGGTCTCCCCGCGCCGCGCGAAGCGGCGGAGTGTCGGTGGTGAGCAGTCGTCCCAACCAGCTTGGGTGGTTTCTCCCCGGGCGCACAGGGGAGAAAGTCATCTCTCGACCGGGGGCCAGCTGGCAACGTGAGGGAGGGTGAGGGATGCCGGCGACGGAACCGGGTGTGGGCGGCCGCGGGCTGTCCGGCACGCTGTCGCAGCTGCGGCTGCGGGAAACGCTGCGCGACCTGCAGGACCGCATCGAAGTCCTGATCGGCACGCGCGACAAGATGGACGGCCTGCTCGACGCGGTGCTCGCCGTCGCGTCCGGGCTCGAGCTGGACACCACGCTGCGGCGGATCGTGCAGGCGGCGGTCGACCTGGGCGAGGCGCGCTACGGCGCGCTGGGCGTGCTGGGCGATGGCGGCCCGCTCGCCGAGTTCGTCTACCAGGGCATCGACTCGCGCACGCGTGAGCGGATCGGGCACCTGCCCGAAGGCCACGGCGTGCTGGGCGTGGTCATCGACGACGCCAAACCGCTGCGCCTGCGCGAGATCTCGGCTCACCCCGCGTCGGTGGGGTTTCCGGCCAACCACCCGCCGATGCACTCGTTCCTCGGCGTGCCGGTGCGGGTGCGCGACGAGGTGTTCGGCAACCTCTACCTCGCCGAGAAGCGCGGCGCGGACGAGTTCACCGACGACGACGAGGTGATCGTGCGGGCGCTCGCCGCCGCGGCCGGGATCGCGATCGAGAACGCCCACCTCTACGAGCAGACGCGGCTGCGGCAGCGGTGGCTGGGCGCGACCGGCGAGGTCACCACGGAGCTGCTGGCCGGCGCCGACCCCGTCGACGCGCTCGACCTGATCGCCAGCCGGGCGCTCGAGCTGACCGGGTCGGACGTGACGGTGCTGGCCCTGCCCGGGACGGGCCGGCTGGACTCCGACGACGACTGGGACGCCGAGACCGACGAGCTCACGGTGTCGGTGTGCGCGGGCGGACCGGAGGAGCTGCTCACCGGGCTGCGCATCGGCGTCACGGGCACCGTGCCCGGCTCGGTCTACCGCGACCGCACCCCGCGCCGGGTGCCCGAGCTGGTCCTGGCCCCGGGCCACCACTACGGGCCGGCGCTGGTGGTGCCGCTGCGAGCCGGGGACCGCACGTCCGGGGTCCTGATCGTCACCCGCGAGCCGGGCGCACCCGCGTTCGAGACGGCGCAGCTGCCGGTCGTCGCGTCGTTCGCGGACCAGGCGGCGCTCGCGTTGCAGCTGGCCGCGCAGCAGCGCGCGGCCCGGGAGCTCGACGTGCTGTCCGACCGCGACCGCATCGCACGGGACCTGCACGACCACGTCATCCAGCGGCTCTTCGCCGTCGGGCTCGCGATGAAGGGCACCCAGCGCCGCGCGCAGGACCCGGACCTGCGGCGGCGCCTGCAGGAGAGCATCGACCAGATGCACGAGATCGTGCACGAGATCCGCACCGCCATCTTCGACCTGCACGGCGGCGTCGCGGGGGAGACGCGCCTGCGCCACCGGTTGCACGACGCGATCGCCGAACTCACCGACGACGCGCCACTGCACCCGACGGTGAGCATGGCCGGCACGCTCGACACGCTCCCGCCGCAGCTGGCCGACCACGTCGAGGCCGTGGTGCGCGAGGCGGTCAGCAACGCCGTGCGCCATTCGGGCGCGGCGACGCTGACCGTGGCGGTTTCCGTGCGCGACGGCGAAATCCGCGTCGCGGTGGCCGACGACGGTGCGGGCTTGCCCGCGGACGTGGCCACCAGCGGCCTCGGCAACCTCCGCGACCGCGCCGAATCCCTGGGTGGCGCGTTCACGGTCGATTCTCGCGCGGGCCGGGGCGTGCGGCTGGAGTGGACCGCGCCGTTGTCCTGAGCCGTGGGAGGTCGGCTGTCCCGGGCCGTGCTTTGCGCCGGGTGCCGGGACGTCTGCCGCCGGGGTGGGGACTTTGGGCCCCATCGGCGCGCGGGCGCGGCGGCGAGCATGGGGATCGCCGGAGCGACCGTCTCCGGGTCAGGAGTGGTGGATATGACCTCGGCCCCGGCGACGGACCTCGCGCCCTCCGAGATCGCGGTGCTGGCGCGCGCGGTGAGCCGCGCCCCGTCCGTGCACAACACGCAGCCGTGGAGCATGCGGGTCCGGCACACCGACGTCGACCTCATCGAACGCACTTCCGTGGCGCTGCCCAGCCACGATCCGGAGGGCCGCGATCGCACCCTGTCCTGCGGTTCGGCGCTGGCGCACCTGCAGCTGGCCGCGCGCGTGCTCTGCCGCGCGACCACCACGTGGTGCCCCGCCGACGGCGAGGTCGTGGCCACGGTCCACGCCGTCCCGGGCGACAGCCCCGATCACGACGCGCTCGCGCGGTTCCACGCCATCGGGCGCCGCCGCAGTCACCGCCGGTGGTTCGCCGCCGAGCCCGTGTCCGAAGTGGACCAAGCGGCCGTGGCGGCCGCGGGCGAAGAGCCGCGCGTGCGCGTGGTGGCCCCGCGCCACCGCGACGCGCTGGCGGCGATGCTCGGGTTCGCCACGCGGGTCTTCCGCGCCGACTCGGCCTACCAGCGCGAGCTGGGCGCGTGGACCGCGCACACCTTCGGGCCCCGGGCGGCCGGCGCCGACGAGGGCGTGCCCGAAGACGCGCTCTGCGACGAATCGCTGCCCGCCGCCGGGCTGGTGCGGCGCGACACCCCGGTGCCCGACGACGACCACCTCACCGCGCGGCTCGAGCTGGAGCACCTGCTCGTCTTCTGCACCGACGGCGACAGCCGTCGCGAGCACGTCGCCGCCGGCGCCGCGTGCGCCCGCACCTGGCTGGAGGCGACCGCGCGCGGCCTCGCCGGCTCGGTCCTGACGCAGCCGCTGCACCTGCTCGGCTTCCGCGAACTGCTCGCCGAGCGGCTGGAGCTGCCGGGGCTGCCGCAGGTGATCTTCCGCTACGGCCACCCGGTGGTGCCCGTGCCCCCGTCACCCCGCCGGCCCCTCGGTGACCTGCTGCCGGGCGAGTTCCCCGGCCGCCTGCCGTGGCAGCCGGACTGAAGAAGCCGACCCCGGAGGCCCCCATGACCACCGCACTCGCCGCCGCCGTCGAACAAGCCCTGGCGGCCGCGGTTCGCGCGCCGTCGCCGCACAACACCCAGCCGTGGCGCTTCGTCGTCGACGGGCCGCGGATCGAGGTGTGGCTGGACCGCGACCGGGTGCTCACCGTCGCGGATCCCGCAGCGTGCGAGGCCCGGCTCGCGTGCGGCGCCGCGGTGTACAACCTGCTGCTCGCCCTGCGGGTCGGCGGGTTCAGCGCCGTGCTCCGGATCGTGCCCGATCCCCCCGACCGGGACCTGCTGGCCGTGGTGCGGGTCGACGGGACCGTGCGCGCGACCCCGCCGGACCGCCGGCTGGCCGACGCGGTGTGGCGCCGGCACTCCAACCGCCGCCCGCTGTCCGCGAAGCCGGTCGGCGCCACCGCGCGCGCCCGGCTGAAGGCGGCCGCGCTCGGCGAGGGCGGGCTGCTGGAGTTCCTCGACGCCTCGGGGCGCTACTCGGCGGTGACGTCGCTCGTCCGGCGCGCCGATGCCGAGCAGTCCGCCGACCCGGCTTACGTGGCCGAGACCGCGCGCTGGGCCGGCCGTGCGCCCGACAGCCCGGACGGTGTGCCGACGGCCGCGTTCGGGCCGCGGGCCGAGGTCCCCGGGGCGCTGACGCTGCGCTCGTCGCACGAGAACCCGGACTTGGCGCCGCGTCCCTTCGAACAGGATCCGGCGCTCGCGGTCGTGCTGACCCGCGATGACGGAACCCCCGCCGACGTGCGGGCGGGGCTGGCCCTGCAGCGCGTGCTGCTCACCGCGACCGTCGAGGGCCTCGTCACGACGTTCGTGTCGCAGCCGTTCGAAACGCCCGGCACGCGCGGACCGCTGCGGGAACTCTTCCGCGGGGTCGGCCGGCCGCACACGCTGCTGCGGCTCGGTTACGGCCTGCCCGTCCGGTCCACGGCCCGCCGGCCCGCCGGCGAGGTGACGACGGTGCGCGCCACGCCGGACGTACCGGCGCGCTGACCGGCCACTCAGGACCAGATCGAGGTGCGGTCCCGGCGGTCGTCCTGCGGGCACAGCGCCCGCAGCACGTCCTGGAACGTCACCATGCCCACGAGCGCGCCCCGGTCCATGACCGGCAGCGCGCGCACGCCCGCTTCGGCCATGCAGTTGCCGAGCTCCGCCGTGCCGAGGTCCGTTTCCGCGACGACCCCGGGGGTGCGCATGACGGCCGCGACGGTGCGCGGGCTGCCGAGCATCGCGCCGGTGTCGGGATCACCGCCGGTCGGTTCGCCGGGGAACCCGGCCCGCACGAGGTCCGTCTCGCTCACCAGGCCGAGGAGCTTGCCCGAACGATCCACGACGGGCAGCGTCGTGAACCGGTGCCGGGTCATCAGCTCGGCCGCCTCGGCGAGTGAGGCCGAGGGAGCCACCGTGACCACGGGGGTGGTCATGATGTCGCGAGTCTGCATGACGGGTTCTCCGTTCCGTCGTCGCCTTCGTCCGACCCTCGCTGCCCGCGCTCGCGGCGAAAAGGGTCTTTGGTCCTCGAAGCGCCGAGTGCTGCGGAGGTGAGCCACGCGGTCGCCGGCTGTGGAGCGCCCGGGTGGTGACGATCCTCGGTGCCGCGCGGCTCGGTGGCGGCACGCCGAAGTGGTTCAATCGGTTGCATGGCCGATTCCGCACTCCCGACCGTCGTGACCGCAGACCGCGTCATCGCCGCCGGCGCGCCGCGGATCTTCGAGCTCATCGCGGATCCCGCGCACCAGCCCCGCTGGGACGGCAACGACAACCTCGCCGAAGCCCAGGACCCGCGGCGCGTCCGCGGCGCCGGCGACGTGTTCACCATGCTCCTCACCTCCGGCGGGGTGCGCGCGAACCACATCGTCGAGTTCGAAGAGGGCCGGCGCATCGCGTGGCTGCCGTCCGAACCGGACAACGACCCGCCGGGCCACCTCTGGCGCTGGGCCCTGACCCCCCTCGACGACGGCCGCTCCCGCGTGACCCACACCTACGACTGGACGAACCTCACCGACGAGAAGCGCCTCGTGCGCGCCCGCGCGACCACACCGGCCAAGCTCCGCGCCTCCCTCGACCGCCTGGCGGAACTCGCCGAAGCGGACTGAACCGATCGGCACCGCCGATCGGCCGGGTACCAGTGGGTGCCGGTGGCCCAGCCTAGGAACCGCCGACCGGAACCGCCGGCGACGCAGCCCGGCCCGGTGAAGCGGCCGCCGTCGAGAACGTGGGCGAGGCCGTCGATCGCGGGGGCGAGCCGGGGCTCGATGCCGGCCCGCGCGGCCACCGCGGTCCGCCGGGTCTCCTCGGAGCCGAAGCTGAGGAAGAACGGCGCCACGCGTACGCGGCGTTCTTCAGCGTCAGGTGGGCCGCGTGCCAGTCGCCGACGCGCAGGGACAGCCGGTGCACCAGCCAGGCGAGCGCGCCGGTGGCGGGCTGGGCGCCCGTCGGGACGTCTTGCCACTGCCCGAGCTCGGCTTCCGCACGTCGCCGCGGCGCGCTGTCCTTTGCGGACACCGCGCCGTGGGCCGCCCGCTGAATTTTGCCCGGACGGGCCGGGGTTCACTCCCCAGCGGGTGCCGGTTCAGCCGTGAGCGACGGGTCGGCAAACCCCGACGCCACGGCCCGCAGCGACGCGTCCAAGTACACGGTCAGGTCGGCGTCCGCGCGGGCGGACCAGCGTTCGTAGGCCGCGCGGCACGCCGCGAGGACCACGCGGCCGACGGCCAAGGGGTAGAGCGAATCCGCGGGCTGGCCGATCCGCCGGCCGACGTAGGCGCTCACCGCGCGTTCCCAGGCGTCGTAGTGGATCGCGGCGCTGGCGCCGAGTTCGGTGACCGTGTTGATGAGCTGCATGCGCATGCGCAGTTCCGGCACGTCGCTCGCGTGGTAGTGGTTGGCGGCCAGCACCGCTTCGCGCACGGCGTCGAAGACGGGCAGCGCGTCGGAGGTGCCGGCGAGCAGCTTGCGGATCGTCTCGACCTCGGAGTCGAACTCGTTCCACAGCACGTCCGCTTTGGACTCGTAGTAGCGGAAGAACGTCCGGCGGCTGACCCCGGCCGCCGAGGCGATGTCGTCGACCGTGGTCTCGTGGAAGCCGCGCTCGGTGAACAGGCGCAGGGCGATGACTTCCAGGGCACGGGCGCTCGTGCCGGGCGGCCGGCCGCGGCGGTTCCCCGTGGTGCGTTCGGTCATGCGAGTGTCGTTCCGTCCGGAGCCTTGTTTTTCGACACCCCGTGACGTTACTCTCCCCGATATTCGTCACCCGGTGTCGAAATGAACAGTACCGAAATCCGCTGCGTGCCACAGGAGCCACGATGAGCGAGAAGACCGCCGAACTGTCCGACCGTGCCGAAGCCGACGAAGACGTGGTGGCCGAGGACCTCCTGGTGGAGGAGGTTTCGATCGACGGGATGTGCGGTGTCTACTGACGCCGCGGCCGGCCCGTTCGACCTGGACGCCCCGTGGCGGCCGGACGAACGGGTCGCCATCCGGCCCGAGCGGTTCGGGGCGCTGCTGTACCACTTCGGGACGCGGCGCCTGTCCTTCCTCAAGAGCCCGGCACTGCTGGCGGTGGTGCGCGGGCTGACCGAGCACCCGGACGCGCGCGCCGCGTGCACCGCGGCCGGGGTCGCCGAAGCCGAGCTGCCGCGGTACCGCGTCGCGCTGGCCGCGCTGGCCGCGTCGCAGATGATCCAGCCGCGGATGATCCAGCCGAGGAGTGCCTGATGTCGCTGGTGGAGGAGTTCCAGTACGGGCTCGACGCGCCCATCTGCCTCACGTGGGAGCTGACCTACGCGTGCAACCTGTCGTGCGTGCACTGCCTGTCCTCGTCGGGGCGGCGGGATCCGCGGGAGCTGAGCACGGGCGAGTGCAAGGCGCTGATCGACGAGTTCGAGCGCATGCAGGTGTTCTACGTCAACATCGGCGGCGGCGAGCCGACGGTGCGCCCGGATTTCTGGGAGCTGGTCGACTACGCCACCGAGCACCACGTCGGGGTCAAGTTCTCCACCAACGGCGTGAAGATCACGCCCGAGGTCGCGCGCCGGCTGGCGGCGAGTGACTACGTCGACGTCCAGATCTCCCTCGACGGCGCCACCGCCGAGGTCAACGACCACGTCCGCGGCCCGGGTTCGTACGCGACCGCGATCCGCGCGATGGAGCACCTTTCCGGCGCGGGTTTCGAGAACTTCAAGATCTCGGTCGTGGTGACGCGACAGAACGTGGGCCAGCTCGACGCGTTCAAGGCCATCGCCGACCGCTACGGCGCGCAGCTGCGCATCACCCGGCTGCGCCCGTCCGGGCGGGGGGCGGACGTGTGGGACGAACTGCACCCGACCGCCGCGCAGCAGCGCGAGCTCTACGACTGGCTGGTGGCGCACGGGGAACACGTGCTGACCGGCGATTCTTTCTTCCACCTCGCCGGCTACGGCGACGGCGGGCTGCCCGGCCTGAACCTGTGCGGCGCGGGCCGGGTCGTGTGCCTGGTCGACCCGGTCGGCGACGTCTACGCGTGCCCGTTCGCCATCCACGACACCTTCTTGGCCGGCAACATCCGCGCCGAGGGCGGGTTCACGAGCGTGTGGCGCGAATCCGAGCTGTTCACGGAACTGCGCAACCCCCAGGGCGGCGGCGCCTGCACGGCGTGCTCGGCCTACGACGCGTGCCGCGGCGGGTGCATGGCCGCGAAGTTCTTCACCGGTCTTCCGCTGGACGGGCCGGACCCGGAATGCGTGCGCGGCCACGGGGAACTCGCGCTCGCGGGGGTCGCCGCGGGCAGCGCGCCCAAACCTTCGCTCGACCACTCCCACCGCAAGCGCACCCCGGTTCCGGTGACCATCGGCATGCGCCGCCCGCCCGACCGGGCCTGCGACGAAAACCCCCTCGCCGGATTCACGCCGCCGGGGCGTTGACGATGAAGCTCGCGGACCTGGCGTGGCCGGACGTCGCCGAACGGGCGGCGGCCGGGGCGATCCTCGCCGTGCCCGTCGGCGCGACCGAACAGCACGGGCCGCACCTGCCGCTGTCCACCGACACCGACGTCGCACTCGCGCTGTGCGAACGGCTCGCCGCCGCGCGCCCGGACGTGCTCGTGGCCCCGGCCGTGCCGTACGGGTCCAGCGGTGAGCACGCCGGGTTCGCCGGCACCTTGTCGATCGGGCAGGCGGCGACCGAACTGCTGCTCGTGGAACTCGGCCGCTCGGCGTCCGGCCCGTTCCGGCGGCTGCTGTTCGTCTCGGCGCACGGCGGCAACGCGGGTCCCGTCACGCGGGCCGTCGCCCGGCTGCGGGCGGAATCACGCGACGTCGAGCTGTTCCAGCCGCGCTGGCGTGGGGATCCGCACGCCGGACGGCCGGAAACCGCGCTGCAGCTTGCTCTGCGGCCGCACGCGGTGCGGATGGACCGGGCCGTCGCGGGGGATCGGCGCCCGCTCGGCGAGGTGCTGCCGCTGCTGCGCGAGGGCGGGGTTCGTGCGGTCACGGACACCGGTGTCCTCGGTGATCCGCTCGGCGCGACGGCCGCGGAAGGCGAAGCCCTGCTGGCCGAGCTGGCCGCCGCGCTCGAGTCCCAAGTGGACGCTTGGCATCCGGCGGTGCCGGCGTGAGCGCGCGGATCGCGGTCGTCACCGGCGCGGCGCGGGGGATCGGCGCCGCGACGGTGCTGGCGCTGGCGAAGCGGGGATACGCCGTGCTCGCCGTGGACCGCGCCGCCGACGATCCCGACCTCCCGTACGCCATGGGCACCGCCGCGGAGCTGGCCGCGGTCGTCAAGGCCGCGCGCGAACACTCCGCGGAGGTCGAGGAGTTCGTGGCCGACGTCCGCGATCCGCGAGCGGTCGCCGCCGCGGTCGCGGACGCGGAAAACCGCTGGGGTGGCGTGGATGTCGCCGTCGCGGCCGCCGGGGTCATCGCCGGTGGGGTGCCGCTGTGGGAGGTGCCGCCGGAGCAGGAACGTGCCGTGCTGGAGGTCGACCTGAACGGCGTGGTGCACCTCGCGCGCGCGGCGATCCCCGCGCTGCTGCGGCGGCCGCGGCCGCGTTCGGGCCGGTTCCTCGCCGTGGCTTCGGCGGCGGCCACCCGTGGATTGCCCATGCTGGCCGCGTACTGCGCGGCGAAAGCGGGCGTCGCCGGGCTGATCCGCGCGCTCGGCGTCGAGCTGGCGGACTCCGGCGTGACTGCCAACGCGGTGAGCCCCGGGTCGACCGACACCCCGATCCTCGCCGAGAGCGCCCGGCTCTACGACCTGCCCGAAGCGGCCGCGTTCGCGAGCCAGCAACCGGTGGGGCGCCTGCTGCACCCGGCGGAAGTCGCGTCGGTGCTGGCGTTCCTGGCCGGTCCGGACAGCAGCGCGATGACCGGCGCGGTCGTGCCGGTGGACGGGGGACTGGCCCTGTGAAGACTCCCGCCTCCGAGAACCCCGCCGCGAAGGTCCCACCGCTGCCCGCCGGCTTCCGCATCGAGCTGGACCAGGACACCAAGCCGCTGACCGACGAGCTGTGGTTCGGCGGCTCCCCGGCCCGGGTCCTGCGCCTCACCGCCGCGGGGCGGGCCGCGTGGCGCGAACTCGAAACCGGCCCTGTCGTCTCGAAGGCCGCCGGAGTCCTCGCGCGCCGGCTCACCGACGCGGGGTTCGCGCACCCGATCCCGCCGGAACCCGCGCGCGAGCCCGACCTCACCGTCGTGATCCCCGCCCACAACCGGATCGGGCTGCTGGAGCGCTGCCTCGCCGGTCTTGACGGCAGGCACCCCGTGCTGGTGGTCGACGACGATTCCGACGACGCGGCGGCCGTCGCCGCGGTCGCCGCGAAGCACGGCGCCAAACTGGTCCGCCGCGAAAGCAACGGCGGCCCCGGTGCCGCGCGCACCACGGCGCTCGAGCACGTCGACACCGAACTCGTCGCCTTCCTCGACAGCGACTGCGTCCCCGCCGACGGCTGGGCCGACCGGCTCGCCGCCCACTTCGCCGATCCGCTGCTGGCCGCCATCGCACCCCGGGTGCGCGCGCTCGCCGGAGACACCTGGGCCGGGCGCTACACCCGGGCCGCCGGCAGCCTCGACCTCGGTGACCGCCCGGCGCGCGTCGCGCCCGGCACCCGGACCTCCTACGTTCCGACCGCCGCTCTCGTCGCGCGCCGGGCCGCGCTCACGGCGGTCGCGATCGACGGTGCGGTGTTCGACCCGCGGCTGCGCGTCGGCGAGGACGTCGACCTCGTCTGGCGCCTGCACCGGGCCGGGCACCGGATCCGGTACGCCCCGGACGTGCACGTCGACCACCACGAACCCGAGACCTGGCGCGGGCTCCTCGGCCGCCGCGCCCGGTACGGCACGTCCGCCGCCCCACTGGCCCGGCGGCACCCGGATGCCCTGGCGCCGCTGGCTTTGCACCCGTGGCCCACCCTCACCGTCGGGGCGCTGCTGGCCCGCCGCCCGCTGCTCGCCGCGGCGGCGTTCGGCGGCTCGGTCGCGAGCATGACCCGGCTGCTGCGGCGCGACGACATCCCCACGAGCGGGGTCGTCCGCGCGATGGCCACCGCAGTGGAACAGACCTGGCTCGGCTGCGGCCGCTACGGCACGCAGTTCGCCGCGCCGCTGCTCGCCGCGCTGATGGTGCCCGGCGGACGGCGGCGGTGGGGCCGCCGTGCGGCGCTGGCGTCGTTGCTGCTGGGGCCGCCGGTGTCCGCGTGGGTGAAGCGCCGCCCGGCATTGGACCCCGTCCGCTACACCGCCGCCGCCGTCGCGGACGACGTCGCCTACGGCGCCGGCGTCTGGGCCGGCTGCCTGATCCACCGCACCACCACGCCGATCCGCCCCGCCGTCGTCCGGCGGCCGCTGCGGGTCGACCCGAAGGGACAACGATGAGCAACCCGTGGTTCGAATCCGTCGCCGAAGCGCAGCGGCGCGCGAAGAAACGGCTGCCCGGCTCCGTCTACTCGGCATTGATCGCGGGCTCGGAGAAGGGCCTGACGCTGAGCGACAACCTCGCCGCGTTCGACGAGCTGCGCTTCGCGCCGCGCACGGCCGGGCAGCACGCGCAGCGTGAGCTGGGTACCCACGTCCTCGGCCGGGACGTCGCGCTGCCGGTGCTGATTTCCCCGACGGGGGTGCAGGCGGTGCACCCCGAGGGCGAGGTCGCGGTCGCCCGCGCGGCGGCCGCCCGGGGTACGTCGATGGGGCTGTCGTCCTTCGGCAGCAAACCGATCGAAGAGGTCGTCGCCGCCAACCCGAACACGTACTTCCAGGTGTACTGGACCGGCAGCCGTGACGACATCGTGCGCCGCCTCGAGCGGGCCCGGGCGGCCGGCGCCGTCGGGATCATCCTGACGCTGGACTGGTCGTTTTCCCACAGCCGTGACTGGGGCAGCCCGCACATCCCGGAGCGGCTCACCGCGCGGGAGCTGGTGCGCTTCGCCCCGGAAGGTCTGGTGCGGCCGCGTTGGCTGCTCGGTTACGCGAAGACCCGGCGGCTGCCCGATTTGTCGGTGCCGAACATGGCGTCACCGGGCGAGGCGGCGCCGACGTTCTTCGGCGCCTACGGGCAGTGGATGCAGACCCCGCCGCCCTCGTGGGACGACGTGGCGTGGCTGCGGGCGCAGTGGGACGGGCCGTTCCTGCTCAAGGGGGTGATCCGCGTCGACGAAGCGCGTCGCGCCGTTGGTGCCGGGGTCAGTGCGATCTCGGTGTCCAACCACGGCGGCAACAACCTCGACGGCACCCCCGCCACCATTCGCGCGCTGCCGGCGATCGCCGAGGCCGTCGGTGACCAGGTGGAGGTGCTGCTCGACGGCGGCATCCGCCGGGGCAGTGACGTCGTGAAAGCGCTCGCTCTGGGCGCCCGCGCGGTGCTGATCGGCCGCGCCTACCTGTGGGGCCTGGCCGCCAACGGCCAAGGCGGCGTGGAGAACGTCCTCGACGTCCTCCGCAACGGCATCGACTCCACGTTGCTCGCCCTCGGCAAACGCGGCGTCCGGGACCTGACCCCGGAGGATCTCGTTGTGCCACCGGGGTTCCAGGCCGAGCTCGGCTCGGTGGCCAAGACGCCCGTCGGGTCCTGACCTGGCCTTGTCCGCACACGACCGGTACCGTCGATCGAACGAACGAAGGTGTTCGCATGTCGGGAGGAGTCTTGCCACTCGCGCAGCTGCCGGACCACGACGCGAAGCTTCGACCGCAGATCGCGGACTCCTGGCGTCGTTCGCAGCTGTTCGGGGTCGCGCCCGATCTGGATCCCGGAGTCGTCTCCCTCGCGGACGTCGACGCGGGCAGCCGGCTGATGGTCGCCGCCGGTCCCGTCCTCGACCGGCTCACGCAGCAGCTCGAAGGCACGCGCTTCTGCGTCCTGCTCGCCGATCGCGACTGCCGGCTCGTGTTCCGCTGGTTCGGCCACCGGCCGTTGCAGCTCGAACTGGAGAACATCGGCGTGCTCCTCGGCTCCCACTTCGCGGAGGGCCGTGTCGGCACCAACGCGCTGGGCACGCCCTACGAATCCCGCCAGGCGGTGGTGATCCACGGCGCCGAGCACTACGCCCACGCGCTCAAGCGGTTCAGCTGTTACGGGCACCCGATCCACCACCCGCTCACCGGCCGGCTCGAGGGCGTCCTCGACATCACCGGCATGAGCGACGACGAGAACCCGTTGTTCGGACCGCTCGTCAGCCGCGCCGTCGCCGACATCCGCGACGCGATCGTCGAGGGCGCCCGCGCCCCCGAACGCCAGCTGTTCCTGGCTTTCCAGCACGCCACGCAGCGCCGGTCGGCGCCGGTCGCGGTGCTCGGCGGTGACGTCGTGTTCGCCACCGAAACCTGCATCGAGCAGCTGCGCCCCGGCGATCCGGCCCTGCTGCGGACGCTGCTCCCGGACGTGCCGCCGCGCGGTGTCCTCACCACGCGCCTCGCGGTCGCCGACGGCGTCGACGTCGCGGTCACCGCCGAACGCGTCGACGGCGCGCCCGGCGGCGCGGTGTTCCAGGTGTGCCGCACGGCCGGGCGCTGCCTCGTGCCGCGCGCGGAAACGCGGCGCACGGGCCGGGCCAGGCTGATCACCGGCGAACCGGGCACCGGCCGGTCGACCCTCGCGTCCGGCGCCGGCGACGTCGAGGTCCTCGGTGCGGCCACGGCGCTTCGGCTCGAGCCGCGCGAGTGGGCCGCCCGGTTCACCGACCTCACCGCGCGGGCGGGCACGACCGTCGTCGTCGACGACGTGCACCTGCTGCCCGACGCGTTCCTCGTCCCGGTCGCCGCCGCCCTGGACCACGGGTGCCCGGCGAAGCTGGTCCTCACCGCTTGTCCGGCCGGCGAACTCCCCGCGGCCGCCGCGGCCGTGGTCGCCCGCTGCGACGAAGCGCAGGCGCTGGCCCCGCTGCGCGACCGCCCGGACGAACTCCCGGCGCTGCTGTCGGCCATGATCCGCGCCGACCGGCCCGAGTGGCGGCCGCGGTTCACCGGCGGTGCCCTCGCCGCGCTGCGCGCGCACCTGTGGCCGGGCAACCTGCACGAACTCCGCTCCGTCGCCCGCCACGTCACCGCGCTCCCGTGCACCGGGGTCGTCGACGTCGCCCAGCTCCCGAAGCAGTACCGGTCGACCGTGAAAACGCGGCGGCTGGGCGGAAGGGAGGCCGCCGAGCGCAACGCGATCGTCACCGCGCTGCGCTCGAACGCCGGGAACAAACTGCGGGCCGCGCGGGAGCTCGGCGTCAGCCGCACCACGCTCTACCGCCGCATGCAGGCTCTCGAGATCGCCGAGGACTGTCCAGTTCTGTAACAGTCCGACCCCTCTCCGCCGGGTGACCATGGCCTCGGCCCCGACCCGAGGAGGCGTCAGGTGACAGCAACGGTGCTCGGCGCCCGGCCCGCCGCGGTTCCCCACCTCCACCCGAAGACGCAAGCCGTCACCATCGCGCGATGACGCGATCCGTCCGAACAAAGGAGTTCAGGAGATGAAGACGAAGGCAGCAGTCGTCTACGAGGTGGGCAAGCCCATCGAGGTCGTCGAGCTCGACCTCGACGGACCGCAGCAGGGCGAGGTCCTCATCCGTTACACGCACGCCGGGCTGTGCCACTCCGACGTGCACATCGCGCACGGCGACCTGGAGGCGCGCCTGCCCATGGTGCTCGGGCACGAGGGCGCGGGCATCGTCGAGGACGTCGGTCCCGGCGTGACCCGGGTGAAGCCGGGCGACCACGTGGTCTGCTCGTTCATCCCGAACTGCGGCACGTGCCGGTGGTGCGCCACCGGCCAGCAGGCGATCTGCGACATGGGCGCCACGATCCTCGAGGGCTACCTGCCGGGGGAGCGGTTCCCCTTCACCGGCCCCGGCGCGGTGCGTGAATACGGCGCCATGTGCATGCTCGGCACGTTCAGCCAGTACTCGGTGATCCACCAGAACTCGGCGGTCAAGGTCGACGACGACCTCCCGCTCGACAAGGCCGTGCTGGTCGGGTGCGGTGTGCCGACGGGGTGGGGTTCGGCCGTCAACGCCGCGGACGTGAAACCGGGCGAGACGGTGATCGTGTCCGGCGTCGGCGGCATCGGGATCAACGCGGTGCAGGGCGCGCGCTACGCCGGCGCGAAGAACGTCATCGCGCTGGACCCGCTGGAGAACAAGCGCGAGAAGGCGATGGAGCTCGGCGCGACGCACGCCGTGGCCACGCCGGAGGAAGCGGCGGAGCTGGCGCAGTCGTTCACCAACGGCAACGGCGCGGACAAGACGATCGTCACCGCCGGGGTCGTCACCGAGGACATCGTCACCGGCGCGTTCAACGCGACGGGCAAGGGCGGCACGGTCGTGCTGACGGGGCTCAACAAGCTGTCGGTCAACAACGTGACGCTGCCCGGCTCGATCCTGACGCTGTTCAAGAAGACGGTGAAGGGCTCGCTGTTCGGCGACTGCAACCCGACGACCGACATCCCCAAGATCCTCGGCCTGTACCAGAGCGGGGACCTCAAGCTCGACGAGATCATCACGCGCACGTACACGCTCGACGAGGTGAACCAGGGCTACGACGACCTGCTCGAAGGTCGCAACGTCCGCGGCGTGCTGGTCCACGACGCGCCGTGAGCGGTCTGCGTGCGGTGCGGGGGCCGGGCGAGCAGCCCGGTCCCCGGGCCTTCGGCCACGCTGTCGTCGGGCGGGAGCGGGAGATCGAGCTGCTGCTCGCCGGCCTCGACGCCGGGGCCCACGTCGTGCTCGAAGGCCCGCCCGGTACCGGCAAGACCACGCTGCTGCGCGCGATCGCGGAGCGGGACGGCACCGAGTTCGTGTTCGTGGAGGGCAACGCGGAACTCACGCCCGCGCGGCTGATCGGGCACTTCGACCCGTCGCAGGTGCTCGCCAAGGGCTACACCGCGGAGACCTTTGTGGACGGTCCGCTCGTCGAAGCGCTGTGGTCCGGCGGGCTGCTCTACGTCGAGGAGGTCAACCGGGTTCCGGAGGAGACGCTCAACGTCCTCATCACCGTGATGTCCGAGGGGGAGCTGCACGTGCCGCGGCTCGGCGTGCTCGTCGCGGCGCCGGGGTTCCGGCTCGTGGCGGCGATGAACCCGTTCGACGCGATCGGCACGGCCCGCATCTCGGCGGCGGTGTACGACCGGGTCTGCCGCATCGTCATGGGGTACCAGACCCACGGCGAGGAGAGCGAGATCGTCGCCCGGCGCTCGCCCGAGGTGCCCGGGGCCTGGCGCGACCAGGTCGTGGACCTCGTGCGGCGCACGCGTGAACACGACGACCTGCGGGTCGGCTCGTCGGTGCGCGGCGCGATCGACGTCGTGCGGGTGGCGGTGTCGCTCGCGCGCATCCGGGAAACCGAACCGCTCGACTGGCAGGTCGGGTTCGACTCGGCGATGGTCGGGCTGTCCGGCCGGGTCGCCGTGCGCGAGGGGTGCGGCCGGACCGCCGAAGCGGTGATCGAGGAGCTCTACACGGCGGTGTTCGGGGCGAAACCCGCCGAGGACGGCGATCGCCCGGGAGGTGACTCGCCGGGGGAAGCGTGAGCCCGCCACCGGCGGGCCCCTCGAAACCCCGGCCGCGGCCCGGTTCCGGGCGGCGCAGCACCCCGCGCGCCGACCTCGCGAAGCAGGCGCGCTTCGGCGAGATCTCGCCCGAGGTGGGCGTGCTCGACGAGACCGCGTTCGACACGGTCTTCCGCGACGACCCCGACCAGGCCGTGTCGCTGCTGGTCGAAATGGCGTCGGCCACGGACGAGCGACTCCGCGCCGCCGCGCGGCGGCTGGCGACCGGTCTCGTGCTCGACCTCGCCCGGCAGGGGGTGGCGAGGAGCCGCGGGGTCGGCCGCCTGCGCCCCGTCCGAGCCGACCGCGGCGGTGATCTGGATCTCGACGCGTCGATGCCGGAACTGCTCGACGCGGCGGCCGGGGGCCGCGCGCCCCGCCCGGACGAGCTCGTCGCCCAGCAGTGGGGCCGGCCGGAACTCGCGCTGTGCCTGCTGATCGACACGAGCGGCTCGATGACCGGCCGCCGCCTCGCCGCCGCGGCACTGACCGCGGCGGCCTGCGCGTGGCGGGCACCCGGTGACCACGCCGTGCTCTCGTTCGCCCGCAAGACGGACGTCATCCGTCCACTGTGGTCGGCCCGCACGCGCCCCGCGGTCGTCGACTCGGTGCTGTCACTGCGCGGCCACGGCGTCACCGCCCTGGCCACCGCACTGCGCGAAGCGTCCCACCAGCTCGCCGCTTCCCGCGCGGCGCGCAAGGCCGTGCTCCTGTTCTCCGACTGCCGCGCGACCGACGACGAGGACCCCGTCCCCGCCGCGCGGTCCTGCGAGGAGCTGCTCATCCTCGCCCCCGCGGAGGACTCCGAAGAGGCAGCCCACTTCGCCACCCGCGCCGGCGCGCGGTGGCGCCCGCTCGCTGGCCCCGCCGCGGCCCCCGCGGCCTTGGCGGAGCTGCTGGACGGCCGGTGATCGTCGCGCGGTCCCGGACTCGCGCGGGTCGTCAGCTGAGCCGGTCGTGGACGACCCGGCCGCCGACCGCGGTGGCCAGCACTTCGATCTCCCCGACATCGGCCGGGGCAACGGATCGGGGGTCCGCGGACAGCACGACGAAGTCGCCGAACCGGCCCGGTGCCAGCGTGCCGGAGACGTTCTCCTGGCCGGCGCACCACGCGCTGCCGGTCGTGTAGAGCTCGAGCATCGTGGCGACGTCGACGGCCCATTCCGCGCCCAGGCACCCGGAGTCGCGGGTGTTCCGGGTCGCGGCCGTGGCGATGCCCGCGAGCGGCGCGAACGGGGCGACCGGGCTGTCCGACCCGCCGCCGACGCGCCCGGGCAAGTGGCGCACGAGCTCGGCCAGTGGACCGATGTCGCGCGCTCGGCCGGCGCCGAGGTAGTGCGTGAAGCCGCCCGCAAGCTGCCAGAACAGGCCCGGCTGGGCGGTGACCGAAAGTCCGAGGTCGTCGATCACGGGCCAGTGCTCGGCGCGGGGGTTGAGCAAGTGGATCAGCGTCCACCGGGGGAGTGCGGCCACCGCCGCCGCGGCGCGGAACGCGTCGAGCACCAGGTCGGTGGCCGCGTCGCCGAGGACGTGTACGCCGACGTGCCACCCCTGCGCGGCCGCGCTCGTGCACACGGCTTCGAGCACGTCCGGTGTCAGGAGCGGTTTGCCCCACGGGTGGGCCGGATCGTCCGGCTCGGCGTAGTGGTCGCGGTAGTACCCGGTCTCGACGCCGCCGTCCGCGATCAGCTTGATCCCCAGGGTGCGGCACCAGGGTGACCGGAGATCGGGCTCGAACCCACCGGACCGCACCGCGTCGAGCGCCCCCGTGGCGTCCAGCCCGGCGATCGGCGGCAGCCACATCATGCTGGTGCGCACGGTCAACCGGTCCTCGGCGGCCAGCGATCGGTAGACCGCCATCTGTTCGGTCGTCAGGCCCGGATCGATCACGGCGGTGATGCCTGCCGCGGCGTACGCTTCCGCCGCGGCGGCCACGGCGGCGGTCCACTGTTCCCGGGTGACCGGAGGGACCACAGCGAGGACCGGGGCCAGCGCCGCCTTGCCGGCCAGGTGCCCGGTGAGCCGGCCCCGCGCGTCACGCACGAAGGTGCCACCCGCCGGGCTGGTGGCGTCCGCGGTGATTCCGGCCCGGCGCAGCGCCTCGGAGTTCAGCACCATGTTGTGCCCGCCCCGGCGGATCACCACCGGATGCGCGGGCGCGGCGGCATCGAGCTCGGCGGCGGAGGGGAACCGGCGTTCCGCGAGCTGGTTCTCGTGCCAGCCGGGCGCCGTCTCGATCCACTCACCCGGTGCCGTGGTCGCGGCTACGCGGGTGATGACGGCCAGCACGTCGGCGACGCTGCGAGCCTCGTTCAGACCGGGCCGGAGCAGGCCGAGCCCGGTGGTCATGAGGTGGTTGTGCGAATCGTGGAACCCGGGCATCGCGAACCGCCCGCCCGCGTCGAGCACCCGCGTGCGGGGACCCACGAAACCGCGGGTGTCGGCGTCTTCGCCGACGGCGAGGACGGTGCCCGCGCGCACCGCCACCGACGTGGCCACCGGGCGGTCCCGGTCCATCGTGAGAACGGCCGCGTTGGTCAGCACGAGATCGGCCGCTTCGGGGATCATCGGTTCTCCTCGTTCCGCGTCGGGGTGGTGTGTGCGCCGGTCGCCACGTGCTGCCGTCACCACGCCGACCGCCCGCCGTCGACGGCGAAGTTCGCGCCGGTGACCCAGGAGGCCTGGACCAGGTTGCTGGACCAGCACCTGCTCCGCCGGCTGGGCACGGCGGAGGACGTCGCCTACTGCGCCCTCTACCTGTGCTCGGACGAGGCCTCCTGGGACGACTGCAGGTTCACGATCCGCACTGAGCTCGACTTGCGGTACTGGTCCGGCCCGCCCTTCGCCGCACCGTGCGCGAGGAAGCCGCTCCCCGCGACCGTCCCGACGGCCGACGTGACAACACCGCGTCGGCCCCGAGGTTCGGCCGGGCCGGCGAGCCGTCCTCCCGACGACCGTCGCGCCGTGGCGGGCGAACAGCAGCGCCGCGGCGCGGCCTTGCCCGCTGGCCGTGCCGGTGATGAAGGCGCGTTTTCCCCGTAGGCGCACAGGTCACACCGCCGCTTCCGGCGCCGCGCGCCGGGTCCGGGACGGGCGCACGATCAGCAACGTGCCGACGGCCACGGCGGCGAGCAGGATCAGGTACAGCGCCACCGGCCAGGACGCCCCGTAGGCGGCCAGCAGCGCCGTCGCGATCAGCGGGGAGAGCCCGCCGCTGAACGCGGACGAGACCTCGTGCCCGAGTGCGAGGCCGGAATACCGCACTCCGGTGTCGAACAGCCCGCTGAACAGCTTCGGCTGAACCGCGTTCATCGCGGCGAAGGAAAGGCTGTTGGCGCCGAAGAAGGCGAGGAAGATCGCCACCCCGTTGCCCGTGTCGAGCAGGCCGAAGAACGGGAAGGCGAACAACCCCATTCCGAAGGCGCCGGCGAAGTAGATCGGCCAGACGCCGATTAGGTCCGACAGCCAGCCGAAGAAAACCAGGATCGGCAACTGCACCAGGAAGGAAATGATGAGCGCGAGCTGGACGGTTCCCGCATCCAGTTTCGCGAAGCTCGCGTAGGCCAGTGAAAACGTGACGAAGATGTAGGAACCGCCGTTCTCGGCAACGCGGAGTCCCATTGCCGTCAGCACTTGCTTCGGCTGGGTGCGCAGCGTCTGCAGGACCGGCAGCTTCTGTTCCCGGGCTCGATCGCGAAGTTTCGTGAACTCGGCGCTCTCGGGAATCCGGAACCGCAGCCACAGTCCCACCGCGAACACGATCACGCTGAGCAGGAAGGGGATTCGCCAGCCCCACGTCGTGAACTGGCTCGGCAGCCACGTCTGCACGGAGAGGAAGGCGGCTGACGCGAGGATGAACCCGGCGCTGAGCCCCGCCTGGCCGAACGAGGAGTAGAAGCCCTGGCGCCGCTGCGAAGCGTTCTCCGTGACGATCAGGACGGCGCCGCCCCACTCGCCTCCGGTGGCGATGCCCTGGAACACGCGCAGCACGACGAGCAGGACGGGTGCCCAGATGCCGATCTGGGCGTAGGTGGGGAGCAGGCCCATCAGGAACGTCATCGCGCCCATCAGGACCAGGGTCGCCAGCAGCACGTTCTTCCGTCCGTACCGGTCGCCGAAGTGGGCGAAGACGATGCCGCCGATCGGCCGCGCCAGGAAGCCGAGCGCGAACCCGGCGAACGCCCCGAGCGTCCCGATGATCGGATCCGTCCCCGCCGGGAAGAAGAGCTTGTTGAAGACCAGCGGCGCGGCGAACCCGTACAGGAAGAAGTCGTACCACTCGAGGGCGTTGCCCAGCATGGACGCGAGCACCAGACGGCGGATCGGCGGCCGGTGCCCGACGGTGTTTCCGGTCTGCGAGGGGGACGTCATGGGGGATCCTCCACTCTTCGGTGAGCACTGCCTTGATGACGTCGGCCCGTCGAGTGGTGCTCAGGCGGGCCGTGCCGGTTGTCGCGGACGCACGGGGTCTGCAGTGGACGGTCGTGGTCAGGTCGCCGGAGCCGCGGAGCGGGCGACGACGCGGTACGCCGACGCGTCGAACGTGCTCAGCGCTTCGGCCATGTCTCGCACGGACCCGGGCCACGCGGCCTTGTTGTGGCCGAGTTCGTCCTGCGAGTAGTTGGTGCAGCCGCCGGCCACCACCGGCCCGTTGTCGAGAATCGCGTCGGCGCGGCGCTTCCAGCCGGCTTCGGCGGCCTCGTCGACCTCGAGCGCCAGCACTCCGTTCTCCGCCATGAAGTCGAAGGCGGCGAGGAGGTACCGGGCCGTGGCCTCCCCGGCGAACATCCCGTGCCAGATCTGCCCGTTCGGCGCCGGGCCGCCGATCAGGAACAGGTTCGGGCACCCGGCGACCGACACCGACTTGTACGCCTGGGGGTGTCCCGCCTGCACCTCGGCGACCGTCCTGCCGTCGCGGCGCTTCACCCGCGCAAGCACGTGCCCGCCGAAGTGGAAGCCGGTCGCGAAGACGATGGTGTCGGCTTCGATCTCCGCACCGCTCGCCGCGGTGATGGTCGACGCGCCGATCCCGACGGCCGCTTCGGGCACGATCCGCACGTTCGGCTGTTGCAGGGCGGTGAAGTAGTCGTCGCTGTAGAGCGTTCGTTTGCAGCCGAACCGGTGCCGCGGGGTCAGCAGCGCGCGAAGTTCCGGATCGCCCACCTGGGCCTCGAGGAACTCGCGGGCCAGTTCCTCGTTCTTCGCCAGGCCCTGTCCCGTGATCACGTCGGACCACGCCTTCTCACGGCGCGAGAACGTCTCGCCCCGGTGTGCTGCGGCGGCTGCTGCCGCTTCGTGCACGCGCTCGTGGTCCTCGAGCGCGAGCTTCTCGTTGCGCTTCGGCAGCACCCAGGTCGGGGTGCGCTGGAAGACGGTGACCGCGCAGGCGTGCTTCTGCAGTTCCGAGACGATCTGCATCCCCGACGATCCGGTCCCGATCACGGCGACGTGTTCGCCTTCGCCGGTGTAGCCGTCGGGCCACTGCGACGAGTGGAACAGGCGCCCCTCGAACGCATCGCGACCCGGGATCCGGGGCAGGACCGCCTCTTCGAGGTAACCGGTGGCCAGCAGGAGGAAGTCGGCGTGGTACGTGCCCTGCGTCGTGCGCACCTCCCAGCAGTTCTCGCCGCCGAGCCAGTCCGCCCCCGTCATCTCGGTCCCGAAGTGCGCGTGGCGGTACAAGTCGTTGTCCGCGGCGACCTTCTGCAGGTACGTCAGCAACTCGGGTTGCCGGGCGTAGACGGCGCTCCAGTCACCGGTCACGGCGTAGCTGAGCTGGTACAGCTCGGACGGCACGTCGACCTCGCACCCCGGGTAGGTGTTCTGGAACCAGGTCCCGCCGAAGTCCGAGTGCTTCGAGATGATCAGGAAGTCGTCGATGCCCGCGCGTTTGAAGTAGACCGCGGGCGAGATGCCGTTCCCGCCGGAGCCGACGATGAGGGCCTTGGTGTGTGCGACGAAGTCCACGAACATTCCTCCAGGTGTTCAGGAAAGTGCGGCAGCCGTGGTGTCCGCGGGCGGCCTCGGCGGGATCGGTCTCGCGTTTTGGTACGATTAATGGCGTGCAGAACCCGGAACGGACTTCACCGGAACCTCCCGAGATCGGTGGCGGATTCTTCGCGAACGAATTCATGCCGGCCCTTCTCAACCAAGCCATGAATCTGTTGAACGAACGGTTCAAGGCCGCGCTGAAGCCGCACGGGATCTCCATTTCCCAGTGGCGGACCCTCGCCGCTCTGACCTATGCGGACGACCTGTCCCTGACCGAAATCGTCCGCTTGACGGCCATCGGCCAGACGACGCTGAGCCGCGTCGTCGACGGGCTGGCAGGCAAGGGGCTCGTCCGGACGGCACCCCGGGCGGCCGACGGGCGGTTCGTCGCGATCAGGCTGACCGACGCGGGCCGGGCTCTGGTCGACGGAGTGTGGCCGACCGCGTGGTCGCATTCGGAGGACGCCGTCGCCGGGTGGGACGAAGGGGAGCGTGCGGATCTCCACCGCCTGCTCCGGAAACTGGTCGCCGGCCTGCAGGGCAAGGAATGAGTGGTGGCGCCCGCTTGATCGCCGGGCGATGCTGTCATGGCCGTCCTCCTCGTTCGGGAACGAGTCTTCCGGGCCTGCGCGCCGCGGCGAACCAGCCGCGTCGCTCGCTGCCCGCACCGGCGCACCGTGGCCGGACCGGGTGCCGCGACGTTCGCCACCGCACCGCTTGAAGATCGGCCAACCCGCTCGGGACGAGGTGACCGTGCCGTGACTTCATATGATTATGCATATGAAGTTTCATGTCAATGGCTGTCCGCCGGCTTGGCTCGGCTGTGGATCGGCGCGCGCTTACTCGGGATCGGCGCCGCGGCGGCGGTGGAGGAGCAGGCGCCCGCCGAGGCCGACCGCGAAGACCGCCAGCCCGGCGAGGATCGAGGGCCAGGGGAGGGTTGCGACGAGCGCGACGCAGCCGAGCAGGCCGAGCACGTGCAGCCAGCGGGGCCAGCGCCGGTGCGGTGCGCGCTGGGTGAAGGCCGACGTGTTGGCGATGGCGTAGTAGACGAGCACGCCGAAGGACGAGAACCCGATCACGCCACGCAGGTCGACGGTCAGCGCGAGCACCGACACGACGACGGCGAGCGCGAGTTCGGCGTGGTGGGGCACCCGGTAGCGGGGGTGCACGGCGGCCAGCGGGGCGGGCAGGTCGCGGTTGCGGGCCATCGCGAGACTGGTGCGCCCGATCCCCGCGATCAGTGCGAGCAGGGCGCCGAGGCTGGCGACGGCGCCGCCGATGCGCACGACGGGCGCCAGGTCGCCCGCGCCGGCGTCGGTGACGGCCGTGGTGAGCGGCGCGGCGGATTCCGCGAGGCGGGCCGGCCCGGAGGCCAGGAGCGCGGCGACGCCGATGATCAGGTACACCAGCACGGCGATCCCCAGCGCGAGCGGGATCGCACGGGGAATCGTGCGCGCGGGGTCGCGGACTTCTTCGCCCATCGTGGCGATGCGCGCGTAGCCCGCGAAGGCGAAGAACAGCAACCCGGCGGCCTGCAGGATGCCGTACACCCCGCCGGAGGTCCACGCTCCGGCGCCGCCGAGGTGAGCCGGGGAAGCCGCGCCGCCGAAGGCGATGCCGAGCACCACGACGGCGAGCGCGGCGAGGGTGATCGTGACCAGGATCCGGGTCAGCTGCGCGGTGCGGGTCACGCCGCGGGTGTTGAGCACGGCGAGGGCGAGCACTCCCGCGACGGCCACGAGGCGTTGCAGCCACCACGGGCCGGGCACGGCGTAGGTGGCGAAGGTCAGCGCCATCGCCGCGCACGAGGCGGTCTTGCCGACGACGAACCCCCACCCGGCGGTGAATCCCCACCACGGTCCGAGCCGCTCCCGCCCGTACGCGTAGGTGCCGCCGGACGTCGGGTACTGCGCGGCGAGCTGCGCCGACGACACCGCGTTGCAGTACGCGACGACTGCGGCCAGGACCAGTCCGAGCAACAGGCCGGTGCCGGCTGCTTTCGCGGCGGGGCCGAACGCGGCGTACACGCCGGCGCCGATCATGGAGCCGAGCCCGATGACGACGGCGTCGCCGGTGCCCAGCCGCCGCGCGAGCGCGGGCGGGTTGCCGGTGATCATGGCGGGTGGTTCTCCTCGGGGACTCGGGTCAGGTGCGGGGCTGGAACAGCTCGATCGGGTTGCCCGCGGGGTCGTCCAGCACGATCTGGCGGCCGCCGGGGCCGCTGACGACGTCGCTGCGGAACTCGACACCGGCCGCGCGCAGCCGGGCGACTTCGGCGTCGATGTCGTCGACGATCAGGTGGATGCGGTTCCAGCCACCCGGGCCGGGTTTGGTGCCGTCCGGCATCGCGCGGCCGGCCGAGCTCGCGGGGCCGCTCAGCAGCAGCCGCAGGTTCCCGCGGGTCACGTCGGCGAACGCGGGGGCGAAGTGCGTGCGCACGGTGAACCCGAAGTTCTTGGTGTAGAAGGCGATCGCGGCGTCGACGTCGTCGACGAGGTAGCGCACGCTCACCAGTGTTTCCAGGTCGGTGGTCATGATCGGCTCTCCTCAGCTTCGGTGGCGAGGGACAGCGGCAGGAACCGGATCCGGGTGTCCAGCTCGGCGGCGGTGCGCTGGAACGCGGGCAGCGTGTCCCCGGCGGGATCGGGTTCGCGCGCCGGATCGGGCAGGCTCCAGTGGATCGTCACGGGCCGGCCGGGGAACTCCGGGCGGACCTCGCGGACGCGGTCGCACAGGCTGACCACCCAGTCGAACCGCTTGTGCCGCACCGAATCCAGGTGGGTCGGCTCGTGTTCGAGCGTGATGCCGTACTCGGCGGCCACGCGCACGGCGTTGGGGTGCAACGGTTTCGGGTGGCTGCCGGCGCTGGCCACCTCGACCGCGCCCCGGGACCGGTGCCGTAGCAACGCTTCCGCCAGCGGGGACCGCCCGCTGTTGCCGGTGCACAGGAACAGCACCCGGGCGCGCGCCGGTCGCCGCCGCGCCGGCGAGCCGAGCGCCGGGTGCAACGCCGCCCCGGCCTCGGCCCACGCGTCGGCGCACCGCGCGAGGTCCAGGTGGTAGTAGCTGTCCCGCCCGTCGTAGCTGCTGCGCCGCGCGGTCACCAGCCCCGCCGCCCGCAGTTGCCGCAGGTGGTAGGAGACGAGGTTCTGCGGCTGCTCGAGCGCCGCCACCAGTTCGCGCACCCGCCGGTCACTGCCGGCCAGCTCCCGCGCCAGCCGCCAGCGCACCGGATCGGCCAGCAACCGCACGAACGACGGCGGCCCATCGGACGACAACACCGCCTGAAAATACATCAACCTGGTTTGATGGATCAACCCCAAGGCGGCGCGGGTGGTGATCGAGACCGCCCCGACCTCGGGAAGCATTGCTGCACCCGGTGGTTCAGGCGGTCGGGTTCTGCTCGGGGCGGCCGGTGATCCAGCGGGCGGCCAGCAGCCCCGACGCGGCGGTGAGGACGGCGGCGGCGATGACCGTGGCGTTGAGCCCGAGGGCGTCGGCGAGCAGACCGGCGAGGAGGGCGCCGGCGGCGTACCCGGTGTCGCGCCAGAAGCGGTAGGTGCCGAGGGCGTTGGCACGCCAGGCCGGGTGGGCGTGGTCGGAGATGGCGGCGATGAGCGCCGGGTAGACCATGGCGGTGCCGAGCCCGAGGGCGGTGGCGGAGAGGATCCCGGCGAGCAGCGGCCAGTGCAGCAGAGCCAGGGCGAGGACGAAACCGCCGGCTTGCACGAGCATGCCGGTGACGATGAGGGGTTTGCGGCCGATGCGGTCCGACAGCTGGCCGGTGGGGATCTGGCCGAGGCCCCACAACAGGGGGTAAAGCCCCTTGATGAGCCCGACGGCGGCGAACCCGAGGCCGTGGTCGGTGAACAGCAGGGGGAACACGCCCCAGGTGAGGCCGTCGTTGAGGTTGTTGACGAAACCGGCCTGGCTGGCGCCGCGCAGGGAGCGCTCGCGCCAGGTGGTGCGGGCGAAGGTGGCGGCGAGGCCGGTGCGCGTGTCGGTGCCGGGGCTGGGCCCGGGGTGCTGCGCGAGTTCGAGGGCGACGTGGGCGGCGGTGTCGCGGACGACGAGGGACAACGCGAGGCCGGCAGCGACGAAGACGACGCCGATGAGCTCGGGGACCGGGCGCAGGCCGTGGGTGGTGGCGAGGTAGCCGGTGAGCAGCGCGACGCTGCCGACGGCGACGTAGCCGGCGGCTTCGTTGAGCCCGGTGGCGAGGCCGCGGCGGGTGGGGCCGACGAGGTCGATCTTCATGTTGACGGTCATGGACCACGTCAGGCCCTGGTTGAGGCCGAGGAGCACGTTGGCGGCGACGATCCAGCCCCACGCCGGGGCCCAGGCGAGCGCGAACGGGACCGGGATGCCCAGGAGCCAGCCGGTGATCAGCAGCCGGCGGCGGGTGTAGCGGGCCGTGAGGGCGCCGGCGGCGAGGTTGGTGGCTGCTTTGGTCACGCCGAAGGCGATGATGAACGAGAAGACGGCGAGGTCGCTGGTCAGGCCGAAGGTTTCGGTGCCGATGAGGGGCACCGTGGTGCGCTCCAGGCCGACGAGGGCACCGACGCAGACGTTGACGACGACCAGCAGGCTGAACTGCAGCCAGTTCTCCCGCAGGCCGAGCCGGACCGGCTCGGCGGCGTGGGTGGCGGCGTTGTTCACCGTGGCCCTTCTCCGGCATCGAGCCGCAGGTCGTGGGCGTGGGCGTAGTCGGCCGGGCCGCCCTGCAGGACGGTCAGGTCGGTGCGTCCCGCGCGTTCGAGGATGCTGGCGGCGGTCATGGCGCGCTCGCCGTGTCCACACGCGACGATCGCGCCCGGCGGGACGTCGGCCGCGCGCGCGGCGAGGGACCCGAGTTCGAGGTGCACGGCGGCGGGCACGTGACCGGCGCGGAATTCACTGGCTTGGCGCACGTCGAGGTACGGCTGCCCGCCGACGTGCGCGGCGTCGGCGAACGCGGTGGTGGAGTGCGGGCCGTCTTCGGCGTGCCACGCGGCCATGCCCCCGGCCAGCTGGCCCGCGAGGCGTTCGTAGCCGATCTTGTAGGCGGGCCAGACGAGATCGCCGACTTCTTGGTCGAGGTTGAGCACGAACACGAGTGGCGCGGTGTCGGGCAGCAGCCAGCCGAGCCAGGTGGCGAACTGGTCCCGCAGCGGGATGGAAAGGGCGCCGGGAATGTGGCCGGCCGCGAAATCGGCCGCCGGGCGCACGTCGACGACGTGGCCGCCGGCGGCGAGGTGGGCGCGGACGTCGGCGGCGGTGAGCGCGGGCAGGGCCGGGGTGCCGTCCACGACGGCGGGGCCGCGGCGGTTGACCTCGGCCAGGTGGTCGAAGTAGCGCGGGTAGCTGCCGAGTCCGGCGACCAGTGCGCGCACGAACGCGTCTTCGTCGGGCGCGGCCAGCAGCGGGTTGGCGAGCTTCTGCGCGCCGATGGTGGTGGTGCGCTCGGCGCCCGGCGGGGCCGAGCAGAACGAGCCGGCGCCGTGCGTGGGCCAGACGGCGACGTCGTCGGGCAGGGTGATCAGCCGGTGCAGTGAGCGGTACTGGTCGCGCGCGAGCTCTTCGGTGCGGCCGGCGCCCAGCAGATCGGGGCGCGCGGCGGAGTTCACGATCAGGGACCCGCCGGTGAACACGCCCAGTTCGCGGGCGCCGTCGAGCAGCAGGAACGCCAGGTGCTCGTCGGTGTGGCCCGGGGTGGCCAGCGCGCGCAGGGTGAGCCCGCCCAGGTCGACCTCGTCGCCGTCGGCGAGCCCGGTGTGCGCGAACTCGCGCCTCCCGGCGGCCGACGCCAGCACCGTCGCGCCGTGGTCGTGGGCCAGCTGCACGGCGCCGGAGAGGAAGTCCGCGTGCAGGTGGGTGTCGGCCGCGAACGCGACCCGCAACCCGCGTCCGGCCGCCGCGGCGTGCAGGCCTCTCAGGTCCCGGCTGGCGTCCAGGGCCAGTGCCCGGCCGTCGCCGAGGTCCACGAGGTAGGAGCTGTTGCCCAGGCCTTCGTCGACCAGCGGGATCAGGTGCTCGGTGGAGAAGCTCACGACGTGCCTCCTCGTAGTCGGGTCGGTCGGCCGACGGTCCGGTGTTGGGCTACGCTATTCCATGGATTTATGGAGGATAGTCCATGAGCAGGCGTGACGTAGTAGATCCGGCCACGAAGTCGCGGGCGAAGGCCGAGTTGTACGCGGCGTTCGCGGCCAGCGGCAAGGCGCTGGCCAACGGCACCCGGCTCGAGCTGCTGGACCTGCTCGCGCAGGGTGAGCGGACGGTGGACGCGCTCGCGGCGGCGGCCGGGCTCAACCTGACCACCGCGTCGGCGCACCTGCAGACGCTCAAGCAGGCGGGGTTCGTGGCGACCCGTCGCGACGGCGTGCGCGTGCACTACCGGCTGGCCGGCGACGACGTCGCGCAGCTGTTGGCGCTGCTGCGCACGGTCGCTCTCACGCACCAGGCCGCGGTTTCTCCCGCCCGCGACGCCTACCTCGGGCTCGGCGCCGGAACCGATCCGGCGCGGGCCACCGAGATCACCCGCGAGCAGCTGCGCGACCGGGCCGCGGCGGGACACGTGGTCGTGCTGGACGTGCGGCCGGCGCACGAGTACGCCGCCGGGCACATCCCCGGCGCGGTCAGCATCCCGGTCGAGGAGCTGGCCGAGCGGATCACCGAACTGCCCGAGGGGGCGGAGATCGTGGTGTACTGCCGCGGCGAGTTCTGCGTGCTGGCCTACGACGCGGTGCGGCTGCTGACCGACCGCGGCCGCCACGCCATCCGCCTCGACGACGGCATGCTCGAGTGGCGGCTGGCCGACCTGCCGGTCGACACCGGCGAACTCGCCTGAGCACCGGGCCTCGACACCCGGCGTCGAGTTCGGCTGCGGCACAAGGGCTTCCGGACCGCGAAGC
Organism: Amycolatopsis sp. NPDC051903; assembly: GCF_044452505.1. NCBI lineage: Bacteria > Bacillati > Actinomycetota > Actinomycetes > Pseudonocardiales > Pseudonocardiaceae > Amycolatopsis > Amycolatopsis sp. NPDC051903. Next base: position 51,331 of record NZ_JBITBT010000042.1, on the reverse strand, counting down.
CCTCCGGTGAAAGCTTCGCCTCTGGCGCTCACTACCCCTGGGGGGTACAACGGCAGGGTGGCGGTGACGGGTGCCGCCGGACCACGAGCGAGCCAGGGAGACGGCAGCGATGCGCGACCACACCGCTCAGGCGAACACTTCCGAGACGGTGGTCCTCGACGTACGGGGGCTCTTGCGGGCGTCCGAGCAGGCAGTCGTGGCGACCCGGCTCGGACGGCAGCCGGGGGTGGTGGCGCTCGACGTGAACCCGGTCGCCCAGACGGCGACGGTGACCTTCGACCCCGCGCGCACCTCGGTGGCGGATCTTCGGCGGTGGGTGATCGAGTGCGGTTACCACTGCGCAGGGCGATCCGTGCCGCACCACGTCTGTGATCCGCTGTCCGAGCCCGGTCCCCCCGATGCGGATTTTCGGGTACCCGAGCATGCGCCGTCTGTCCACGACGGAATGGACCACAGTGGACACGACGGGATGTCGATGGCGTCGATGACGGCCGATCTGCGCAACCGGTTCCTGGTCGCGCTGGTGTTCTCGGTCCCGATCGTGCTGTGGTCGCCGATCGGGACCGCGGTGTTCGGCCTGGATCTGCCGGTGCCGTTCGGCTGGCGCGCGGACGTCTGGGCGCTGGTGCTGAGCCTGCCGGTGGTCTTCTACGCCAGCTGGATCTTCTTCGCCGGAGCCGTGCGGGCCCTGCGCGCGCGGACCCTCGACATGATGGTGCTGGTCGCCGTCGCGGTGGCCGCGGGGTGGCTGTACTCGCTGGTGGTGACCCTCACCGGCGGTGGTGAGGTGTTCTACGAAGCGGCCACGGTGCTGGCCGCGTTCGTCCTGCTCGGGCACTGGTTCGAGATGCGCGCCCGTGGCGGGGCCAATGACGCGATCCGCACGCTGCTCGACCTCGCTCCGCCGAAGGCCGTTGTGCTGCGGGACGGCGAGGAGATCGAGATCCCCACCGCCGAGGTGGTGGCCGGGGACCTGCTGCTGGTGCGGCCCGGTGCCAAGCTCGCGGTCGACGGCGTGGTCGAGGCCGGCGAGAGCGAGGTGGACGAGTCGATGGTCACCGGGGAAAGCCTGCCCGTTCCGAAGGTGGCGGGCAGCCCGGTGATCGGGGCGACCATCAACACCACCGGCGCCCTGCGGGTGCGGGCCACCAAAGTCGGCTCCGGCACGGCGCTGGCGCAGATCGTCGAGCTCGTCCAGCGGGCCCAGAACTCGAAGGCACCGGGTCAGCGGCTGGCGGATCGCGCGGCGTTCTGGCTCGTGTTCGTCGCTCTCGTCGGTGGTGCGGCGACGCTGGTGGCCTGGCTGCTGGCGGGCAGCCCGTTCGCCGCGGCGATCCTGTTCGCCATCACGGTCGTCGTGATCACCTGCCCGGACGCGCTCGGCCTCGCGACGCCGACCGCGATCATGGTCGGCACCGGACTCGGCGCAAAGCGGGGCGTGCTGGTGAAGAACGCGCTGGCGCTGGAGACCTCGGCGAAGATCGAGGTCGTCGTGCTGGACAAGACCGGCACCCTCACCCGGGGCGAACCCGAGGTCACCGACGTGGTCACCGCCGCCGGAACCAGCGAGCTCGAGCTGCTGCGGCTGGTCGCCGCGGTGGAGCGGGAATCCGAGCACCCCCTCGCCGAGGCGATCGTCCGCTACGCCGACGCCCGGGCGCCGGCGGCGGCCCGCGCGGTGCGGTTCGAGAACGTGCCGGGGCACGGCGCGATCGCCGAGGTCGACGGCCGCCGGGTCGTGGTTGGTACGGCGCGCCTGTTGCGGCGCGAAGGCATCGACCCGGGGGAGCTGATGAGCCGGCGCGTTGAGCTGGCCGCTACCGGGCGCACCGCGGTGCTCGCCGCCGTCGACGGTGCCGCGGCGGGGATCCTGGGCCTCGCCGACGCACCCCGGGACACGTCGGCCGCCGCCGTGGCCGAGCTGCACGCGCTGGGGATCGAAGTCGTCATGCTGACGGGCGACAACCAAGCCACCGCCGAGCGGATCGCCCGCCGGCTCGGCATCGACACCGTGCTCGCCGACGTTCTTCCCGGCGACAAGGCGGCCGAGGTCGCCGATCTGCAGGCGGCCGGGCGCCGGGTCGCCATGGTCGGCGACGGGGTCAACGACGCGCCCGCGCTGGCCCAGGCCGACCTCGGCATCGCCATCGGGGCGGGCACCGACGTCGCGATCGAGACCGCCGACGTCGTGCTGATGCGCTCGGACCCGCTCGACGTCCCCACCGCCCTGCGCATCGGCCGCGGCACGCTGCGCAAGATGCGCCAGAACCTCGGCTGGGCCATCGGCTACAACGCGATCGCCCTGCCCATCGCGGCCGGGGTGTTCGACCCGGCGTTCGGTCTGGTGCTGCGACCCGAGATCGCCGCGCTGGCGATGTCGGGCTCCAGTTTCATCGTCGCCGTCAACGCGCTGACCCTGAAGCGGCTTCGCCTGCCGGACGCGGGCACGGCGGACCAGGTCGCGGCGGAGAGCGCCGAACCCGCCGACGTCGCGGCGGCGCGGCCGTGAACTCGCTTCCAGCCGGGGGGCGGGGCTGCCGCTTCCGTCAGCCGCGCGGCGCGCACCTGATCACGCCAGCTCCGGCGAGGCAGAGCACCGCGCCGATGACATCGAAGCGGTCGGGCCGGTAGCCGTCGGCGAGCACGCCCCACAGAATTGATCCCACGACGAACACCCCACTGCAGGCGGCGAGGATGCGGCCGACCCGGGCGTCGGGTTGGAGGGTCGAGACGAACCCTCAGCGGCCCAGGGCGACGACCCCGCCGGCGATCCGGGCCCAGCCGCGGTGGTCGCGAATTCCTTGCCACACCAGCCAAGCGCCGCCGATTTCGAAGACCGCGGCCGGCGCGAACGGCCCTCTCGGGGAACCAGGGCCGGGTCAGCGAGCGGTGCTGAACACGTCGGCCAGCAGGGGAGCCGCCTCGGCCGGTGCGCGCACCTCGAACTCCAGCCCGCCGCCCGCGAACCGCAGCGTGAAGGTACAAAACGCGCAGCAGTCCTGCTTGGCGGCGGCCACGCGGCCCGCCGACTCGGCCGCGAGCCGGAACTCCAGCCTGCCGTCGAAGGCTTCGCGCTCGGCGCCGGCGAGCAACTCCCGCCACTGCACGCCGCGCTCAGCCTGCGCACTGCCGGTCACCGTGCAGGCGATCGGCACGGGCTCCGGCCGGTGTGCGCTGAGGTCGGTTGCCGGCTGGCCCTGCTGCAGGAAGCCGCACCTGGGGTCGCAGCGCCCGGGGCGGGGTGGTCCGTCGATCTCGGCCATGCGGGCCAGCAGCATCGGGCGCAGCCGGGACCGTAAACGTTCCAGCCGCTCGAAGGTCAAGCCCGCACGGCGCCCGTCGCTACCCGATCAACTGTTCAGCCCTTGCTGATAGATCAGCCACGGCTGTACTGTTCGGGCCATGCTGACGTGTGAAACGCGGGGTGCCGCGCTGGCGCGGCTGGGCAAGGCGCTGGCCGACCCGACCCGGTGCCGGATCCTGGTGGCGCTGCTCGACGGCGTGCACTACCCGGGCCGGCTCGCCGAACAGCTGGAGCTGTCCCGGTCGAACGTGTCGAACCACCTGGCGTGCCTGCGCGGCTGCGGCCTCGTGATCGCGACCTACGAGGGCCGGCAGGTGCGCTACGAACTGGCCGACGCGCACCTGCAGAAGGCGCTGAGCGAGCTCGTCCACGTGGTGCTGGCGGTCGACTCCGAGGAACCGTGCCTGAACGACGAGCCCGTCGCGACCACCGCGAGGGTGGCCCGGTGAGCGACTCCCGTGAGCCACTGAACCTGCCGCTCAGCACGCAGCCGGCGGAGTGCGCGGACGACTGCTGTGCCGCGGCTCCTCAGGCACCGGCACCGGTGTCCGCCGCGCGCCGGGCGGTGCTGTCGCGCCGGGTGCGGCTGCTGGTCGCGAGCACGATCGCCTACAACGTGGTCGAAGCGGTCGTGGCGATCTCCGCCGGCTCCGTCGCGTCGTCGACAGCGCTGATCGGCTTCGGGCTGGACTCGGTGATCGAGGTTGCCTCGGCCGCGGCCGTGGCCTGGCAGTTTTCCGGGCGTGATCCCGAATCGCGCGAGCGCGCCGCGCTGAAAGTGATCGCCCTGTCGTTCTTCGCGCTGGCCGCCTACGTGGCCGTCGAATCGATCCGCAGCCTGGCCGGGGGCGAGTCCGCCGGGCACTCGACCGTGGGCATCGTGCTCGCGGCCGTGTCGCTGCTCGTGATGCCGGTCCTGTCCCACGTCCAGCGCCGCGCCGGGCGCGAGCTCGGCTCGGCCAGCGCGGTTGCCGACTCGAAGCAGACCTTGCTGTGCACCTACCTGTCCGGTGTCCTGCTCGCCGGGTTGCTGCTCAACTCTCTGTTCGGCTGGTCCTGGGCCGATCCGATCGTCGCGCTGGTCATCGCGGCCGTGGCCGTCAAGGAAGGTCGCGAAGCCTGGCGCGGCGAGCACTGCTGCTGAAGCCGTCGGCTATCTCTCCGCGGTGGCGCCGGCTAGTGCCGTGACCCGTCCGAACCTGCCGGGGGAGTGCTGCGGTAGCGGCGCAGCACGGCAGCCGCGCCGTCGAGGAACCGGAGCACGGTCTCCTGCTGGTCGGCGGTCAGGTCGCCCGTCAGCGCGGCGAGGTCGTGGACCAGAGGCGCGAGGACCGTCCGCACCTCCTGCTGCGCGGAGTCGGTGACGCGGAGGGCGACGCGGCGGCCGTCGCTGGGGTGCGGGGTGCGGGTGACGTGCCCGGCGGTTTCGAGCCGGTCGACGAGCACGGCGGCCGAGGCGGAGCGGATGCGCAGGAGCCGGGCCAGTTCGACCGTGCCGGTCGGGTGGTCGGAGCGGGCGAGGTGCTGCAGCGCCTCGGCGTCGGTGGTATGGATGCCCAGCTGCGCCGCCAGGAAGTCCTGCGTCGGGCTCGCCTCCGCGAGGAGGTCGCGCAGGGCGCGGCCGATCCGCTCGCCGCCGTTCGTCATGCGGGTCAGGGTAGCGGTCGCTAGTCTTTCTAGGGAAATTGGCTAGACTATCTAGCGAGGTGAGCTCGTGGTGGACGTCGTCATCGCCGGCGGAGGGCCGGGCGGCATGGTGCTCGGGTACCTGCTGGCGCGGGCCGGGGTCGAGGTGACCGTGCTGGAGTCGCGGCAGGACTTCGACCGGGACTTCCGCGGGGATTCGCTGCACCCGTACACGTTGGAACTCCTCGATCAGCTCGGGCTGGCCGACGACCTGCTGCGGCTCGGCCACTACAAGGCGCGCTCGTTCCGCTTCCACACCACGAAAGCCTCCTTCAGCGTCGCGGCGTACGACCGGCTCGACACGCCGTTCGACTACGTCGCCTTGATGCCACAGGCGCGCTTCCTCGACTTCCTCGCGGCCGAGGCGGCCCGGTTGCCGACGTTCTCCCTGGAGCTGGGCGCGAAGGTCACCGGTCTGCTGACGGACGAAACGGGCGTGGTCGCGGGAGTCCGGCACCGTCGCGGGGAGATCCGCTGCGAGCTCCTGGTCGGCGCGGACGGGCGCTTCTCCACGGTGCGCCGGCTGGCCGGCCTGCCCGCGCGGTCGCTCGGCGCCACGACCGACATCCTGTGGTTCCGCCTCCCGCGCGACCCGGCCGACCCGCCCGGGGCCGACCTCGAGCTGTACTTCGGCCCGGAGAGCTACCTCGGCGTGCTCGGCGGCGTTCGCGACTGGCAGGTCGGCTACAGCGTCGCGAAAGGCGACTACGCGCGCCTGCGCGAGCGGGGGATCGAACCGGTCCGCGAGTTCGTCCGCGCCCGGGTGCCGTGGCTGGCCGACCGCGTGCACCTCCTGACCGACTTCGCCCAGACCACGCTGCTGTCGGTCGACATCTCCCGCGTGGACCGCTGGTACCGCCCGGGCCTGCTCCTGCTCGGCGACGCCGCCCACGTCATTTCCCCGGTCGGCGGCAACGGCATCCTCATGGCCGTGCAGGACGCCGTCGCCGCGGCCAACCGCCTCGTGCCCGCCTTCCGCCACGGCACCCCGGCCACCGAGGACCTCGCCGCGATCCAGCGCGACCGCTTGCCGGCGATCGAAAAGGTGCAGGCCCAGCAGGTCCGCGTCGAACGCCGCTCCGCCCGGGCCCGGGCGCGCGGCCGCGGTGCCGAGCCACCCGCCTTCCTGCGCCGCCTGTTCGCCATTCCGGCGCTGCGCGCGAAAGGCGCCCGGGACAACGCCTACGGCCCCTACCCGCCTCGCCTGGACCCGGTGGTGCTGTCGGCGCCCTGATCTCTCCCCGCCGGCAGCCGGCCGCAGGCGAAGTACGTGAGCGGCCCGGCGAAGTTGACGGCGATCACCGCCGCCCACAAGGGTTTCGGGCCGCGGACCTGATCCGCCGGGCGGTGCGCGAGGTCGCACCACGCCGTCGCGGCCAGAGCGAGCTGGACGGCCGCGGCACCCTTCACGACCCGCTGCTCGCCGGGGGAGAGGTCGGCCCACCGGCGCCGGCCGGTGCGCCCGGCCGCTTGATGACGTTCCCGCGGCACGCGTGGCTCCCTTCGTTGTCGCAGCACCTTGGCGGCGACGGTGGACCGGGGTTCAGCGTCCGAGCGCGGCGCGCCGGCGTTCGTACTCGTCCTGATCGATCTCCCCGCGGGCGAACCGCTCGCGCAGGATCCCCACGGCCGAGTCTTCCGGCGAAGGGGCCTTCGGAGTCCGCCGGATCAGCAGCGCCGTGACGACCGCGGCGACGGCGAACAAGACCAGCAGTCCGACGATCACCAGGACGAGTCCGATCCAGCCGCCTCCGTCTCCGTAGTGCCAGTAAGACATTTCGCCCACCTCCGATCAGTGCCACCGGCCGGCGCCACCGGGCAGCTGCGCCGTGTCGAGCGGTGCCAGCACGTCCGCCAGGTCGCGGCGCGGAGTGGCGGGCAGGGGGTCCGCGTTCGCGGGCGCCCAGCCGACGCGGAGCACCATCTGCGGGAAGCTGCCGGCGGAGACCTTCTGCTCCACGGTGCGGCGGACGTCCGGCAGTTCGAGCGGCTCGGTCAGGGGACAAGACGCCAGCCCGAAGGCGGTGGCCGTGAGCAGTGCCGCGCTGGTGGCTTCCCCGGCGCGCAGCCGGGACATCAGGTCGTCGGACGCGGTGCTCAGCACCAGGAGCACGGTTTCGTCGTCCTCGGTGGCGGCGCCGGGCTCTTCGGCCAGTTCGGGGTCGGCGAACGGCCGCGCCGGCAGCGTCCCCGGGGTGCCGTCCGGCAGCGGGGTGTTGCGCGAGGGCACTCCGTCGGGAGCGGCGCGCCGGCCGCTCCACGCCGCCAGCTCCAGGCGGTACGCGGGATCGGCGTTGTGCCGCTGCGAAGCTTCTTCGATGGCCGTGGCCAGGTAGTAGCGCTCGGCGCCCTCGGCGACCCGCAGCACGACGCCCTCGTCGGCGACCGCTTCGGCGATCGGTTCGAGGTACCCGCGCGGAACTCCCCACGAGCTGTGGCGGCGCCGGTCGGTGCGGCGCCGCGGGATGGCGGCGGCGAGCGCGACCTCGCCGGCCGTGGGCTCGCGGCGGCGGAACTCGATCGCGGCGAGGTGATCCGGCTCCGCGGGATTGGGCAGGCGGTGCACGTCGGCCTCCCAGCCCAGTGCGGCGAAGCCGATGCGCGCGTGGTGCAGCGCCGCGCCACAGCTGATCAGGAGGTCCCGCCGGTCGGGGTCGGTCTGCGGAAGCCGGCGCGCAGGGTCGGCGTAGAGGTGGAGCGTGCGGTAGCCGACGGCCCAGCGCCAGGGCTGGGAGTTGTGCACCGAGGGGGCGCGGACGGCCATGGCCACCGCGGTGTTGACGGTGAAGCTGTCGGGGTGTCCGTGGTCCATGCCGCGCCCGCCTCGTCGTGTCGGGAGGTCGTCGGCTCGAACGTGCCACTCGCGGACCGTCCCCTTGGAGAGTCGGAGTTCCCCGGGCGGTGGGACTTTCGCCGCACGATGGCCGTGGTGGGCGCCGTGGCCTGGACGAGGTGTGCGGGTGGTGATCGGAGAGGTTGGTCGTGTGACGACACGATCTGATTGATCTTGATAGGCGAAGACCTCCGGTGGTGTGGAGCTGTCTGACGGCATCCACCCGCTCACCGGAGGTCTTCGTGGTCCACGCTGACGCAGCACCTGACTCCACGCGCTCGTCTGAAATCGGCGCGGTTGGTCGTCGATGAACACTGGCCGGTCGCGCGTGCCGCAGAACGGTTCCAGGTGTCCTGGCCGACCGCGAACCGCGGGGCCCAGCGGTCCGACAGGCCGGTGAGCACACCATGACCGATCGCTCCAGCCGGCCGCAGCACAGCCCCCGCCGGACACCACCGGCACCGACAGTACGAGCGACCGTGCACCTGCGCTTTAAACACAAGCTCGGCGCGGTTCCCATCGCCGCCCGCATCGGTTGGGCACCCGCGACCGCGCACCAGGTCCGGCGATGCCGGATCAACCGGCTCTCCCACATCGACCGGGTCACCGGCGAACTGGTCCGCGCCTGCGAACACCCCCACCCCGATCGCTGGTCCACGTCGACGTCAAGAACCTCGGCAACATTCCGACCAGGGCGGATGGCGGTTCGTCGGTCGCCACCAGGGCAGGCACAACCGAGCCGCCACACCCGGTAAACTTCGCGACGCCTACCGCAACCCGAAGATCGGGACCTCGTTCGTGCACACCGTGCTCGGCGACCATTCCCGCGTCGCCTACGCCGAAATCCACGACGACGAAACCGCCGCGACCGCCACCGGACCCGCCCTATCAGCCCCAGACCAACGGCAATACAGCTAGAGGTTCGGGGTTTCGACCACCACGGTCGTGGATTTGATGATCGCCACCGCCAGAGACCCCGGCACCAGGCCCAGGTCACGCACGGCCTCCGTGCTCATCAGCGACACCACGCGCTCCCGGCCGCACTGCAGTTCGACCTGGGCCATGACCGTGTCGGCGGTGATGTGGGTGACGAGGCCGACCAGGCGGTTGCGCGCCGAGCGCAGCACGGGCGACGGGTCACGCACCGGCTCGGCCTGGTGCTGGGCGAGCTCGGCGAGGTCGGCACCCTCGATGACGGAGCGCCCGGCGTGGTCCTTGGTCGCGGCGACGGCGCCGGCGTCGATCTGGCGGCGGAGGGTGTCGTCGCTGATCCCGAGCAGCTTGGCGGCCTCGGAGATCCGGTACTGCGGCATCGGGCGAGTATAGGCGGCTAGACTCGGGCCGGCCGCGACTGGCGAGGGTGGACGACCACCGGGGAGCGGCCGTGACCGGACGCGAGCGTCGACCGCCTGGGCGCCTCCGTCAGCGAAACCGCTGAGGAGGGCACGAAGTGGACTTGCGCTACGGCACCAACCCGCACCAGACGGCCCAGGCCGCGCCCGTGACGCCCGGCCGGTGGCCGCTGCGGGTGGTGCACGGGGAACCGTCCTACGTCAACGTGCTGGACGCGCTCACCGCGTGGCAGCTCGTGCAGCAGGCGGCAGGGGCGCTGGGCAAGCCCGCCGCCGCGTCGTTCAAGCACGTGTCCCCGGCGGGGGCGGCGGTGGCGGGGCCGGTGGACGACGTGGTCACGAACCGCTCCGGCGTCAGGCCTGTCGCGGGCGCGTACCTGCGCGCGCGGGACGCCGACCCGAAATCGTCCTATGGGGACTTTGCGGCGGTTTCGCACCCGGTCGACGAAGAGCTCGCCGAGGTGCTGAGCGGCGTGGTGTCCGACGGGATCATCGCGCCGGGCTACGAACCCGGCACGGTCGAGCGGCTCAGCCGCAAGAAGAGCGGGCGGTTCCTCGTCCTCGAGGCCGATGCGGCGTTCGTCCCGCCGCAGCGGGAAGAACGCGAGGCTTTCGGCCTCCGCCTCACCCAGGACCGGGACCGGACGCCGATCTCCGCGGCACTGCTGGGGAACACCGAGCTGCCGGACGACGCCGTCGAAGACCTCTTGCTGGGACTGGTGGTCGTGCGCTTCACCCAGTCCAATTCGGTCTGCTACGTCCGCGGCGGCAGGACGCTGGGGATCGGCGCCGGTCAGCAGTCCCGGGTGGACTGCACACGGCTCGCCGGAGCGAAGACCGCCACGTGGTGGCTCCGCCGCCACCCGGCCGTCCGCGCGCTCACCTTCCGGCCGGAGGTCCGCCGGCAGGACCGCATCACCTGGCGGATCCGCTTCGCCGAGGGCGACCTGACCCCGGACGAAACCCGCCGCCTCGCCGACGCGCTGACCGAGCCGGCCGGCGAGCTCACCGCCGGGGACCGCACGAGCTGGCTGGCCGCACTCGAGGGCGTCGCCTTCGTTTCGGACGGCGCCCTCCCGTTCCGGGACAACGTCGACCACGCACGCCGGCACGGGGTCCGTTACCTCGCCGAACCGGGAGGGTCCGTCCGCTCACCCGAGGTCGAGGCGGCCTGCCGCGAGCACGGGATCACACTCGTCCACACAGGACTGAGGTTGTTCCACCACTGAACGGGGCGTGGGAGGGCCGGGCCGGCTCTCCCACACCGTCACATGTTCTTCGCGCCCGTCACGATCGCCTCGCGGATCCGGGCGTACGTGCCGCAGCGGCAGATGTTGCGGATCTCGTCGAGGTCCTCGTCGGACACGTCGCGCCCGGCCGCGCGGGCCTGGCGCACCTTGGCGACCGCGGCCATGATCTGGCCGGGCTGGCAGTAGCCGCACTGGGCGACGTCCATCTGCAGCCACGCTTCCTGCATGGGGTGCAGGTCCTGGCCGACGGTGGCGGGCAGCCCTTCGATCGTGGTGATCTCGTCGGTCGCCTCGATCTTCGAGACGGGCACCGAGCACGGGTTGAAGGCCTTGCCGTTGATGTGGCTGGTGCACGCCTTGCAGACGTCGAGCCCGCAGCCGTACTTGGGGCCCTTGACGCCGAGCCGGTCGCGCAGCACCCACAGGAGCCGCTCCGTGTCTTCGGCCTCCACGGTGACCTGCTCGCCGTTGAGCTTGAAGGTGTGTTGGGGCACAGGGGACTCCTAGAAGGCGTGGTCGAGACCGTCGACGGGGGAGGGCGGGGTGGAGGGTTCGAGCGGCAGCGGCTCGAAGCTGAGCGTGCCGTGGTTGATCGGGAACGTGGTCGGCACCTTGCCCACCGCACGCGCGTATGCGCACGCCACGGCCGCGAACGACGGCGCGACGGCCAGCTCGCCGGCGCCGGACGGGGAGTCCGAGGTGTTCGGCATGATGACGATCTTCGTTTCGAGCGGCGTGTTCCACTCGCGGGTGTAGAAGTAGTTGTCCCAGCTGCCTTCGAGCGGGATGCCGTCCTTGATGTGCAGGCTGGACGTCAGGCACATCGCGATGCCGTCGTTGAGACCGCCGATCATCTGCGCTTCCAGACCGCGCGGGTTGATCGCGAAGCCGGGGTCGACGACCACGAGCGCCTTGGTCACGCGCGGACCGGTGACGCCTTCGGTGACCTTGCGGTTCACCGTCTCGGGCCGGCAGTCGATCTCGATCAGCACCGCGACGGCGCCCTTGTACTCCGAGTGCAGCGCGATGCCCTGGGCCGTGCCCGCCGGCATCTTGCGGCCCCATTCGCCGACCTGCACGGCCTTGTCGAGCACCGCGCGCAGCCGGGGATCGCGCAGGAAGTCGCGCCGGAACTGCACGGGGTCCTTGCCCATCTTGGCCGCCAGCTGGTCGACCACGAGCTCCTCGGCCGTGACCACGTTCGGCGAGTAGATGTTGCGCATGCTGCCGGTGTTGAACTTCAGCGGGATCTCGTTCAGCAGCTGCGTGGTCACGCCGAAGTTGTACGGCGAAGACTGCGACAGCTCGAAGATCGACTCCGCGAAGCTGAGGTTGCCCCCGATGGGCAGCTTCGAGGCCGTCGACGTGATCATCTCGCCGAGGCCGTGGCTGAACTCCGTCTGGACGCTGGTGTGGCGCTGCTCGAAGCTCACGACGTTGCCGAGCGCGTAGGTGGCGCGGACGCGCGACACGCACATCGGGTGCACGCGGCCCTGGCGGAAGTCGTCGGTGCGCGACCACATGAGCTTGACCGCTTTGCCCATCTTCTTCGACGCCTCGGCGGCTTCGAGCGCCGCGTCGTGGAACAGGTGCCGGCCGAACGAGCCGCCGCCCTGCGTCACGTGCACGGTGACCGAGCTCTGCGGCAGTCCCACGGCCTGCGCGATCTGCTCCTGCGCCACGATCGGCACCTTGAGGCACGACCAGATCTCGGCGCGGTCCTCGCGCACGTCGGCGATCGCCGAACCCGTCTCGAGCGGGCTGTTGCTGGCGAACGCGAAGGTGAACTCCGCGTCGATCGACTGCGTCAGCACACCGGGCACGGCCAGCGGCAGCTGCGCGGCCTTGAGCTTCTTCAGCACGGTCGCGTCGGACTCGCCGTCGACGGTGCCCGGACCCCAGGTCACCTTCAGCGCGCGGATCGCGTCGATGCACAGGCTGAAGGTCTCGGCCCGCACCGCCACGCCGTGCGAGATCGCCGCGATGTCGGTGACGCCCGGCATCGCCTTGACCTCGGCCTCGTTGTCGATCGAGCGCGGGGTGCCGTTGATCGTCGGCGGGCGCGCGACCATCGTCGGCAGCGCGCCGGGGACGTCGAGGTCCAGGGTGTACTGCTTGCGGCCGGTCACCGCCTCGAGCGCGTCGATGCGGTTCTGCGCCGTGCCGAGCACCGTGAACGCCGAGCTCGGCTTGAGCTGCGCCGTGGCGGTGGCCGTCTTCGCGGCGGCCGCGGCCTTCGACAGCGAGCCGTAGGACGCCTGCTTCCCGCTGGAGTGGTGGACCACGCCGTCGGCGGTGCGCAGCTCGGACTCCGGCACGCCCCACTGCGCCGCGGCGGCCGCGACGAGGCGCGAGCGGGCGATCGCGGACGCGGTGCGGATCGGCGTGTACATGCTGCGCATCGAGTTCGACCCGCCGGTGAGCTGGTTCATCAGCAGCTCCGGGCGGGCGTCGGCGAGCGTGACGTCGATCTGCGAAAGTGGCAGGTCGAGCTCTTCGGCGACGATCATCGCCACCGCCGTGGTCATGCCCTGGCCCACCTCGCACCGCGGCACGGCGAACGCCGCGCGCCCGTCGGTTCCGATGTGGACGGTGATGAGGCCGGACGTGGGAGCGGCGGCGAGGTTCTGCAGATCGCCGAGGTCGAAGAGGTCCTCGGGCTGCGGCAGCGTGGGGATCGCCGCGTCGGCTTCCTGCGGTGCCAGGGAGGATTGGGTGATCTGCGCGGCGACGGCGAGTGTCGGCGCCGCCAGCACGAACCCGAGGAAACGGCGGCGGCCGAAGTTCCGGGGCGCGTCCGGGGCCGGCCGGGTGTACTGGTCCTGCTGTGCCATGTGCGGCGGGTTCCTCTCGAACGACGTTGTCGGAGAAGTGCGCGGGGAGTGTTCGGGGCGCGCCGCAGTGTTACACGCATCACCCCGCGACACCATGACCTGGCTGCCTACTTTTGGCGTAACGCGGCTGTGCGCGGCGCACAACCACCGCCACTCACGCGGGGCGCCGCGGCGGGAGGAACGGCAGCGCGCGCACGACGAGGGCCAGCTCAAGCGGGATGTCGCCGCTGTCGAGGCGGCGCCCGGTGAGCACCTCGACCCGGTGCATCCGGTTGAGCACCGTGTTGCGGTGGCAGTGCAGCAGCTGGCCGGCGCGCGTGGCCGATCCGCCCGTTTCCACCCACGTAGCGAGGGTTTGCAGCAGAACGCGCCGTTCGTCTCCGGCCAGGTCCAGCAGTCCGCGCAGCCACTGCTGCATCAGCGAAGCGGTGAGCTCCGGTGAGCTCAGCAGCATCGCCTCGGGCAGCCGCTCGGCCAGGCACACCACGGCTTCGTAACCGTGCGGCACGGTCCGCAGCGCGAGGACGGCCTGCCGGTGAGCGGTGTGCACCTCGGCGAGCCCGTCGACGACGAGCGAAACGCCCACGGGTCCGCGGACGGCGCCCAGGACCTTCGTGAGGTCCGCGGTGCCGGACGCCGGCAGCGCGGCGAGCCCCACGAGCACGTCGGCGCGCACCTGCCACGCCGAGCGGATACCCGCGTCGTCGAGGCCGCGGCCGAGTTCCTCGGTGAGCTCGCTCGTCGCGAGCCGCCCTGGCGCGGTGACCGCGGCGTACGCCCCGTCCACCGGCAGCCGGAGGATCCGCGCCGCTTCGTAGGCGAACGCGGCGTCGGACGCACGGCCCTGCAGCAGCCCTTCCCACAGCGCCGCTCGACGCTGCTCGTCGGCGCGGACCAGCGTCTGCTCGGCGGCGTGGTAGGACGCCGCGACCTGGGCCGAGAGCGCGTCGACCAGCTCCCAGATCCGGGTCGCGAGGTCGAGCAGGTCGTCGGGATCGGCCGCGTGCTCGGCGCGGGCCTCGGCGATGAAGGCCTGCCACAGCAGCCGGCCGCCGATGCGGAACGACCGCAGCAGGTCGTCCAGCGGCAGCCGCTGCTGCGCGCGCCGCTGCCCGGTCGCGCGGGCGGCGTCGAAGAACTGGGCCGTCCGCTCGGCCTCGTCACCGCACTCGGCCACGAGCTGCAGCACGCGCTCGAGGTTGTCGTGGCACGACTTCCACAGGTCGTCGTCGGGCACGACGTTGAGCTGCCGGTAACCCGGGTTCTGGTCGTTGATGGTCCCGACCAGCTCGTCCGTCAGGTCACCGACCCGGCCCAGCAGCGCGGTGGCCAGCACGTGCGCCGCCGCGGCCTGCGGTCCCTCCTGGGGTTCTCCAGAGCCCACGGCACACCACCACCCCGACGTCGACGGCCTCGCGGCCGGGCCTCGATGCTAGCCCGCTGGAGTGCCGGTCGCGGGCTGAGCGCCCGCGTCGCCGCCGAGTCCACTGTGGAGAGTGCGCCGGGCGGGTCAGCCCGCTACGCCGTACCCGTTGCGGGACCGCAGTTCCTGGGACAGGCTGCCGGCCAAACCGGACAATTCCGCAGCCGTTTCGAGCAGCCGGGGTGCGAGTTCCTCCATGCGCGAGTCCGGCAGCTGCAGGCTCGGCCCGGCGATGCTGACGACTCCCAGCGGCGCCCCGTTGTCGGGATCGACCAGGGGAGTGGCCATCGCCGAGATGCCCTCCTCGACGCTGTCGTGGACGCGGGCCCAGCCCTTCGCACGCGCCTCCTGGATCCGGGCCTGGACCTCGGCGAGGCTGGTGGGCGCGTTGTGGCCGGCGGGATAGCGCTCGTCGTAGTCCTGGCGCGCGACCAGGCGCAGGGCGTCGTTGTCGCTGAGGCCCGACAGCCACGCGACACCGCTGGCGGTGGAGGCGAACGGGACCTCCGAGCCGTGATCGGGGTCGTACCGCAGGCCGGCGCGGGCGCCCTGGGATTTGGCGACCCACAGCAGCTGCTCGCCGTCCACGAGACCGAGGCGCACGAGCTGGCCGGACTCCGTGGCGAGCCGCGCGAGCACGGGTACGGCGAGCTCGAAGATCGTGCTGCTGGCCAGGTGCTTGAGGCCGAGGCTGACGATCCGGAGGGTGAGCGCGTAGTTGCCGGTGGGCTCGTGCTGCCGTGCGAACCCCTCCTCGACGAGGGTGACCAGGATCCGGTGGGCCGCACTCTTGGGCAGGTCCACGGCCTCCGCGATCCGGGCGAGGGGCAGGCCCTCCGGGTGGCCGACCAGGCACTGCAGCACGCCCAGCCCGCGCGCCAACGCCCCTGCTGCCATGGGTTCCCCGCTCTCCGCCGCGCCGAGGTCCGGCCACCGCGGCCGGGCGCGCTCGGGTTGGTCATCGGTCGATTGACATCGTATCAGAACGGTGTTCCACTCTTGAAGACCGTTCCATCTTGTGGTGCACTGTCGCCCTCGCGGAGACACCGGGCCCACCCGGGGCCGGGTTCCGAGAACCGAAAAGGAGCCGACGATGACTCCCGCCGACACCGTGCGCGAGCACCTCGCCTGACCCGTCCGGAGCGCGACGATGACCAGTGGCAGCGAAGCCACCGTCCCGAGTGGACGGAACCCGCGGCGCCGAGGCGCCCGCAGTTCTTGCGGGGCACCGCTTTCTCGCCGGCGGCGCGCCGGACGGCACCGCCGGCAGCCACGTCGCGCCTGAATTCCCGCACCACTTCTCGCGGCCACCGAGGCCGCGAACTCGGCCGCACCTTTCGAACAAAGGAGTTTGGATGTCTTCGTCGCTGTCGGCAGCACAGGACGCGCCCCCGCCGAAGGACGCCCGGCCGCCCGCGCCGCCGCCCGCCGGACGCTCGGCCGCGGCGCGCCGGCGGCGGGTGCGGCAGCGGATCTGGAGCGTCGTCCCGATCGCCACGTTCGTCGGCATCATCGCGCTCTGGGCGCTGGTCGTCGCCGTGCTGAACATCCCGGCCTACCTGCTGCCGAGCCCGTGGGCGGTGTTCGAGCAGATCTTCACCGGCTGGCCCGTGCTGTGGGAGAACGCGCAGACGACGATCGCCGAGGTCCTGCTCGGCTTCGGCATTTCGATCGTGATCGCGATCCCGCTGGGGCTGCTGGTCGCCCGGTCGCTCGCGGCGAAGCAGATCATCTACCCGCCGGTGATGCTCGTGCAGCTCGTGCCGAAGGTCGCCGTCGCGCCGCTGTTCGTGGTGTGGCTCGGGCTCGGCTTCAGCTCGAAGCTCCTGCTGACCGTGCTGATGACCTTCTTCCCGTTGCTCGTCTCCAGCATCAGCGGCTTCTCCATCCTGGACACCCGGCTGCTGTACCTGACGCGGTCGATGGGGGCGAGCGGCTGGCAGACGTTCCGCTTCCTGCGGTTCCCGGCCGCGCTCCCGGTGATCTTCTCCGGGCTCAAGACGTCGGCCACGATGGCGGCCACCGCCGCGATCGTCGCCGAGTTCGTGGGGTCCAACAGCGGGCTCGGGTACGTGCTGCTGCAAGCCACCAACACCCTCGACGCCACGACCGTCTTCGCGGTCCTGGTGCTGCTGACGCTGCTCGGCGTGGTGCTGAACTACCTCGTCGAGCTGATCGAGTTCCTGCTGACCCCGTGGCAGCGCGCCAAGCTCACCTGATGCGGCGCCCGCAGTCTCCCCGAATCCCCTCCCTGAAACCGAAAGGTCTTCCCATGCACGCCGCCATCAGAAAGGCCCTCGCCGCCGGTGTCGCCGTCGTCGTCGCGACGCTCGGCGTCGCCTGCTCCTCCGACGGCTCCGGGGCCTCGTCCGCCGGCTCGGGCGGGACGAAGCTCAGCTTCCAGCTGAACTTCCCGCCGGGCGGCTCGAACGCCGGGTTCGCCGCGGCGCTCGAGGAGGGCTACTACAAGGCCGCCGGCCTCGACGTCACGATCGTGCCCGGCACCGGCTCGTCGCTGACCGCGCAGATGGTCGCCTCCGGGCAGGCCTCGATCGGCTACGCCGACTCCACCGCCACCGCGCAGCTGATCGCCAAGCAGGCGCCGCTGTCGGTGCTGGCCACGGTGTACCAGTCGAACCCGAACGCGGTCCTCGCCCTCCCGGGCAGCGGCATCCGGTCGGTCGGCGACCTGAAGGGCAAGAAGGTGGGCACCCCGGTCCCGTCGTCCCAGGCGACGATGCTGCCGCTGTTCCTCTCGGCCAACGGACTGTCCGCACAGGACGTCGACCTCGTGAACCTGGCGCCCACGTCGCTGGTCCAATCGCTGCTGCAGCACCGGGTCGACGCCATCCTCGGGTCGACGGACGCTTACCAGGTTCAGCTCGAGCAGCAGAACGCCGGGCAGCTGTTCGTCGCGCCGTTCGCGACCAACGGCGTGCCCACGGTCAGCACGTCGATCTTCGCCGACAAGGACTGGGCCTCCTCGCACGCGAACGAGGCGAAGGCGTTCGTCAAGGCGTCGTTGCAGGGCTGGCACTTCGCCGCCACGAACCCGGACAAGGCGACCGCGGACGTGAACAAGCTGTGGGGTGCCAAGGCGGACAAGGCTTCCGGTGCCGAGCTGAAGGCGATCATCGGCAGCAACCTGCTGTGCGCGGGCGGCGCCAAGTTCCTCGGCAAGGCCGAACCCGCCCAATGGGCCAAGACGCAGGACCTGCTCTCGCAGGTCGGGTTGCTGCCCAAGGGGATCGACCCGACCAAGTACTACACCTACGACTACCTGCCGGCCGATCTGCAGCCGTGCCCCGTCAAGTGAGGCCCGGCGTGATGACTCCGCGAACAGCACCCGCTTCCGGGAGGTCCCGATCATGACCGCCGCGCAGTCCGCCGGCTCCGAAACCCGGGCGGCGAGCACACCGATCGTCGTCGACGGCGTCGGCAAGGTCTTCGGCGAGGAGACCGACAAACCCTTCGAAGCCGTGCGGAACGTGTCGATGGACATCGCCCCGGGCGAGTTCGTCTCGGTCGTCGGCCCGTCCGGCTGCGGCAAGAGCACGCTGATGCTCATGGTCGCCGGCCTGCTGGAGCGCTCGGCCGGCACCATCACCGTGGGCGGCGAGCCCGTGACCGGCCCGATCACCGACGTCGGCATCGCGTTCCAGGACCACCTGCTGCTCGACTTCCGCACGGCGGAGAAGAACGTGTTGCTGCAGGCCGAGATCCGCGGGCTGGACCGGACGAAGCTGAAGGCCCGCTCCGACGAGCTGTTCGAGCAGTTGCGCCTCACCCAGGCCAAGTCGCGGTACCTGCGGCAGCTCTCGGGTGGCATGCGCCAGCGCGTCTCGCTCATCCGCACGCTGGTGCACGACCCGTCGGTGATCCTGATGGACGAGCCGTTCGGCGCGCTCGACGCCCTCACCCGGCTGCAGGTGCGCACCGACCTGGAAGCGCTGTGGCTCGAGCGGCGCCCGACGGTCGTGTTCATCACGCACTCGGTGGAGGAGGCCGTGGGCCTGTCCGACCGGATCTTCGTGATGAGCCCGAGCCCGGGGGAGATCGTCGACGAAGTCGTGGTCGAGCTGCCCCGGCCCCGGCCGATCGTGCTCGGCGAGTCGCCGGAGTTCTTCGCCTACGTGGACCGCATCTACAAGCAGTTCCAGCGGATGGGTGTCCTGCACGGGATCGAGGTGCCCACCACCGGCCGCGAGTCGTGACGGCGCTGTCCCGGTGTGCGCCGCGGCGCGGGCACCGGGACGGCGGCGCGGGTCAGCTCGAAGCGCCGAGCTCGCTACGGGCGCGGATCTCCTGCGACAGGCTGCCGGCGAGGCCGGACAGCTCCGCGGCCGTTTCGAGCAGGCGCGGTGCGAGTTCCCGCATGCGCGAGTCCGGCAGCTGCAGGCTCGGGCCGGCGATGCTCACGACGCCCAGCGGCGTGCCGGTGTCCGGGTCGACCAAGGGGGTCGCCATCGCGGAGATGCCTTCTTCGACGCTGTCGTGGACGTGCGCCCAGCCGCGTTCGCGGGCTTCGTGGATGCGGGCCTGGACTTCGGCGAGGCTGGTGGGTGCGTTGCGGCCGGCGGGGTGGCGCTCGTCGTAGTCCTGGCGCGCGACCAGGCGCAGGGCTTCGTCGTCGGTGAGCCGCGAGAGCCACGCGACACCGCTGGCCGACGACGCGAACGGGATCTCGGAGCCGTGGTCGGGATCGGGGTCGTAGCGCAGGCCCGCCCGGGCGCCTTGCGATTTGGCCACCCACAGCAGCTGCTCACCGTCGACGAGGCCGAGCCGGACGAGCTGGCCGGACTCTGTGGCGAGCCGGGCCAGCACGGGCACGGCGAGTTCGAAGATCGTGCTGCTGGCGAGGTGGCGCAGGCCGAGGCCGACGACCTTCAACGTGAGCGCGTAGTTGCCCGACGGCTCGTGCTGGCGCACGAACCCTTCTTCGACGAGGGTGACCAGGATGCGGTGTGCCGCGCTCTTGGGCAGGTCCTGCTCCTCGGCGATACGAGCCAGGGGCAGCCCCTCCGGGTGCCCGACCATGCTCTGCACCACGCCCAGACCGCGCGACAATGCTCCTGCTGCCATCGCTCCCCGTTCTCCGCACCGTCGTCCGGCTAGCGTAGCCGAGCGCTGCCACGGCGGTGCTCTGTGTGTTCTTCGGCTGATTGACAATTTATCAGAACGGTGTTCCACTCTTGAAGACCGTTCCAGTTGTGGTGCACCTGCGTCGAAGGAGCCCGAGTGCCGCCCGTCGAAACCGTGCTGAGCCAGGGGAGTTTCCGGCACCTGGACACCGGCGAGTTCGCGCTCGCCGCGGCCGTGGCCGGGTTCGACGCGCTGGCGGTGTGGCGGCAGGCGCCGGGATACCGCGGCGCTCGCGCGACGGCGCGCGCGGCCGCGCAGGCGGGCATCCGCGTCGACACGGTGTGCCGCGGCGGGGTCCTCGACCGGGCCGGGCACGACGACACGGTGCGGGCGCTCGGCGAAGCCGCCGAGCTGGGCGCGGGGGTGCTCGTCGTGATCGCCGGGCCACCACGCCCGGCCGACCCGCGGGCCGCCGGCGCGGACCTGCGCGCCGCGCTCGAACTCGCGGTGCCCGCCGCGGAACGCGCGGGAGTCGTGATCGCGCTGGAGCCGTTCCACCCCGTGCTCGCGGCCGACCGGTCGTGGCTGGTCACCCTCGCGCAGGCCGTCGACGTCGCCGACGAGTTCGACTCACCGTTCCTCGGGATCGCCGTCGACAGCTACCACCTGTGGTGGGATCCGCTGCTCGCCGCCGGCCTGCGCCGGGCCGGTAGCCGGATCGCCGCCGTGCAGCTCGCCGATTGGGTCGTGCCCGAGCCGGGCCTGCTGCCGCCGCGGGGGCTCCCGGGCGAGGGGGTTGTCCCGCTCCGGGAATTCGTGAAGCTGACCCGGGAAGCCGGGTACCGGGGCGCGCTCGAGATCGAGGTGCTCGGCGACCGCTTCCGGTCGCTGCCGGCGCCCGACGCCGCCCGTTCGCTCAAGACCGCTCTCGACGACACCGCTGTCGGGGCAGAGGAAGGAAGTCACGCATGAGCAAGGAGATCCCCCGGCAGGGACTGCTGTACGAGGACCTGTCCGTCGGTCTCTCGTTCCGCAGCCCGGGCCGCACGATCACCGACGCCGACGTCCTCGGCTTCGCCGGGCTCACCGGGGACTACTCCGAGGTGCACACCAGTGACGTGTACGCCAAGGCCAGCCAGTTCGGCCGCCGGATCGCTCACGGCATGCTCGGGCTGGCGTACGCGCACGGGCTGATGTGGCCGCGCACGGAGCTGCTGCGCCACACCGCGATCGCGTTCCTGGGCATCAAGGACTGGCGGTTCGTCGCGCCGATCTTCCTCGGCGACACGATCTTCGTGAACTACTCCGTCGCCGAGATGCGCGATTCGAAGTCCAAGCCGGACCAGGCCATCGTGACCTTCGACGTCGAGGTGGTCGACCAGGACGGGCGCGTGTGCCAGCGGGGGCAGAAGGTCGAGCTGCTGTCGAAGGTGCCGCTGGCCGGCGTCACCGCGAGCGGGCAGGCCGGCTGATGGCCGGGCGGTTCGCCGGCAAGCGCGCGCTGGTCACCGGTGGCGGCCGGGGCATCGGCCACGCGATCGTCGCGCGGCTCGCGGCCGAAGACGCCGAAGTCGTGGTGGCAGACGTCGATCCGGCACAGGCGAAGGCCGTGGTGGAATCCTTGCGGGACAAGGGGTTCACCGCCGAGGCGCGCACCCTGGACGTGGGTGACCCGGCGTCGTTCGCCGCCGTCGGCGAGCGGCTGGACGTCGTCGTCGCGAACGCGGGGATCCAGACCTTCGCGCCCGCGAGCGAGCTGACCGTCGCCGACTGGGACCGCGTGCTCGACGTCAACGCGCGTGGCACGATGCTCACCCTCCAGCTGGCTGCGCGGTGCCTGCGCGAGGGCGGCGCGGCGGTCACCGTCGCCTCCATCCAGGCGCTGCTGCCCAATGCGCTGTCGGCGAACTACGCCGCGTCGAAGGCCGCCGTGCTGAGCCTGACGAAGTCGTTCGCGGCCGAGCTCGCGCCGCGCGGGATCCGGGTCAACGCGGTGGCGCCGGGGCGGATCGACACGCCGCTGTCGGACTTCGGCAGCGAGCAGGTCGGGCGCATCACCGGCCAGGACGCGGCCGAAGCGCTCGAGCGCCGCCTGTCCACCAACCCGCTGGGCCGGATCGGCCGGCCCGACGAGGTGGCCGCCGCGGTGGCGTTCCTGGCGTCCGACGACGCGTCCTACATCACCGGCGAATGCGTGAACGTGTGCGGTGGGGACGTGATGCTGTGATCCCGCTCGACGCGGCACCGTCCGGGCGGGACCGCACCAACGTGCACCTGTCCCCGGAAGAGGCGGTCGCGCTCGTGCCCGGCGGCGCGACCGTGGCGGTCGGCGGCACCGGCTCTCTGCTGCAGGTTCCGGAAACGCTGCTCGCGGCGCTCGAACGGCGGTGGGAGGACGGCGGTTCGCCCGCCGGTCTCACCGTCGTGCACGTGATGGGGCTGGGTGACCACGAGGGCCGCGGTGTCGACCACCTCGCGATCCCCGGGCTCGTGCGCCGCTTCATCGGCTCGCACTTCGTGCTCTCGCCCCGGGAGCAGGGCGTGATCGCGCGCGACGAGGTCGAGGCCATCGGCCTGCCCGCGGGTACGATCTCCTTGCTGTACCGGGAGATCGCCGCGCGCCGGCCCGGCCTGTTCACCGACATCGGGCTCGGCACGTTCGTCGACCCGCGCCGGCAGTGGGGCCGGATGAACGCGCGTACCACCACGGGCCTGAGCGAACTGGTGACCGTCGGCGGCCAGGAGTGGCTGTTCTACCCGCGGTTCGACCTCGACGTCGCGCTGCTGCGCGCCACCGAGGCCGACGTCGACGGCAACATCGGCATGGACGACGAAGCCGCGTTCGCCGACAACCTGGCGATCGCGCAGGCCACGCACAACAGCGGCGGACTGGTGCTCGTCGAGGTGAAGCGGCTCGTCGACCGCGGCGAGCTCCCGGCGAACCGCGTCCGCATCCCCGGGCCGCTGGTGGACCACGTGGTGCTCACCGACTTCCCGAACCAGACGCCGATCACGGTCGCCGACCCGCGGCGCACCGGCACGTTCCCGAACCGCCCGACGCAAGTCGAGGCGTTGCCGTTCGACCAGCGCAAGGTGGTCGCGCGCCGGGCGGCGATCGAGCTGCACGAGGGCGATCTTGCCAACCTCGGTGTCGGCATGGCCAACGGCATCAGCTACGTCGCGCTGGAAGAAGGGTTCCTCGATCGCTTCACGCTCACGGTGGAGCAGGGGATCTTCGGCGGCCTGCCCGGTGTCGGCCTCGACTCCGGCACCGCGATCAACCCGTCGGCGATCGTGGACATGCCGAGCCAGTTCGACCTCTACGACGGCGGAGCGCTCGACTTCGCCGGGCTCGCGTACGCGGAGGTCGACCGGCACGGCAACGTCAACGTGGCCGCCGCCGGCGGGAAACCGATCGGCCCCGGCGGGTTCATCGACATCAGCCAGAAGGCCCGCACGATCGTCTTCTGCGGCACCCTGCGCGGCGGCGGGCTCGAAGTCGGGATCACCGACGGGCAGCTTGTCATCACCCAGGACGGGCGCTACCCGAAGTTCGTCGACGAGGTCTCCCACATCTGCTTCAGCGCCGAACGCGCCCAGGCGGCAGGCCAGGAAGTGCTCTACGTGACCGAACGCGCGGTGTTCCGGCTTGCGCCCGACGGCGTGGAGCTCATCGAGGTCGCGCCCGGCGCCGACCTGCAGCGCGACGTGCTGGACCGGATGGGGTTCACGCCGGTGCTGCGCGGCGAACCCCGCCTGATGGACCCGCGCCTGTTCCGGCCCGAGCCGGCCGGGCTGAAACCGCGCCCGCGCCGGGACAAGACCGGCCCCGACAAGACCGGCCGCGACAAAACCGGCCGGCAGACCACAGAAAGGCCGTAGTCCTCATGACCGATGCGTTCGAAGGCGTCCGCATCCTCGACTTCACGCAGCTCGAGCAAGGCCCGTCGGCCACGCAGGTCCTGGCCGACTTCGGCGCCGAGGTGATCAAGGTCGAGCGGATCGACGCCGGGGAGATCGGCCGCTTCCAGCCGCCGTTCCTGGCCAACGGGTTCAGCCCGCACTGGTCCGCGACCAACCGCAACAAGATGAGCATCAGCGTCGACGTGAAATCGCCGGAGGGCAAGGAGCTCATCCACGCACTGGCGAAGGACGCGGACATCGTCGCGAGCAACTTCCGCCCCGGCGTGATGGACCGGCTCGGGTTCGGCTGGGACGCGCTGTCGGAGATCAACCCGCGGATCATCGTCGCGTACGCGTCGGGCTACGGGCTGTCCGGACCGTACGTGCACCGGCGGGGCCAGGACCTGGCCGCCCAGTCGATCAGCGGCCTGATGGCGCTGACCGGCAGCCAGGAGACCGGCCCGGTGCCCGTCGGCACGTTCATGGTCGACTACCTCGCGTCCATGCAGTTCGCGCAGGGCATGATGATCGCGCTCGCCGCGCGGGAGAAGACCGGCCGCGGCCAGGTCGTGGACTCGAACCTGCTGAACGCCGCGATCACCAGCCACCTGCAGGAAGGCACGACCTACCTCAACACCGGCCAGCGGTTCGACCGGCCGTCCGCCGGGATCGCCCACGCCCACAACACCGCGCTGTACGGCTACTACGAAGCCGCCGACGGCCTGTGGTTCACGCTCATCGGCGAGTTCTACGTGGACGAGCAGTGGCGGCGCTCGGCCCGCGCCTGCGGGCTCGCGCCCGAACACGTCGAGGACCCGCGGTTCCGGACGATCGAAGGCCTGCGCGAGCACACCGAGGAGACGCACCGCCTGCTCGCCGACGCCATCCGGAAGTTCCCGCGCGCCGAGATCATGGCCCGGTTCGAAGCCGAAGACGTGCTCGTGGCGCCCGTGCACGAGTACGACGCGGTGTTCGACGACCCGCAGGTGCGCCACAACGGGCTCGTGATCGAGTCCGAAGTGGACAAAGTGGGCACGGTCCGCTGGGTCGGTATGCCCGTCGCGCTCTCGGACACCCCGGCGCGGCTGCGGCACGTCCCGCCGAAGATCGGCCAGCACAACGACGACGTCCTCACCGCCGCCGGCCTCAGCGCCGACCGGATCGCACAGCTGAAGGCCGCCGGTGTCGTCGGCTCCGAGGCCGACCGCGAACGCGCCGGCGGCGACCCCGCCTGGTCCTGACCCCAGCAAGGAGATCCCCCGCAGTGACGACCCTGAACTCGAGCACGCTCGTCCTCCCCACCGCGGACGGTGGCACCACCCGGCACGTGATGCACGAGGCCGTCGACTACCCGCACCACCCCGCGCCGTTCAGCTCGCGCACCGTGCTCGCCGCCGCCCACGTGGTCGCCGACACGCGCGCGGACTACCAGCCGGGCCAGGAACCGCCGGTCGACTGGGAAGCGACCGTCGCGTTCCGGCAGCACCTGTTCTCCTACGGCGTCGGCATCGCCGAGGCCATGGACACCTCCGAACGCGGGCCCGGCGGCCTGAGCTGGCGCCAGGCCCAGGAGCTCATCCGGCTCGGCGTCGCCGCCGCGCGCGAGGCCGGCGCCGCCGTGGTCGCCGGCGCGGGTACTGATCAGCTCACGGCCGCGGCCCCGGCGCTGAACCAGATCGTCGAGGCCTATCTCGAGCAGCTGGAGTTCGTGCAGGCGCAGGGGAGCGCGGCGGTGCTGCGCGCGAGCCACGCGCTCGTGTCCGTCGCGCAGACCGCGGACGACTACCTGTCGGTGTACCGCGACGTGCTCGCCAAGACCGACAAGCCCGCCATCGTGCACTGGCTCGGCACCGGGTTCGACCCGAGCCTGGCCGGCTACTGGGGCCACACCGACGTGCTCGCGGCGATGGACGTGGTCGTGCAGCTGGCGCGCGACAACGCCGAGAAGCTCGAAGGCATCAAGTTCAGCCTGCTCGACCACGAACTGGAACAGGAGTTCCGCCGCCGCCTGCCCGCCGGCGTGAAGGTCTTCACCGGCGACGACTACGGCTACACCGACCTCCTGCTGGGCGACGGCGAACACCACAGCCACGGCCTGCTCGGCGTGCTCGACCCGATCGCGCCCATCGCGTCGGCCGGCTTCGCCGCGCTCGACGCCGGCGACGAAGCCGGTTTCACGGAGACGATGAACCGCTCGATCCCGCTGGCGGTCAAGATGTTCGAGGCCCCGGCCGACCGCTACAAGGTCGGCACGGTGTTCGTCGCCTGGCTTTCGGGTCACCAGGACCACTACCGCATGGTCAGCGGCCGGGAAGGGATGCGGTCGCTGCAGCACCTGACCGACCTGTTCGTGCTGACCGACGAGCTCGGCCTGTTCCCCGACCCCGAGCTGGCCGCCCACCGCATGCGGTTGCTGCTGGCCGCCGAGGGGGTCGAGTGACCCCGCCGGTGCGCCGGGTCGCGGCTGCGGAAGTGCGCGCTGCGTTGGTGGGGGCGCGACAGGTTGCGGTGCTCGACGACGATCCGACGGGGACGCAGACGGTGCGGGATCTGCCGGTGCTGACGCGGTGGTCGGCCGACGACATCCGGTGGGCGCTGCGGCAGGGCCGGGCCGGGTTCTTCGTGCTCACCAACACGCGCAGCCTCGCGCCGGGCGATGCGGCCGCGCGGGATCGGGAGGTGGCCGAGGCGTGCCTGGCCGCGGCCGAGTCGGAGGGCGTGCCGCTCGCGTTCGCCAGCCGCAGTGACTCGACGCTGCGCGGGCACTTTCCGCTGGAGACCGATGTGCTGGGCGAGGTCGTGGCTCGGCACGGGGGCGAGGTGGACGGGATCCTGCTGGCTCCGGCCTATGTGGACGCCGGGCGGGTCACGATCGACGGCACCCACTGGCTGCGCACCGGCGAGGATTTGGTGCCGGTGGCCGAGAGTGAGTTCGCGCGGGACGCGACCTTCGGTTACCGCTCGTCGCGGTTGGCCGAGTGGGTGGCGGAGAAAAGCGCCGGGCGTATCCCGAGCTCTTCGGTGGCCGAGTTGCGGTTGACTGCGATCCGGACCGGCACGACCGATACGCTGAGGGCTGGGCTGCAGGGTCCGGTGGTGGTGCTCGACGCCGACGAGGACGACGACCTCCGCGCGAGCGTGCTCGCGATCCTCGCGGCGGAGGCCGACGGCAAGACCTTCCTCTACCGGGTGGGCCCCTCGTTCGTGCGGGCCCGGGTCGGGCAGGACGCGCACCCGCCGATCGACGACGCCACGCTCGCGCAGCTGGTCCGCCACGACACCCACGGCCTGGTGGTGGTCGGTTCCCACGTCGGGCTGACGAGCCGGCAGCTGGCGCACCTGGCCGGGCGGCGGGCGTTCACCACGGTCGAACTCGACGTGCCGGTGCTCCTGGACGAGGCCCGGGCCGAGCAGCACCTGCGCGACGCCGTGACCACGGCGACGACGGCGCTCACGGAATCGCTGGTCGTGCTGCAAACCTCCCGGACGCTCGTCACCGGGCAGGACGAGGCCCACAGCCTCGACATCGCCCGCCGCGTGAGTGCGGCGCTGACCCGGGTGGCGGGGGAGATCGTCGCGGCCCGGCGACCGTCCTTTGTGGTCGCGAAGGGCGGGATCACGTCCTCGGACGTGGCCACCGGCGCGCTCGGCATCGACCGGGCGTGGATCCGGGGGTCGCTGCTGCCCGGGATCGTGTCGCTGTGGGAACCGGCGTCCGGGCCGGCGCAGGGCCTGCCGTACGTGGTGTTCGCGGGCAACGTGGGCGGCAAGACTTCATTGGCGGACGTCATCGAACGGCTGGAGAACGCATGAGCACCCGCATCGTCATCACCGGCGGCGCCGGTTTCCTCGGCACCGTCCTGGCCCGCCGGCTGCTCACCGCCCCGGTCGGTCTCGGCGGCGCCGCCGTCGAGGAGCTGGGGGAGCTGGTGCTGGTGGACCTGTTCCCTCCGCCCGCCGACCTGACCGCGGACCCCCGCGTCCGGGTGATCACCGGCGACCTGGCCACCGCGCCGGCCGAACTGGGCGAGGTGGAC
This sequence comes from Amycolatopsis sp. NPDC051903, assembly GCF_044452505.1. NCBI lineage: Bacteria > Bacillati > Actinomycetota > Actinomycetes > Pseudonocardiales > Pseudonocardiaceae > Amycolatopsis > Amycolatopsis sp. NPDC051903. The sequence goes on along the minus strand of NZ_JBITBT010000042.1, from coordinate 23,627 downwards.
GCGATCGTCCACCTGGCCGGGGTGGTCAGCGGCGCCGCCGAGGCCGATTTCGACCTGGGCATGCGCACCAACCTCGACGGCACCCGCGCCCTGCTCGAACACGCCCGCAGCCTGGCCGATCCGCCGGTGCTGGTGTTCTCCAGCTCGCTGGCGGTGTTCGGCCGCGACCCGGCGCTCGGGCCGCTCGGCGTGGTCGACGACGACACGCTGCCGCGGCCGCAGTCCAGCTACGGGATTCAGAAGTTCATCGGCGAGCAGCTGGTGACCGACTACACGCGCAAGGGCTTCGTGCGCGGGCGCTCGGTGCGGCTGATGACCGTGGCGGTGCGCCCGGGCAAACCCAACGCGGCGGCGTCGAGTTTCCTGTCCGGGATCATCCGCGAACCACTGGCCGGGATCAGGGCCGCCTGCCCGGTCCCGCCCGACACCCCGATCGCGCTGTCCTCCCCGCGCAAAACCCTCGACGGGCTGCTGCGCGCGCTCGAGGTCGACGACGCGGCGTGGGGCAGCCGCACCGCGATGAACCTGCCCGCGCTCACCACCACCCCGACGGAGATGGCCGCCGCGCTCGACCGCGTCGCCGGGGCGGGCACCAGCGACCTCATCGACTGGACCGACGACCCGGCCGTCGGCGCCATCGTCCGCAGCTGGCCCGCGCGCATGCACACCCCCCGCGCCGCCGCCCTCGGCCTCACCCCCGAACACACCTTCGACGACATCGTCCGCGCCTACCGCGACGACCTCCGCTAAAGGAAACCCCACATGACCCCGGTTTCGAAGCCACTGTCCGGTTCGGACGGAGGCGCGCCATGACCGTCGACGACCTGGACTCCGACGTGTCCCGGCACACAACGAAGCAGGTGCGCCGGGTCGGCCTGGCCGGCGGCATCGGCACGCTCATCGAGTACTACGACTACGCCCTCTACGGCTACGTTTCGGCGATCATCGCGCCGTTGTTCTTCCCCGGCAAGGATCCCGTCGCGTCCCTGCTGGCGGTGCTGGCCGTGTTCGCGCTCTCCTACGTGATCCGACCGGTCGGCGGGATCGTGTTCGGCTGGATCGGCGACCGGTTCGGCCGCCGCCGCGCGCTGCTCGTCACCGTCGTCGGCATCGGGCTCGCGAACACCGCCATCGGGATCCTGCCGACGTACGCGATGGTCGGGGTGCTCGCCCCCGTTCTGCTGCTGGTCGTGCGGCTGGCTCAGGGCTTCTTCGCCGGCGGTGAAGTCGGCGGTGCGGCCACGGTCATCGCCGAAGCGGCGCCACCCGGCAAGAAGGCGCGCTACGGCGCGTTCACGCCGATGGGCACCAACGCCGGCTTCGCGATCGCGTCGGCCGCCGTCGGGATCGTGTCCGGGGTGCTGGCCACCGAGCAGCTGAACTCGTGGGGCTGGCGCATCCCGTTCCTCATCGGGCTCCCGCTGACGGTCGTGTGCTACCTCGCGCGGCGCACGCTGCCCGACGTCGACCGCGCCGTCGCGACGGCGAAGCACGGCTTCCCGCTCACGTCCGCCCTGCGCTCGTACCCGGGCGCGCTGATCAAGGCCACCGCACTCGGCGTCGGGGTGCAGGGCGCGGCCTACATCGGCTCGACGTTCATCTCGATCTACCTCGTGACCGACCTGCACTACGCCAAGTCGCCGGTCTACTGGATCACCGCCGCGGTCACGCTCGTCGCGGTGGGGCTCATGCCGCTCACCGGGCGGCTCGCGGACCGCATCGGCCCGCTCAAGGTCGCGGTGATCGGGCTCGGCGGTTACGCCGTGATCACCTACCCCGGGTTCCTGCTGATGGACGTGGGCAACCTGTGGCTCGCCGCGCTCGGCTACGTGCTGATCATGGTCAACATGGCGTTCCTCCAGGTCGCCTCCTACACCGTGACGCCGCAGCTGTTCCCCGACGAGGTGCGCTACACCGGAACCGCGCTGGCCACGAACATCTCCGTGGTCATCGCCGGCGGCACGGCGCCCTACATCGGGACCTGGCTGGTCAGCGCGACCGACGACCTGCGCTCGCCGTACTACTTCGTGCTCACCACGTCGGTCATCGGCCTGATCGCGGTGGCGACGATGCGCACCCGCCGCCACCTGACGGCACCCGTCGCCGCCTGAGCCGGCTGCAAGGACTCCGGGTGGCCGCGACCCGTCGCGGCCACCCGGCCCCACCGGAAAGGACCTGCCCGCCCGATGCGAGCGGCACTCGACGACCTGGTCACGCGGCGCCTCGCCGGCCGTGCGGCCGTGCCCGCCTTCACCTGCTACGGCGCCGACACCGCACTGGCGGTGGTGAACGCCGCGGAAGCCCTTGGCCTGCCGGTGATCCTGCTGGTCGCCCCGTCGTCCGCCGGCGCGGACACCGGGCCGCGGCTGATCCGGATCCTGCGCGCCATCGCGGACGACTCGGCCGTCCCCGTGTGCGTGCAGCTCGACCACGCGAAGGACACCGCACTGATCCGCTCCGCGATCGCCGCCGGCGCCGACGCGGTCCTCGCCGACGGCTCCCACCTCCCGCCGGGCGAGAACGCCGCGTTCGTCCGGCAGGTGCACGAGTTCGCGGCACCCCGCGGCGTGGTCGTCGAGGCCGAACTCGGCAGCGTCCCCGGCGCCGAGGACCACGCCTCCGCCCACGCCGCCGACGACGCCGTCAAGACGGATCCAGCCCTGGTCCGGGCCTTCCTCGCCGAGAGCGGCGCCCGGCTGCTCGCGTGCGGGGTCGGCAACGTGCACGGCCGCTACCGCGGCACACCCGCGATCGACTGGCCCCTGCTGGCCCGCGTCCGCACCGAAGCCGGCCCGGTTCCGCTCGTGCTGCACGGCGCGTCCGGCCTGCCCGCCGCCGACCTGCGCGCCTGCGGTGCGGCCGGCGTCGGGAAGGTCAACGTCAACACCGAACTGCGCACCGCGATGCTGGCCGCCGCCGAAGACCGGCTCGGCCCCGCTCGCGCGGCGGGTGAAGACATGCTGACCTTCACCCGAAGCGTGCTGGCCGCGGCCACCGGCGTCTCCCGCGAAGTGCTGCGCACCTTGAGCGGCAGCTGAACCGGTCGTGCGTCAGGTCGTGCGCGGTGCGGCCGCGGCCCGTTGCCGGATCCGGACGTCGTCGTCGAACAGGTCCCGCTGCCGGATCGCGAGGGCGCACACGACGCTCACCACCGTGGTCGCCACCAGGTAGATCACGACCCCGGTGGTGCCGGTCCGGCCCGCGAGGTAGGCGAGGATCAGGGGCGTGAGCCCGGACGCGACGACACCCGAGAGCTGGTAGACGACCGAGATCCCGGTGCAGCGCCGGGAAATCGGGAAGAGCTCCGCGTAGAACGCCGCCTGCGGGCCGTACATCACGGGGTAGCTGATGCCCAGCACCGCCACGAGCGAGAGCGTGATCAGCACCGCGTTGCCCGAGTGCAACGCCGCCAGCGCGGGGATCGCCAGCACCAGCGTCGTCACGGCCCCGGTCGCGAACGTCCGGCGGCGGCCGAACCGGTCCGACACCCGGCCGAACACCGGGATGAACACGACCATCACCGCGGCCGCGATCATCACGCCGACCAGCAGCGGCTGCCGGTCGAGCTTGAGCGTGCCGCTGCCGTAGGAGATCACGAAGACCGCCCACGCGTTGAACGCGACGCCTTCGGTGAGGCGGCTGCCCATCCCGAGCAGCAGGTGACGGCGGGAGAGGCGGTCGCGCACGAGCTGGAGCGCGGGAACGGTGGCCGTGCCCTCTTCGGCGGCCATGGTGCGGAACGCCGGTGTCTCCATGATCCGGACCCGGACGATGAGCCCGACGACCACGAGCACCGCCGAGAGCAGGAACCCGATCCGCCAGCCCCACGCGAGGAACGCCGCTTCGGTGGTGACCGCGTTGAGCAGCGCCAGCACACCGGTGCCCAGGGTGAGCCCGATCGCCAGCCCGATTTGCGGGAAACTGCCGTAGAGGCCCCGTTTTCCGGCGGGGGCGTACTCCGTGGCCATGAGCACGGCACCGCCCCACTCACCGCCGACGGCCACGCCCTGGGCGAGCCGCAGGACGACGAGGATGACCGGGGCGGCCGGCCCGATCAGCCGGTAGTCGGGCAGCAACCCGATGAGGCAGGTCGCGGTGCCCATGATGAGCATCGTCGCCACGAGGATCCGCTTGCGCCCCAGCCGGTCGCCGAGGTGGCCGAAGATGAAGCCGCCGACGGGCCGGGCGAGGAACCCGAGCGCGAACGTGGCGAAGGCCAGGACGGTACCCACCAGCGGATCGTCGCCGGGGAAGTAGAGCTTGTTGAACACGATCCCCGCGGCGGTGCCGTAGAGGAAGAAGTCGTACCACTCGACGGTGGTGCCGAACACGCTGGACGCGACCACCAGGCGGACGTCGGAGCCGCCGGTGCGCGGTGCAGGAGTCGTCGTCATTGAGAACTCCCCGGAGTCAGAGCGAGCGGCGGTAGATGTCTTCGAGCGCGGACCGGGTGACCGGCCGCGGCACGACGGCGAGCTGGCGAGTCTGCTTGAGCGTGCCGTCCACGAGGGTGTCGACGTCGGCCTCGCCGTAGCCGAAAGCGTGCAGGCCCTTCGGCATCTGGATGTCGGTCATGAGCTCGGCGAGGACGTGGGGGAGGGCGTCGGCCCCGTCCGTGGCGGTGAAGGTCTGCCCGCCCGAGAGCAGGTGCGCGGCGTGGAGGTGACGTTCGGGCGCCGCGGGATAGGTCCAGCGGAACACCTCGACGGCCGTGGCGGACACGGCTTGGCCGTGGGGGACCATCGGCATCTCCGGGTAGCCGGCGGCGTGGTACTGCTTGACCGCGCCCGCGATCGGATAGGCGTTGGCGTGGGGCAGGTGGGTGCCGGCGTTGCCGAAGCCGGTCCCGGCGTAGGTCGACGCGAGCGCCATCTGGGTCCGCGCCGTGAGGTCGCGCCCGTTGAGGACAGCGGCGCGCAGGTGCTTGCCCACCAGTGACAGCGCCATTTCGCACCACACGTCGCTGATCGGGTTGGAGCCGCAGAACGCCGGGCGCCGCATCGGGTCTTCCGGCGCGGGCTTCGCGTCGTAGGCGACGCTGGTGTAGCTCTCCAGCGCGTGCGACAGCACGTCCATGCCGCTTGCGGCGGTCACAGCGGCGGGCAGCGTGATCGTCGTGCGGGGGTCGACGATCGCGAGCGCCGGGCGCAGGGCCGGGTGGCTGATCCCGGCCTTGAGGTGCAGGCCGAGCAGGTCGACCACGCAGATCGTGGTCGATTCGGAACCGGTGCCCGCGGTCGTCGGCACGGCGATCATCGGCTTCAGCGGCAGCCAGGGCGCTTTCCCGGCCCCGATCGGCGGCGTCACGAAGTCCAGCAGCTCACCGGGGTGGGTGGTGAGCAGGTTGACGGCCTTGGTGGTGTCGATCGCGGAACCGCCGCCGATGGCGACGAAGCAGTCCCAATCCTGCTGGCGGGCGAAGGCGACGGCTTCGGCGATGCTGGCGTCGGTCGGTTCGACGCCGACGCCGTCGAAGATCTCACCCTTGACGCCGGCCGCGCGGATCGCGTCGAGCGCCCGGTCGGGGACCCCGGTCGCGCGGACCCCGGGGTCGGTCAGCACGAGGCAGGACTTCGCCTGCCGGGCGGCCACCTCCGCGCCCAGTTCATCGAGCGCGCCGGCACCGAACTTCAGCGGCGGGGCAGCCCAGGTGAACACGTTCTCGTTCCGGGGCAGGTCGGTCATGAACCACTCCTCACGTCGACGTTGACAACATGTGGAAATACTCTCCACTATGTGGCGAGCATTCACGGTAGCTGTGGAGGACGGCGCTGTGAACCCCCGAGTTCCCAGGAGAGGCCCATGCCGGGACGAGCCCGTTCCCGTTCCCCGCTGCAGGAAGCGCTCGAGGCCGCCGTGTCCGGCGAAGTGGCCGGCGACCCCGCCACCCTGGCGACGCACTCCACCGACGCGTCGAACTACCGGCACGTCCCGCTGCTGGTGGTGCGGCCCCGGAGCGCCGAAGACGTCATCACGGCGCTCGAGGTCTGCGCCGAGCACGAAGCGCCGGTCCTGCCCCGCGGGGCGGCGACGAGCATCGGCGGCCAGGCGGCCAACCGCGCCGTGATCCTCGATTTCACGCGCCACCTCAACCGCGTACTGGAACTCGACCCGGCGGGCCGCACCGCGCGCGTCGAACCCGGTCTGGTCCTCGACGACCTGCGCGAGCTCGCCGCACCGCACGGGCTGACCTTCGGCCCGGACCCGTCGACGCACAGCCGCTGCACGCTCGGCGGCATGATCGGCAACAACGCCTGCGGCTCGCACTCCGTGGCGTGGGGCAAGACGGTCGACAACGTGCGCCGGCTGGAGATCGCCCTCCGTGACGGCACGCGGCTGGAGGTCGGCCCGACCTCGCCCGAGGAGCTCGAGAGCTGGTGCGCACGCGACGATTCGGCCGGCCGGCTGTACCGGGCCCTGCGCGACTTGCGCGATGAATACCTGGCCGACATCCGCCTCGGTTACCCGATGCTGCCGCGGCGAGTCTCGGGCTACAACCTCGAGCACCTGTTGCCCGAGAACGGGTTCGACGTGGCCAAGGCACTGGTCGGAACCGAGGGCACCTGCGCGACGGTGCTGAGCGCCGTGGTCGACCTGGCCCCGGCGCCCGCGGCACGAGCCCTCGCCGTGCTGGGTTTCGGCAGCAGCGTCGAAGCCGCCGACGCGGTGCCGGACCTGCTCGACCTGCCGGTGCTGACCGTGGAGGGCATCGAAACCGGCCTGGTGGCAGCGCTCGACGCGCGCAAGCCCGGTGAGTGCAGCGAACTGCCCGAGGGCAACGCCTGGCTGTACCTCGAAACCGGCGGTGGCTCAGCGGCCGAAGCGCGGGAGGCGGCGCAGCGGGTCGCCACCCGCGCCGGGCGGATCGGCGCGAGCGTGCTCGTGGTCGACGAGCCCGCGGAGCAGCGCAAGCTCTGGCGCATCCGGGAAGAGGGGGCCGGTCTCGCGACGCGGCTGGCCGACGGCTCCGAGGCGTGGTCGGGCTGGGAAGACGCCGCGGTCCCACCGGACCGGCTCGGCGCCTACTTGCGGGAATTCGAGCTGCTGCTGGAAAAACACGGCCGCAAGGGCGTGGTCTACGGGCACTTCGGCGACGGCTGCCTGCACGTGCGCATCGATTTCCCGTTGGCCGCACCGCAAGCGCGGCAGGCCTACCGGGCCTTCCTCACCGACGCGGCGGAGCTCGTGGTGGCCCACGGCGGATCGCTGTCCGGTGAACACGGCGACGGCCAGGCGCGCGCCGAGCTGCTGCCGTTGATGTTCCCGCCGCGCCTGCTGCGGGCGTTCGCCGAGTTCAAGGCGGCGTTCGACCCCGGGAACGGGATGAATCCGGGCCGGGTCGTCGATCCCGCGCCGCTCGACGCCGATCTGCGCACCGTCGTCGCGCCGCCGGTCCTGCCGACCCGCGCCCGCCTGGCCCTGCACGCGGACGGCGGTGACCTGGCCGCGGCGTCGCGGCGCTGCGTCGGGGTGGGCAAGTGCGTGTCCGCGTCCGGCGGGGTGATGTGCCCGAGCTACCGGGCCACCGGGCAGGAGGAGCACTCGACCCGCGGTCGGGCGCGGCTGCTGTTCGAGCTGCTGGCCGGTGACGTCATCACCGACGGCTGGCGTTCGGCCGAGGTCCGCGACGCGCTCGACCTCTGCCTCGGCTGCAAGGCCTGCAAGTCCGACTGCCCGGTCGGCGTGGACATGGCGTCCTACCGGGCCGAATTCCTCAGCCGGCACTACGAGCACCGCGTGCGCCCGATGGCGCACTACACGATGGGCGCGCTGCCCCGGTGGCTGCGCCTGGGTGCGCCGTTCGCGCGCGGGATCAACGCGGTGACGGCCGGCCCGTTGCGGCCCTTGCTCAACCGCCTCGGCGGGATCGCGGCCGAACGCGAGCTGCCGGCACTGGCGGCACCCACGTTCCGTTCGTGGTTCCGCCGCCGGGAGAGTCCACATCGGACGCCGGCGAGGTCCCCGGTCGTGCTGTGGCCCGACACCTTCACGAACTTCTTCGACCCGCAGGTCGGCCGCGACGCGGTGGCGGTGCTCGAAGCGCTCGGGCACGAGGTGCTCGTCCCCGCCCGCCCCGTCTGCTGCGGTCTCACCTGGCACAGCACCGGGCAGCTGCCGGCTGCGCGCCGCGTGCTGCGCCGTTCGCTCGACGCGCTGGAACCCTGGCTGCGGGAAGGCATTCCGGTGCTGGGGCTGGAGCCGAGCTGCACCGCGGCGCTGCGGGAGGACAGCCCGGAGCTGCTCCCCGGCGATCCGCGGACCGGGCTGCTGCGCGCCAGCGTCCGCACCTTCGCCGAACACGTGGCCGAGGCGCACCTGCCCGCGATGACGAAGACCGAGGACCGCGTGCTCACCCAGGTCCACTGCCACCAGCACGCCGACCTCGGGCACGACGCCGACGCGCGGCTGCTCGGCCGGCTCGCGGAGCACTCGAAAGTGCTGCGCGAGGGGTGCTGCGGGCTGGCGGGGAACTTCGGGTTCCAGCGCGGCCACTACGACGTGTCCGTCGCCGTGGCCGAGCACCAGCTGCTCCCGGCGCTGCGGGCCGCGCCCGAAGGCACCGTCGTGCACGCCGACGGCTTCAGCTGCCGCACGCAGATCCGGCAGCTGTCCGGGCACCGGCCCGTCCACCTCGCGTCGCTGACCGCGCGGGCGCTGGGCGTCAGTGCGCGCTGAGCCGGCCCGGCGGCAGGAACGGCGCGATCTCCGCCGCCGCGGCGACCGCCCGTGCACCCAGCTCGGGAATCCGGTCCTTCGGCAGGCGCACCGTGGGCACCTGGATGACCACGGCCGCGCGGGCCAGCCCGCGATCGTCGAGCACACCGGCGCCGACGCACCGCACGCCGTCGACGTTCTCCTCGTCGTCGATGCTGTAGCCGCGCTCGCGCGTCTCGGCCAGCTCGCGGGCGAGGTCGGCGCGGGTGGCGAGCGTGTGCGAAGTGACGGCGGTCAGCTGCTCCGGCAGGTTCGCGAGGTAGGCCTCCGCGTCGGGCGAGTGCGCGAGGATGACCTTGCCCGACGCCGTGGCGTAGAGGGGGAACCGCGCGCCCGGGTGCTGCTCGAACCGCAGCGGCAGCGTGGACTGCGCGCGCAGCAGCACGACCGACTCGGTGCCCTCGCGGATCGTGAGGTTGACCGATTCGCCCGTGTCCGCGTTGACCTGTTCGATCACGGGCAGCGCGCGGTGCAGGCCGTGCACCCGCTGGGCCGCCTGGCCGAGCAGGATCGCGCCGGGACCGAGGTGGTAGCTGTCGGTGCGCGGGTTGTGGGTCACGAGGCCGTCGGCACTCAGCGCGCCGACGACGCGGTAGGTCGTGCCCGTGGTGAGGTCGAGCTTGCGGGCGATGGCCGAGAGCGACAGCTCGCCGCCTTCGTCCTTGAGCAGCCTCAGAACTCCGAGTGCACGCCGGATGGCCTGGGTTCCGGCGGGTGGCTGTGCTCCGGTCTGGTTCACCTGGGTTCCGTCGTCGTCGCGCGGGGGGTCCGAGCCAGGTTAACGCGAGCCGGGAACGGCCCGCTGCCACGGAGTCACGACAGGGCCGTCGTCACCCCGGAGATCAGCACGAGGATCGCGACGACCTTCGCGAACGCCCGGCGCGGGATCGCCCCCGACACCGCGCTGCCCAGCTGGTTGCCGGCGATGGCCGCGGCCAGGAGCACCGGCAGCGCCGGGAAGAGACCGTGGCGGGGCAATCCGCCGGTCACCGCGAGCGTGACCAGCGAGATCGAGTTCGTGCAGAGGAAGTAGCACGCGAGGTTCGCGATGAACACGCGCACGGGCAGGTCCACGCGGCCCAGCAGCGCCGCGACCGGCGGGCCGTTCAGGGAGACCGAGGTGGCCAGGTATCCGCTGAACAGCCCGGTCACCACGTGCGGGACCGGCCCCGGGCCGGTGGACGTGCGGTCGCCGGCGGGGAGCAGCAGGAGCAGCCCGAGCAGCGTGACGAGCACGCCGGCCCCGATCCGCAGCGCGTGGACCGGGATCGCGCCGACGGTCAGCGCACCCAGCACGGCACCGGGTGCGCTGCCCGCCAGCAGCAGCCCGACCCGCCGCGGTTCGACCTCGCGCCACGACCGGCCCACGACGAGCAGGCGCGACACCAGCGTCGCCGAGAGGTTCGCGGTCACGACCACCGGCACGTCGTACCCGAGCAGCAGCAGCCCGGGGGTGGACAACAGCGAAGCGGCGAACCCCGTGGCGCCGCCGACGAGCGCGGACACGCCCATGACCAGGGCGGAGAGGAGCAGGGTCATTCAGCGGCCACCGGCGAAATCGGGAACGTCCACCACCCCATCTTGCGGGTGGTGGACGCGGGCCGTCCTCCCGCCCCGCTCAGCCGTCGATCTTGGAGGGATGCCTCGCCAGCGGAGTCACGTGGATGTCCATGAACGGGAACAGCGGCAGGTTGCTCAGGATCCCGTGCAGCTCGTCGTTGTCCTCGACGTCGAACACGGAGAAGTTGGCGTACTCACCGGTGATCCGCCAGATCTGCGGCCACTTCCCCTTGCGCTGCAGCTCCTGGCTGTAGGCCTTCTCGCGGGCGATCAGGTCGTCGCGGGCCGGGGCCGGGAGGTCCGGCGGCAGGCGGACGTCCATGCGTACGTGGAAGAGCATCGCGTCACGCCCGGTCGAGGACGAAGCCGTAGTCGATGGTCTCGCCGTCTCCGGCGGGTTTCGGGTCGAGCATGAGCTCCGGCTTCACGGCCGAGGCGATGTCATCGGTGTTGTGGACGTCACCCGGGAAGTACAGCTGGGCCGTCAGCAGTTCGTGGCCCGGGGCCGACACCTTTACGTGCAGGTGGGCCGGGCGCCAGGCGTGCCAGCCGGCGGCGGCGATCAGTTTGCCGCACGCCCCGTCGGTCGGGATCTGGTACGGCGCGGGCCGGACGGTGTGGATCTCGAAGCGGCCCGAGTCGTCGGCGGTGAAGGAGGCGCGCAGGTTCCACTCCGGCAGGTCCGGGGCGAACTGCGAGTACAGGCCCTCGGCGTCGGCGTGCCAGAGTTCGACCTTCGCGCCCGCCAGCGGGGTGCCGTCGGTCGAGGTCACGGCGCCGGTCCAGACCAGGGGAGTGCCGGGCTCGTCCGCGCGCATCGGCACGGTGCCGGTGGCGCCCTGTTCGGGCGCGCCGGGCACGTAGTACGGGCCCTCGATGGTGCCCTTGTTGCCCCTGCGGTGCCCGGTCGCGACCTCTTCGACGACGTGCTCGACCCACACGTCGAGGAACAGCGGCCACTCGCCGTCCTCGCCGACGCTGATCAGCCACGACTTGAGCGCGTTGTACTCGGCGTAGGTGACCTTCTGCTCGCGGATCGTCGCGTGCACGGCCTCCAGGACGGAGCGGGCGAGCTGGCTCACGCGTTCCTTCGGCGTGTCCGCGACGCCGGTGGTCTTGTCGGTCTTGAACCGCTCGGTGGCGCTGGCGCCCGAAGCGGCGGCGGTCGGTTCGTGGTGGGTGGTCGTCACGGGAATCCTCCTTGATCCTCAGTGCTGTCCGGCTGCTGATCCGCTGACGGTTGCTCAGCGGTCCTGGCGGTACAGCTCGAGCTTTTCCGGGTCGAGTTCGGCGCCGAGCCCGGCGCCGGGGCGGACGGTGACCTCACCGTCGGAGATGGTGAGCGGTTCGGCGAGCAGGTCGTCGGCCATGTCGAGGAAGTTGGACAGCTCACCGGGCCGGCGCGAGGTGAGCCGGAAAGCCGCTCCGAACGCGACAGTGCACAGTGAACCCAGCTGGCCGTCGATCTGGTTGCCCATCACCACTTCCAGGCCGAGGCCCTCGGCGAGGTGGTGGGTGCGTTGCGACTGCGTGAACCCGGTGCGCGCGGTCTTGATGCTGATCGCCGTGGCCGAACCGCCCAGGATCTCGCGCGTGACGTCGGCGGGCGTCACTGCGGACTCGTCGGCGATGAACGGCACGTCGAGCTGCGAGACGAGCCAGCGGCGGCCCAGCACGTCGTCGGCCGGGCAGAGCTCCTCGGCGAACAGCAGCCCGAGATCGGCCATCTCGTGCATCGCCCGCGCGGACTCCGCGGCCGTCCAGCCGCGGTTGCCGTCGACGTAGAGGTCCACCGAGTCGCCGAACGTCTCGCGCAGCGCCCGCACCACGGCGGTGTCGAGCGAGACCGGCCGGCGCCCGACCTTCACCTTGAACGACGTGATGCCGTAGGACTCTCGGATGCGCGACGCCTCGGCGACCATCGCCGCCGGTTCGTCGAACCCGAGCATGTGGGTCACGCGCATCCGGTCGGTGTAGCCGCCCAGCAGTTCGGTCACCGACACGTCGAGCGTGCGGCCCAGCGCGTCCCACAACGCCATGTCCAGCGCGGACTTCGCGGCCGGGTTGCCCACGGTCCGGGCCAGCCGCGCGTGCACGGTCTCGCGCTCCAGCAGGCTCAGCCCCACGACCTGCGGCGCGAAGATGTTCTCGAGCACCGCGACGATCCCGGCCTGGGTCTCGCCGTAGGTGAACGGCCGCGGCGGGGCTTCGGCGATCCCGACGACGCCGTCGTCGGTGTGCACCCGCACGAGCACGTGCTCGGCGGTGCGCACCTCGCCCGAGGCGAACCGCAACGGTTTCCGATAGGGGATGGCGAACGGGATCGCCTCCACCTGAGTGATCTTCACCTGGTCACCTCGGCTGTGGAACGAGTGGGAAAGACGTCTTCGAGCACCTCCAGCACGGCACCGACGAGCGGCGACGCGTGCTCGCGGTGCCAAGCGAGCGCGAGCTGCACGCATTCGGCACCGGCGAGGTCGCGGAACACGACCCCGCCCAGGGGCAGCGAACGGGCCGACGCGGGCACCACGCCGATCCCGAGCCCGCCCGCGACGAGCGCGAGCAGCACCGCCGTGCTGGCGGCTTCGTGCTCCCGGCGCGGCGCGAACCCGGCGGTGCGGCAGCTGCGCAGCACCGCGTCGTTGACCACGGAGTCCTTGCCCGCGTAGGCGATGAAGCCCTCCGTGCGCAGGTCCGCCGTCGCGACGATCGGCTCGACGGCCAGGCGGTGGTCGGCGGGCACCGCCAGCACGAGCGGCTCGCTCTCGATGACCCGCACGGCGAGACCCTCACCGGGCACCGGCGGGCGCAGCAGCCCGAGGTCGAGCGTGCCGCTGCGCAGCCCGGCGCACTGCGCGGGCGTCAGCAGGTCGGCGTGGACCTCCAGCTCGACCTGCGGCAGCCGGTGCTGCAGCGTGCGGGCGAGCTGGGGCAGGTGCGAGAACGCGGCCGTGCCGGTGAACCCGATGCGGGCCAGGCCCATCCGGCCGTCGCTGATGCGCCGGACCGCACGCACGCCGTTGTCCACGCCCTCGAGCACCCGGCGCGCCTCGGCGAGGAAGAACTCCCCGGCCGGGGTGAGCCGGACCTGCCGGGTGGTGCGGGTGAGCAGCACGACGCCGAGCTCGCCCTCCAGCTGGCGCACCGCGTGCGAGAGCGCCGGCTGCGCCATGTGCAGGGCCTCGGCCGCGCGGCCGAAGTGGCACGTCTCGGCGACGGCGGCGAAGTAGCGCAGGTGCCGCAGTTCCATCCCGTGCCTCCTCACCGGCGTCCGTCGGATTGATTCACGGTAAGTCCGGATATTGCGCCGACACAAAGACCGATTCATGCCGGACTCATAAGCGCGGTCGATCAATGCCACCCTGGCCCAGGACTGGGTGTTCGCCTGGGGTGGCGCACCCCGCCGTCTGTCAAGGTCCTGGGTCAAGCCGCGGCGGACGAGGGGGCCGCCGCGGGCCGGTCAGAGCCGATCGAAGCCGAGGAGGACCCATGACCGAGCCGCTGGAACGCGTTTCCGCCGTCGTCGCGGACGCGGTGGTCGAGGACCCGGCCGCGGGCGTGTACCGCGCGAACCGCCGGATCTTCACCGACGAGGAGCTCTTCGAGCTCGAGCTGAAGCACATCTTCGAGGGCAACTGGCTCTACCTCGCCCACGAGAGCCAGGTGCCCGAACCCGGGGACCAGTCGCCCGACGGCCTGGAAGTGCTGCGCGGCGCGTCCACCTACACCTACAACGGCAACTGGAAGGTGCAGGCGGAGAACGGTGCCGACGGCTACCACGTCACGGCCACGCACTGGAACTACGCGGCCACCACGGCGAGGCGCACCACGGGTGAGTCGCAGAACGACACCAAAACCCTCGACGCCGGCAGCTGGGGCAAGTCCGGCTGCGGCTACTGGTCGTTCCCGCACGGGCACCTGTGCCTGTGGACGTGGGCGGGCAACCTGCAGGACCGTCCGCTGTGGAATCGGATGGCGGAGCTGAAGGAGTAGTTCGGCGACGCCAAGGGCGAGTTCATGGTCAAGGGCTCCCGCAAGCTCTGCCTGTACCCCAACGTGTACCTGGTGGACCAGTTCTCCACGCAGATCCGGCACTTCCGCCGGATCGCGCCCGACAAGACCGAGGTGACGATCTACTGCATCGCGCCGAACTACCTGATCAGGCAGCTGCCCGGCCGGCTCGCCCGTGCCCTCGTCGCCGAAACCCGCGCCGACTCCGCCGGCGTGCTGCGCGCCCTGCACCCGCTCACGCGCCCGCGACTGCCGTCCGGCGTGGACGAACCCGGCCACTGGCCGTGGCACGACGTGCACGCCCACGCCCTGATCCTCACCGGCCGCCTCGACGAGGCCGACGCTTTCCTCACCCCGCACGAGCGGCTCGCGGAAAAGCGCGAGCACGTTTCGGCGCGAGCCCGCCTGGCCTCGGCTCGCGGCCGGCTCCTGGGCGCCCGCAACGACCTCGCCGGTGCCACCGCCGCGTTCGACGAAGCTCGCGAGCTGATCGCCACGCTGCCCCTGCGCTACGACCGGGCCCGCATCGACTTCGCCCACGGCCAGACCCTGCGCCGCCTCGGCCGCCGCGCCCGCGCCGACACCGCGCTGACCGCCGCCCGCGAAGGCTTCGCCACACTGGGCGCGGCGACCTACGTCGCCCGCTGCGACCGCGAACTCAAGGCCGGCGGCGTCCACGTCCCCCGCGCCGACCACGGTGACCTGACGCCGCAGGAGGAAGCGGTCGTGCAGCTCGTCTCACGTGGACTGTCCAACCGGGAGGCCGCGGCGGAGCTGTTCTTGTCCGTGAAGACGGTTCAGTACCACCTGACGCGCGTGTACGGGAAGCTCGGGATCCGCTCCCGCACGGAACTCGCCGCGCGGCGCAACCCGGACGGACCCCGCACCGGCGACTGAGTCACTGGTCCAGGTAGGTCCGGATCACCGAAAAGCGCACGTAGTCGTCGTTGACGTGGACGATCGTGACCGCGACGGGCAGCTCGTTCGCCTGGACGTGGGTGTGGCGCAACCGCAGCACGGGGTGGGCGGGGGAGAGGTCCAGCGCCGCCGCGACGGCGGGCGGGGGCAGCACCGGCCGCACCTGGGCCACGGAGTAGCAGACGGGCAGCCCGGTGTCGATCTCGACGAACTCGAACGTGGAGCTGCGCGGGTCCCGGTCTTCGGGGTGCTCGCCGAGCAGGCCCGCGGGAACGTGGTCGACGCTGTGCACCGCCGGGCGGCCGTCGGCTTCGAAGACGCGCTCGATGCGCAGCGCCCGCGAGCCGGGGGCGACCTCCAGCGAGGCGGCGAGGTCGTCGTCGAGTTCGATCACGCGCTGGCCGACCGTGCGCACTCCCGGCTCGTACCCCGCTTGCCGGAGCAGGTCGACGAACGGGCTCGCGTCGGCGAGGTTGGCGGTGACGCCGATCGCGTGCCGGTTGATGAACGTGCCGTGCCCGTGCAGCCGCCGGATGCGGCCCTCCTTCTGCAGCGAGTGCAGCACCGAGCGCAGCGTCGCCCGGCTGACACCGAGCGCCGCCGTCAGCTCGGCCTCCGACGGCAGCCGGTACCGACCTTCCTCGGCCAACCGGCTGATCGCGGCGCGCAACCGCTCCTTCGTCTGCCGATAGGAATCCGCGGCAACCGACTCGATGCCCGCCCGTCCGGCGGGACCACCTCCGGTCATCGGGACTCCAGCGCGGTGATCACCATCCCCTGATCGTAGTGAACCGGCACCGTTCGGGTGGTGCGCAGCGCCGGTCAACCCGCCGGTCGCAGTCGTGCGCGCCACCGCGGCTCCCACGTCTCCAGCTGCGCGAGCGTCTCCTGCTCGCTCCACTCCGTCAGCCCCGCGAACCGCGCCCAGTTCCCGCCGACGAGGTTCGCCAGGTCGATCCGCGAGATCGGGGCACCCGGATCGGCCACGTCGTTGACGAGCGTCAGCTTCGGCAGCAGCTCCGCGGGTTTGCCGCCGCCCGGGTAGTCGGTGCCCCAGCAGATCCGGGACAGCGGGCAGCCGAGCTGCCGCGCGCGCAGGAGGAACTCGTACAGCTGGTGTTGCGTGCACTTGGTGGCGAACATGCTGAGGTCGAGGTAGGTGTTGTCGTGGCGGGCGACCACCGCGAGGCATTCGTCGACCCACGGGAAGCCCGCGTGGCACACCAGCAGCGGCAAGCCGGGGAACCGCCGGGCGACCTCGTCCAGCGCGCCGGGCCGGCCGTACTCGAACACGGCGTCCTTCGCCGAAGAGGTGCCCATGTGGACCATCACGCCGATGCCCAGCTCCGCGGCCCGCTCGTAGATCGGGAACGCGAGGTCGCGGTCGGCCGGAGCCCAGTGGTCGTACATCGGGTAGAGCTTGAGCCCCTGCAGGCCGAGCTCGGTGACCGCGCGGGTCAGCTCGTCGCGCGCCCACGTGACGCCGCGGAACTTCGGGTTCACCGCGCACATCCCGATCAGCTCGGTGTGCTGCCGGGTCAGGGCGGCGAGGTAGTCGTTGCTCTTGGCGACGTCCAGCGGACCGGGCACGCCGGTCACCCGGCCCAGGTCGATCGTGCCCCGGTCGCCGTACGCGGTGTAGGTGGACGGCGCCACCGCCAGCACCGTCGCCCGGTCCACGCCCGCGCTCACGTGGTCCTCGACGAGGGTGCGCGGGTCGATCGGATCGAGGTCGGCCTCGAGGCCGGCCCAGTCCTCGTCGGTGGCGGGCCGGTAGCCGGGCAGCCGGCCGGCGCGGCGGTGACCCGGCGCGCGCATCTCGCGCACGAACCGCTCGTGCCCCGGCGGCAGCGCGGTGGCCAGCACGTGGTTGTGGCAGTCGATGATCACCGTCGCTCCTCGTCGAACTCCTCGGCCAGGCTCCGCCAGATCGCCCGCTGAAGCCGCTGGAACTCCGGCTCGAACCGGACCTCCTGGAAGTGCCGCGGCCGCTCGAGGCCGATCGTGAACTCCTCCTTGATCGTGCCGGGGCCGCGGCTCATCACGAGCACCCGATCGGCCATCGCCACCGCTTCCTCGACGTCGTGGGTCACGAACACCACGCTCTTGCCGAGCGTCTCCCAGATCGAGAGGAATTCGCCGCCGAGCCGGATGCGCATCTGCGCGTCCAGCGGCCCGAACGGCTCGTCCATGAGGTAGACGCCGGGGTCGTAGGCCAGAGCCCGGGCGATGCCCACCCGTTTGCGCATGCCGCCGGAGAGCTGGTTCGGGTAGCGCTGTTCGAAGGACGTCAACCCGACCAGGTCCACGAGCCGGCGTACCTCCTCGCGCTGCCGTTCGGCGGGAACTCCCTTGAGCGCCAAGGGGAAGCGGATGTTGTCCGCGACGGTTCGCCACGGGAACAGCGCGTCCGACTGGAACACCAGCCCCACACCGTCGGGGACCCCGTCCGGAACCGGGACGCCGTCGAGGAGGATTTCGCCCGTCGTGGCCGGGAGCAGGCCCGCGATGAGCTTGAGCAACGTCGACTTCCCGCAGCCGCTGGGGCCCACGAGCGCGACGAACTCGCCGGCGGCGAGGTCGAGGCTGACGCCGGTCAGCGCGGTGAACCGGCCGTTCGGCGTCCGGTACCCGAGCCCGACCTCGCGCAGGCTCAGCTTCGGCGTGCTCGAACCGGGCGCCGCCACCGCGGCCCCGTCAGTGTCCGTCTTCGTGGTCATCGTGCTCCTCCCGGCTACTTCGCGGGCAGCAGGCTGTCGTCGAAGATGTCCTGAGTGGACGGTACGGGTTTCGTGAGGAACCCGGTGCGCACCAGCAGGTCCGTCGACGAGTTCACCACCGCGTCGTCGGCGTGGAAGCTGTCGGGCACGCTCTTGAGCGCTTCGGTGACGATGGTCTTGAGGTCGGCGTCGCCGATCTGGTACCCCTGCTTCTTCATCCACGTCGTCGCTTGGTCGGGGTTCGCCTTGGCCTGCCGCGAAGCCTCGCTCATCGCGGCCAGGAAGGTCTTCAAGAGATCTTGGTGCTCACCGACCCAGTCCTGATCGGCCATCGTGACGATGTCGACGTAACGGTAGTCCGGCTGCTGCCACAGGACCCGGAACTTCCCGGTCCGCAGCAGCTGCAGCGTGTCCGGCTGGCTCGTCATGCCGGCGACGACCTGACCACTGGTCAGCTCGGCCTGCATCGTCGCGCCGGCGCCGCCACTGACGACGGTCAGGTCCTTCTTCGGGTCGAGTCCGGCGTCGAGAGCCGCCTTCTGCAGTTCGGTGTCCGACAGCGTGCCCGGCGCGGTCACCGCGACCTTCTTGCCCTTGAGGTCCTTCACGGTGGCCAGGTCCGGGTCGGTGCGCGCGACCATGAGGTAGGAGAACCGGTCGTTGACGACGCCGTAGGCCTTCATCTTCACCCCGCGCTTCTGCGCGAGCACGACGTGCCCGATGTCGCCCATGAACACGTCCGCGCTGCCGCCGATGAGCGCGTTCGTGGCCGCCGAGCCGCTCGTGACGCAAATCGGCTTGATCGTGATGCCCCGCTTCGCCGCGACGCCGCTGTTGAGGGCGAGCTCTGCCGCGATGGGCGCGAGGCCGCTGCAGAACAGTTCGACGCGGATCGTCTTGCCGTCGCCACCGGCGGCGGAAGATCCGCCGCCGCACGCCGTGAGCACCGCGGCCGCGCCGGCCAGCGCGATCGCGTGGCGGAACCTCGAAAACGTGGTCATCTTGCACTTCCTCTGCTGGAGGGGATCCGGAGGGGATCGGGGAGGTTCAGTGGGTGCCGCGGTGGCGCAGCACCCGGCGTTCCACGAGCGCGATGAGCTGCTCGGCGAGCACGGCGATCACCGTGATGATCACCAGTCCCGCGAAGACGCCGGTCGTGTCGAGCACGTTCGCGGCGTAACCCAGGTAGTAACCGAGCCCCTGGCTCGCCCCGACGAGCTCGGCGATCACCGCGCCGATCAGCGCGAGCGCGATCGACAGGCGGAGGCTCGTCGGGATCCACGGCGCGATGGCGGGCAGGACGGCCCAGCGCAGCCGCGCCGCCCAGGGCGCGCGGAAGCTGCGCGTCATCTCGAGCAGCTCGGGGTCGATCCCGCGCACCCCTTGGTAGGTGTTGTAGAAGGCGACGAAGACGACCATGGTCACGACCATGAAGATCTTCGACTCCAGGCCGATGCCGAACCAGACGATGAACAGCGGCGCGAGCGCGACGCGCGGCAGGCTGTAGAGCGCCATCACATACGGGTAGAACCAGCGGCCCACCGTCCGGGACGACGCGATCAGCACGCCGAGCGCCACCCCGGCGACCATGCCGATCGCCAGCCCGGCGAACGTCTCGACCAGCGTCGTCCCGAGATCGGCCCACAGCGTGCCGGTGCCGATCAGCTCGCCGATCCGCTGCACGATCAGCCACGGGCCGCTCAGCGTGA
Source organism: Amycolatopsis sp. NPDC051903 (assembly GCF_044452505.1). NCBI lineage: Bacteria > Bacillati > Actinomycetota > Actinomycetes > Pseudonocardiales > Pseudonocardiaceae > Amycolatopsis > Amycolatopsis sp. NPDC051903. Next base: position 3,994 of record NZ_JBITBT010000042.1, on the reverse strand, counting down.
ACGCGCCGAAGACCTGACCGGCGATCTGCCACGCCGCGAGGACGAGCACACCGACACCCAGCTGCCCGCCCCGCACGACGCACCGGTGCCGGCGATCCGCCCGCCGGTCGCGGTCGTCTTGATCCGGTCCGGGGTGGGGTCCGTCCGTGCGCGCGGATGAGCCGTCGACACGACCTGGTGCCACGAGAGCCTCCTGTTCAGACGTCAGACGTCTGACGGACCCTAGGGAGCCGCGTTCTCGTGGCACAAGAGCTCTCAACAGGTGGAAGTCAGGTGGTACAAACCGTTGTGCCGTCCCGGAAGACGGGATCGGCCCGGCAGGGAAGTCCCTGCCGGGCCGATCGCCGGGGTGCTGGTGTGGTGCGGACCCGCTACCGCACTTCGCCGAGCTTCCCCGTGGCGACGTCGAACACGAACCCGCGCACTGAGTCCGTGCGCGGAACGAAGGGGCTCGCCTGGATGCGGGCGACCGATTGCCGGACGTCGCCCTCGAGGTCGTCGAAAGCCTCGGCGGCCCAGGCGGGTTTGAGACCGGTTTCGTCCTGAATGGACTTCCTGAACCCGTCGTCGGTGAACGTGAGCATGCCGCAGTCGGTGTGGTGGATGAGGATGATCTCCTCGGTGGGGAGCAGGCGCTGGCTGATGGCCGGCGAACGGATCTCGTCCTCGGTGACCACGCCGCCGGCGTTGCGGATCACGTGCGCTTCGCCCTCGTTGAGCCCGAGGATGCCGTACACGTTCAGGCGCGTGTCCATGCAAGCGAGGACCGCCAGCTTCTTGCCGGGCGGCAGCGGAAGCGGGCCCGTGAACGTCTCGGCGTAGCGGGCGTTGGTGGCCAGCAGTTCGTCGGTGACCGACATGACGGCCCCTTTCGTCGGTGGTCCGGGCCGGTCGAGTCGACCGCCGCCGTCCGTTGTCCGCAAGGGCGTCCAGGTCGTGGAAGCCCGGTGGGCGATCGGTGCCCGCCCGGGCCGTAAGAGCGAGGCGTCGGCACGGGCGGGCTCGACGGGTCTGGCCGACGTGCCCGGCGCGTCACGCTTCGCTGAGGGCCGTGAGTGAATAGCCGGCCGTGCGTTTGTAGTTCGTGAGGATCGCGTCCAGTTCGGACTCGGTGATCACCTCGCCGATGGTGTCGAACGGGCGGTCGCCCGTGCGTTCGTAGACCTCGCGCAGGATGGCGTCCGGCGGGTTGGTGCGGTTGGCCCGCACGACGGCCGCGGTGGCGGGGCGGCGCAGCTGCTCGTAGGCGGCGAAGGCGTCGGGGATGGTGGCGTGGGTCCGCAGGGCTTTCGCGAGCGCGGCGGCGTCGAGGATGGCCTGGCCGCCGCCGTTGGAGCCGCGCGGGACCATGGGGTGGGCGGCGTCGCCGAGGAGCGTGACGCGGGCGGTGCCCCACCACGGCAGCGGGTCCTGGTCGACCATCGGGTACTCGAGGACCGATTCGGCGCCGCGCAGCAGGGCGGGCACGTCGAGCCAGTCGAAGTGCCAGTCGGCGAAGTGACCGAGGAAGTCTTCCGCGCGACCGGCCCGGTTCCAGTCGCGGCCGGTGTGCTGCGGGGTCTCGATCTCGACGACCCAGTTCACGAGCTGGCGGCCGGCCGCGTCCACGGCGTCGCGGATCGGGTAGACCACCAGCTTGCCGGTGGCGAGCCAGCCGGCGCGGATCATGCTGGCGCCCGAGCGGATCGGCTCGTGCACGGTGACCCCGCGCCACATGGTGTAACCGGAGTAGACGGGCTCGCCCTCGTCGGGGTGCAGCTGCTTGCGGATCGCCGAGTGGATGCCGTCGCACCCGACCACGGCGGCGGCGCGTTGCGTGGTCGTGGTGCCGTCGGGGAGGGCGAAGGTGAGGGTGACGCCGGTGCTGTCTTCGGCGGCGTCGACGCAGGTGTGCCCGGTGACGAGGGCGTCCGGGCCGAGCCTCGCCCGGACCGCATCAGCCAGGACCGCCTGCAGGTCGCCGCGGTGGATGGAGAACTGCGGCCAGCGGTAGCCCGCGGCCACGCCGGTGGGCTCGGTGTGGATGTGCTGGCCGAAGCGGTTGAAGAACACCGACTCCCGCGTGCTCACCGCGGCCGCGGACAGCTGCGGGAGCAGGCCGAGCCGGTCGAGCTGCCGGGTGGCGTGGGGCAGCAGGTTGATCCCGACGCCGACGGCCGAGAGCCGGGGTACCGACTCGAACACCCGGCATTCGACACCGGCCGCGTGCAGTTCGAGCGCCAGCGCCAGGCCGCCGATACCACCGCCGACGATCGCGACGGGCACGGTCATGGGTCCTCCGTTCAATTCCATCGAGCGTGTTCCTCCGCCGCGGGCCGCGGCGTCGGCGGCACGAGGTCTTCGCGCCGCGTCCACGGAGGACGCAGGCCGGCGGCGAAGCCCTCGTGGTGCCGGTCGAGCGCTGGTTCCGGCGAGGTCACGCGGGAACCTCTTGTTGTGGTTCCGCCGCACCGACGGCGGCGGCGTTGCGGTCGGTCACGAACGACGTGCTCACGACGGCGAGCGCGGCGGCGACGGCGACCGCGAAGAACAGCGCCGAGGTGCCGCCGAAGGCGCCCAGGAGCGAGCCGCCGATGGTCGGGCCGAGGATGCCACCGACGCGGCCGAAGCCGAGCATCAGGCCGGCGCCGGTACCGCGGGCGCGGACGGGATAGGTGATGGCGCAGACGTTGTTGAGCAGGAACTGGCCGCCGATGATGCACAGGCCGGCCGCGGCGACGGCGATGACGTCCACGGCCGTGCCCCCGGCCAGCGCGATCACGATCGCGGCCACCACACCGAGGGCGCACCACAGCATCAGGCTGCGGCGCGCGCCGAGCCAGCGGTCGGCGACGAACCCGCCGAGCACCGCGCCGACGATCGACGTGCCCTGCAGCACCGCGCCGAAGCCGAAGCCCGCGGCGAAGCCGTGGCCGCGTTCGATCATCAGCTCCGGCGTCCAGGCGGAGAGGCCGTAGACGTTGAACAGCAACAGGAACGACGAGACCCACAGCGCGATCGTGCGCACGCGGTAGCGCGAGGACAGGACGAGCTTCAGGTCGCGCGTCGGCGGATGGGCGGCGACGACGAGACCGCGGGCTTCGTACAGGGCAACGCGATCGGGGCGGATCTTGCCCAGCAGCCGGATCGCGTCGGGTGTGCGGCCGTGCGCCACCAGGTATTCCACGGATTCCGGGAACACCACGAGGTAGATCAGCCCGAGCACCAGCGCGCCGCCGCCGACGTAGAACAGCGATTGCCAGTTGCCGCCGCTGGTCAGTGAAACGCCGAGCAGGGCGGCCAGCACGCCGCCGAGGGCGAACCCGGTGCCGCCGAGCACGGCCAGCCGGTGGTGCACGCGGTTCGGCAGGTATTCGTTCACGTACGCCGTGCCCAGCGGCAGCAGCACGCCCAAACCGAGACCGGTCAGGGCGCGCAGCGTGATGAACGACGCGTACGAAGTGCCGAACGCCCCGGTCAGCACGCTGAAGCCGCCGGAGATGAGCAGGCCGGCGATGAGCGTGGGCCGGCGGCCGATGCGGTCGGCGACCACACCGTGCACCACCGAGCCGACGGCGAAGCCGATGAGCCCGGAGGAGACGAGGAACCCGACCTGGCCTTCGGACAGGTGCCAGGGCTTGGCGACGAAGTGGATGACGTACGACGGGATGAGCGTGTCGTAGCCGTCGAACAGGGTCGCGAGCGCGACCAGGCCGACGATCAGCCAGTGGAACGGTCGAAGCGGCGCGGCACCGAGTTCGGTGCGCGCGTCCGGTGTGGAGTCAGGCGCGGGGACAGGCACGGGGAACCTCCCGGCGGGCAGCGTTGCCCGGTGGACTGGGACCCCGGAACCGTAAGCACGAATCCCGGCCAGGAGAATCGAGGTGTTCTACAATTCTTTCGTGCAGAACAAACCCGGGTAAGTGATGTCTCGTAACTGATGCTGTTGTTGGTGTTGCTGGGTGTTGCGGTCAGCCAGCGAGGAGGATGTTGTGCAAGTGTGCGATTCCGGAGA
>NZ_JBITBT010000041.1:0-82980 GCF_044452505.1 Amycolatopsis sp. NPDC051903 | reverse complement strand
CGCCGTCGCCGTGCGCAAGGGGGAGGATTCCCCGCACGTGGCCAAGGTGCTCTCCCGCACCCACGCCCTGGTCGGCGGCCCGCGCTAGCAGTGTCCACAGTGGCCGCTCGCGGGGCTGCGCACGTCGTCCGTGCGCAGCCCCGATGGCGTCAGAGCAGCGGTTCGAGCGCCTTCGCCAGCGGCTCCAGCACGGCCGGCGTGTGGGGCGGCGGCAGGTAGACGATCGCGAGGTCCAGCCCGGCCTCGCCGAGAGCCTCGGCCTGCTTGGCGACCGCGGCGTAGTCCAGGTCCGGCTCCAGCCGCACGTGCGAGGACAGCGTGATCTCACTCGGGTCGCGGCCGACGTCAGCGCAGTGCTGGTGCAGGATCTCGCGCTTGCGGGCGAACTCCTCCGGCGCGCCGCCGGTGAAGTTCCAGTGCTGGGCGAACCGCGCGGCCGTGCGCAGCGTGCGCTTTTCGCCGCTGCCGCCGATGCAGATGGGCGGGTGCGGGGTCTGCACGCCCTTCGGGTTGCAGCGGGCGTCGGTGAGCTCGTAGTGCTTGCCCTTGAAGGTCGTGGTCTCCTGCGTGAGCAGGGAGACGATGACCTCGCAGCCCTCCTCGAAGCGGTCGCTGCGCTCCTTGACGGTGCCCAGCTCCATGCCGTACGCGCCGGACTCCTCTTCGTTCCACCCGGCGCCGATGCCGATCTCCAGCCGGCCCCCCGACACGATGTCGAGCGTGGCGGCCATGTTCGCGAGCAGCGCGGGGTGGCGGTAGTGCATGCCGCTGACGAGCGTGCCGAGGCGCAGCCGCTTGGTCGCCTGCGCGAGCGCGGTCAGCGTCGTCCAGCCTTCCAGGCAAGGCCCGGTCGAATCGGAGAAAATGGGATAGAAGTGGTCGAACGTCCAGCCGGATTCGAACAGCTCGATCTCGTCGGCCGCCTGCCAGACCGCGAGCATGTCCTCCCAGGCGGTGTTCTGGGGCGAAGTCTTGATGGCGAATCGCATGGGTCCGAGCGTAAACCTGGAGTTACGCCAGCTGCCAACCCGCTGCTCCCGCCCGGCTCGAACAGGACATTGTGGACGTTCACTCTTCCTGGTCCAGCACCGACTTCAACGCACCCAGCAGCGGTCCCGGCTCCGCGCCGAACATCTCCGCGTCCACGCGCTCCACCGCCGTCACCGCCTTGCCCACCAGCGCCCGGCCCGCCGTCGTCAGCCGGACCAGCTTCGCACGCGTGTCGCCGGCGTCGACGGTCCTCGACACCAGCCCCTTGGCCTCCAGGCGGGCGATGACCTGCGACGTCATCTTGATGTCGGTGCCCGCCTGTGCGGCCAGGGTCTGCTGCCGCGGCGGGGTGCCGTGGTCCTCCAGCCACCAGCAGCACGCCAGCAGCACGAACTGCACGTGCGTCAGGTCCAGCGGCTCCAGCGTGAGCCGGATGCGCCGCTGCCACGCGAGCGTCACGTGCCACAGCAGGAAGCCCGGGCTCTCGCCGGGGCCGGAGAACCGGGTCACTGTTGCGCGAAGGCCAGCAGGTCGGCCATCGCCTCGGGGAAATCCTCGCTGATCTGCGGGCCGAGTTCGGCGCCGCCCTCGCCGTCGATCTCGAGGCGGTGGGTGACGAGCGTGCCCCCGTCCGCGCGTGGCGCCAGGGTGTGGCGAAAGCGCAGGACGACGTCGCCGAAGCGGGTTTCGTCCTCGTAGACCTCGTTCTCGACGAGCTCGGTGATGCGCGAGCGGAACGTGTCCTGTCCTTGCGGCGTGACCGACAGTTCGGTCCCCTTCGCGAACGGTCCGTGCAGCTCGAACTTGTCGCTGCGCTCGCTCAGCTGTTCACCGCTGTGCAGTGCTCTCAGCGCCGCCCACACGGCCTCGGGTGCGGCCGTCGTCTCGGCGCGGTAGTCGGTGGTCCACATGTGCCCTCCCAGTTTGTCTGCGCGTAGACTATCTGCGCGCAGACAAACTGCCAAGCCTCATCACGCGCGACCGGTGACCACGTTCCCGGCTGTTCGGGGCAATCGCGCCGCTGCGATCAACGGCACGGCCAGCAGCACCGCCAGCAGCACCAACGCCACCCGGAACGGGCCCACCGCGTCCGACGTCACCGCGCCGCCCGCGCGGATGAGCAGGGCGCCGATCGCGACGCCCAGGCCGGCGCCCAGTTCCTGCAGGGTCGACAGCAACGTGTTGGCGTGGTTCATCGACGGCTCGTCCACGTCGGCGAACGCGACGCTGTTGTAGGCGGTGAACCCCGTCGAGCGGACGATGCCGCTGAGCAGCAGCACGCCGAGCAGCAGGGGCAGCGGGGTGGTGGGCGTCAGGAACGCCATCCCCACCAGGCAGGCGGCGCCGGCCACGATCGACACCAGCAGCACCGTGCGGATGCCGAACAGCCGCATCAACGGCGTCGTCGCGGGTTTGATGCCGACGTTGCCGACGAACAGGGCGATCACCACCAGGCCCGCGCGGGCGGCCGTCCAGCCGAAGCCGACCTGGAACAGCAGGGGCAGCACGAAGGGGATCGCCGTGATGATGCCGCGGTAGACGGAGCCGGTGGCGGCCGTGATGCGGAACGTGGGCACGCGCAGGATGCGCAGGTCCACCAGCGGATTCGACGCGCGCAGCAGGTGGCGCACCGCCCAGCCGAGCCCCGCCACGGCCACGACCGCCGAGACCAGGACCGCGGGGCTGAACCCCGAGCCCAGGCCCTCGAGGGCGACCACCAGGGCGGCCGTCCCGACGGCGACCCACGCGAACCCCACCCGGTCGAACGGTGCGGGACGCGACGCCCGCAGATCCGGCACGATCGCCAGCGCCACGATCAGCGCGGCCGTCCCCAGCGGCAGGTTGATCACGAAGATCCACCGCCACGACGCGTATTCCGCCAGCAGTCCGCCCACGACCGGGGCGACCACCGGCGCCAGCAACGCCGGCCACGTCAGGTAGGCCACCGCGCGCACGAGGTCCGTCTTGGGGGTCGCGCGCAAGACCACGAGCCGGCCGACGGGCACCATCATCGCGCCGCCCACGCCTTGCACGACGCGGGCCGCGGTCAGCAGCACCAGGTTCGGCGCCAGCGCGCACGCCAGCGACGACAGCGTGAACAGCACCAAGGCTGTCGCGAAGATGCGGCGGGCGCCGAAGCGGTCGGTGAGCCAGCCGCTGATCGGGATGAGGACGCCCAGCGTCAGGACGTACGCGGTGATGGTGACGTTGACGTCTACCGACCGCACCCCGAGGTCCGCCGCCATGGCGGGCGCTGCGGGGGCGATGACGGTGGCGTCGACGATCTCCATGAAGAACGTGGCGGCGACGAGCAGCGCCAGACCCCGGCGGAACCCCATGACTCTCCTGTGTGCTCGGCAACCCCTCGGCGAAAACCTTGGCAGGAAACGGGCTCAGACCACCAGAGCCGTCTCCACGGAGTAGCGGTCGGCCAGGTACAGGTGCCGGCCGAGTTCCACGAGCTGGCCGGCGTCGTCGAAGACCGACAGTGCGGCGGTCACACAGGCGAGCGGGCGCGGCTGTTCGAGCAGCGCCGCCTCATCCTCGTCGGCCAGGCGCGCGCCGATCGTCTGGTGCGCCATGGCGATCTGCGCGCCCTGCGAACGCAGCACGTCGTACAGGCTCTTGGCCACGAGGTCCTCGTCGTCGAGCCGGTACCGGCCGACGACGTAGTTGGTCATGATCGCCAGCGGTTCTTCGTCGGCGAAGCGCAGCCGGCGGATGCGGTGCAGCGGTTCGTCCGGTCCGAGCAGGTCGAGCAGGTCCTTCAGGCCGGTGGACGCGGCCGTGCCCGTGCTGTGTTCGAGCAGCGTGGTGCGGGGCTTGCGGCCGGCTCCGGTGAGGTCGTCGTACAGCGACGACAGGCGCACATCGCGGTGGATCGCCGGGCGCGTGACCTGGGTGCCGAGGCCGCGCCGGCGTACCAGCAGCCCCTTGCGCACGAGGTCCTGGATCGCCTGGCGCGCGGTTGGCCGGGCGAGGCCGAGACGCTCGGTGAGCGACACCTCGTTCTCGATCCGGTCGCCCGGGCGCAGCGTGCCCGACGTGATGGCGTTCTCGATCGCCTGCGCCAGCTGGTGGTACAGGGGCACCGGGCTGTTGCGGTCGAGCTGCACGTCGAGCTGCACGGCGTCGGATCGGGTGGCCATGCGCGACAGGGTACCGGACCGGTGCACATTGTCATTATGTCTGGACAAACTCTTGACTGGGGTCGGGGATCAGACTTAACGTCGGGCACCGTCGCCGTCCGTACCACCCGAGAGGTCGCCGAAACCCATGAACCAGCCAGCCGAGGTGCTCACCTTCGGCCGTTCCGGGGTCGACATCTACCCGTTGCAGGTGGGCGTCGGCCTGGAGGACGTGACGACGTTCGGGAAGTTCCTCGGCGGGACGACCGCGAACGTCGCCGTCGCGGCGGCCCGGCTCGGACGGCGCGCCGCCATCATCACCGGCGTCGGCGACGACCCGTTCGGCCGCTACGTGCGCCGCGAGCTGCGCCGGCTCGGGGTCGACGACCGGCACGTCGTGACCAGTGCCGAGTACCCGACGCCGGTCACGTTCTGCGAGATCTTCCCGCCCGACGACTTCCCGCTGTACTTCTACCGCAAGCCGACCGCGCCCGACCTGCAGGTGAAACCGTCCGATGTGGACACCGGCGCGATCGCGGCGGCCGGGCTGCTGTGGCTCTCGGTCAGCGGGCTTTCGGAGGAGCCCTCGCGTTCGGCGCACCACGAAGCCCTCAACGCGCGCGGTGGCCGCGAGACCGTGCTGGACCTCGACTACCGCCCGATGTTCTGGCCCGACGCCGAAACCGCCGGTGCCGAGGTGCGCGAGGTGCTCGGCCGGGTGACGGTCGCCGTCGGCAACCGCGAGGAGTGCGAGGTCGCGACCGGCGAAACCGATCCCGAACGCGCGGCCGACGCGCTGCTCGCCGCGGGCGTGCGCCTCGCCGTGGTGAAGCAGGGGCCCAAGGGGGTGCTCGCCAAGACCCGCGACGAGCGGGTCGTGTCGCCGCCGCTGCTCGTCAAGCCCTGCAACGGACTCGGCGCCGGCGACTCCTTCGGCGGCTCGCTCGCGCACGGCCTGCTGGCCGGCTGGCCGTTGGCGAAGACGCTCGCGCGCGCCAACGCCGCGGGCGCCATCGTCGCCTCGCGCCTGGAGTGCTCCACCGCCATGCCGACCGCCCAAGAGATCGACACGCTGCTGGCCGGCGGCGACCCGAACGCCAAGAGGGAGACCCACGAATGACCACTGTGGACACGGTGCGGTCCACGGGATTCGCCCGCGACCACGCCGAGCTGCGCGAGATCCGGGCGCGCGAGCCCGAACGGATCGCCGCGCTGTTCGCCGCCCGCTCCCGCCGCGGGTTCGTCCCGCCGGACGGCCGGCTCATGCTCGTGGCCGCCGACCACCCGGCCCGCGGTGCGCTCGCCGTCCGCGGCCGGCCCGATGCCATGGCGAGCCGGCTCGAGCTGCTCGACCGGCTCGCCGAAGCGCTCTCCCGGCCGGGCGTCGACGGCGTGCTGGGTACCGCCGACGTGCTCGAAGACCTGCTGCTGCTGGGCGCGCTGGAGGACAAGGTCGTCGTCTCGTCGCTGAACCGCGGCGGCTTGGCCGGGTCGGCGTTCGAACTGGACGACCGCATGACCGGCTACGACGTGCGCGGAACGGTCGACGCCGGGTTCGAGGCCGCGAAGATGCTCACCCGCATCGATGTCGACGACCCCGCCACCGTCGCCACGCTCGAGACGTGCGGGCGCGCCGTCACCGAGCTGAACCGCGCCGGGGTGGTCGCGCTGCTGGAGCCGTTCCTCACCCACCGCGTCGACGGCCGCGCGGTCAACGACCTTTCGCCCGAGGCCGTGATCCGCTCCGTCCACATCGCACAGGGGCTCGGCGCGTCCAGCGCGTACACGTGGCTCAAACTGCCCGTCATCAAGGAGATGGACCGCGTGATGGCCGCGACGACGCTCCCGACCTTGCTGCTCGGCGGCGACCCGGCCACCGAGCCCGAGGAGACCTACGAATCCTGGCGCGCGGCGCTCGACCAGCCCGGCGTGCGCGGGCTGGTCGTCGGCCGCTCGCTGCTCTACCCACCCGACGACGACGTGGCCGCCGCCGTCGACACGGCCGTGTCGCTGGTCCGCCCGAAGCCGGCGCACTCGTGACCCGCGGCGACGAAGCGGACCTGACTTGAGCGGGCGCACCGGCCGGAGAGGGGGCCGGCCGGCGCGTCCGCTCAGCCCAGTGAGCTGATCGCCGCCGCGAGGCGCTCGGCGCGGTCCTTGCGGGCGATCAGCGCGGTGTCGAGGTCGACGGGGACGAAGCGGGTCTTCGTGCCCGGCGCGGCGCGCGCCACGACGTCCATGTCGGCGCTGATCACCGTGGCGACCATCGCGTAGCCGCCGCCGGAGACGGCGTCGCGGTGCAGGATGATGGGCTGCGTGCCGCCGGGGATCTGGATGGAGCCGACGGCGTAACCGGCGTCGACGATGTTCGACGGGTCGGAGCCGGCGCCGAAGGGCTGCACGCGTTCGCGCCACTCGACGCCCGGGCCGTCGTAGCGCAGGCCGGCGCGGTCGGCGACCGGGGTGAGCGTCCACTCCTGCTCGGTCAGGTTGGCCAGGCCGCGTTCGGTCAGGCGGTGGTCGTAGAGCCCCAGCATCACGCGGACCTGTTGCTGCGGGCCGAAAACCGGCCGGTGTTCCTCGGCGAGGGTGTCACCGGGCGGCGGGCTCGCCGGCGCGCCGATCGGCACCACGTCCCCCGGCTCCAGCTTCCGCCCCTGGAACCCGCCGAGGGCGCCGAGCAGGTACGTCGAGCGGCTGCCCAGCACCGCGGGCACGTCGATGCCGCCGGAGAACGCCAGGAAGTACCGGGAACCGCCGCCGATGTAGCCGAAGGACAGCTCGTCGCCGTCGGCCAGTGCCAGGCGAGTCCACTGAGGACGCTCCTCGCCGTTGACCTTCACCGGCACCGGCGCGCCGGTCACCGCGACCTCCAGCGAGCCGTGGGCGCGCAGGACCGGGCCGAGGTAGGTGCACTCGAGCAGCGCCTCACCGTCGCGGTTGCCCACCAACGCGTTCGCCAGCTCGGCGGAGTACTGGTCGAGCGCCCCGCCCTGCGGGATGCCCAGGTCGTAGTAGCCGATGCGGCCGCGGTCCTGGACGGTCGTCGCCAGGCCGGGCTGGCTGATCTCGATCGCGCGCTCACTCGCCACGGAGCACCTCCAGCAGGGTGGCGTTGTAGGCCTCGGGGTCGGCGACGGCCCGCTCGGTGTCGAACTCGACGGGCACGATCCGGTAGCGGAACGTGCCCGCTGCCACCTCGGCTTCGATCGCGCGGTACTCCTCTTCGGACACCGGCGTGAACTTCACGACGTCGCCGGGCCGGAAGAACACCATGGAATCGGCGAAGTCGGCCAGCTTCTGCGCCGGGTCGAAGATCGGCGCCGCCGCGATACCGAACATCTGGTAACCGCCCGCGCCGCGCACGGAGTAGACGCAGGCGAAGCACCCGCCGTGCCCCACGGTCAGCTTCGGCGTGTCCGTGCGCGGGCTCAGGTACTTCGGCACCTCCAGCTGTTTGTCGCGGCCGACCAGCTGGAACAGGAACGGCAGGCCGGCGACGAACCCGACCATCGACACGAGCCACGGGTTCGTGTGGTGGCGCCGGATGAACTCGGCCGCGCCGTCGAGGTCGTTGATCCGCGCCGCGTAGTCGAGGTCGGTGCCATTCGGGTCCTGGTGGTACCCGTCGCGAAACCGCGCGCCGACCTCCCGGGTGTAGGGATCGTCGTACCACACCGGGACTTCGATGATCCGCGTCGACAGCACGGTGCTGCTCTGCTGCTGCGTTTCGGTTTCCAGCTCCCGGACGGCGGCCTCCAGGTCGGCCGGCGCCAGCACGTCCGGGTCGAAGCGGATGAGCAGCGACGCGTTGGCCGGGCAGATGTCGACCACGCCGTCGAGGGCCCGCGCGGCCAGGCCGCGCGCGATGCCCATGGCCCGCAGGTTCCCCGGCAGGCTCATCTCCTCGGCGATTTCGACGAACAGGAACTCGTCGCCGCCCCACGTGTAGCGGGCCTCGGCGGGCAGGGTCTGGGGTGCGCTCACGCCGTCTCCTTCAGCAGTCCGGGAGCCGTCTCGATGAACTTCGTGTGGTGTTCGACCGCGGCGAACTCGGGGCGGGCGAACAGGGCCAGGTGCAGTCCGGTCGTCGTCGCGATCCCGGTGATCTCCACGCCGCGCAGCGCTTCGGTCATCCGCGCCATGGCGGTGGCGCGGTCCGGGCCGTGCACGACCAGCTTGGCGATCATCGAGTCGTAGTACGGCGCCACAGCATCGCCCGCCTCGACGCCGCTGTCCACCCGGGCGCCCGCGGGCCAGCTCAGGGTTTCCACCGTGCCGGGGCTCGGCATGAAGCCGCGGTCCGGGTCTTCGGCGTTGATGCGCGACTCGAAGGCGTGCCCGGTGAACGTGACGTCGTCCTGGGCCAGGCCGAGCGGTTCGCCGCGGGCGATCCGCAACTGCTGCTCGACCAGGTCGAGGCCGGTCACCAGTTCGGTCACGGGGTGCTCGACCTGCAGCCGGGTGTTCATCTCGATGAACGCGGCTTCGTGGCGCACCGGGTCGTACAGGAACTCGACGGTGCCGGCCCCGCGGTACTGGCACGCCTTCGCGAGCTCGACCGACGAGCTGCGGATCCGTTCACGGACCTCGTCGGGCAGCTCGGGCGCCGGGGCCTCCTCGAGCACCTTCTGCGAGCGGCGCTGCATCGAGCAGTCGCGGTCGCCGAGGTGGATCACGTGTTCGCCGTCGCCGAGCACCTGCACCTCGACGTGGCGCGCGCGTTCGACGAACCGCTCCAGGTACATCGTGTCGTCGCCGAAGCTGGCGCGCGCCTCGGACCGCGTCAGGTCCAGCGCCGAGAGGAAGTCGCCCGGGTCGGTGACGAGCCGGATGCCACGGCCACCGCCCCCCGCGGATGCCTTGAGCACCAACGGAAAGCCGACTCCCCGGGCGACGGCGAGCGGGTCGGCGTCCGGGTCGAGCGGCCCGTCGGAGCCCGCCAGCACCGGCACACCGGCCTTGCGGGCCGCTTCGCGCGCGGCGACCTTGTCGCCCATCAGCCGGATCGCGTCGGGCGACGGGCCGACCCACGTGAGCCCCGCGTCGAGCACGGCCTGCGCGAACCCGGCGTTCTCGGACAGGAAACCGTACCCGGGATGCACGGCGTCGGCGCCGGTGTCGTGAGCGGCCTTGAGCACGGCTTGCTGGTCGAGGTAGCTGTCGCGTGCCGGCGGCGGGCCGATCACCACGGCTTCGTCGGCGGTCCGCGCCGCGAACGAGCCGCGGTCCGCTTCACTGCACACGGCGACAGTGGCGATGCCCAGTTCCCGTGCGGTGCGCATGATCCGGACCGCGATCTCGCCGCGGTTGGCGATGAGGAGCTTGCGCACGCGTCAGTCCTCCACCACGACGAGAACCTCGCCGGGGGACACGGTGCCTCCGTCCGCGACGTTGATCGACTTGACCGTGCCCCCGGTCTCCGAACGGATCTCGGTGAACTGCTTCATCACCTCGACGATGCCGACGGCGGCGCCGGCCTCGATGCGGTCGCCGGGCTGCACGAACGGTTCCTTGTCGGGCCCGGGACGCGTGTAGAAGATGCCCGGGAGCGGAGAGAGGATGTCGGACACGGAACCGCCTTTCACTGGTTCTCGTCGAGCACGGCTCGGACAGCCGCGGCGACCTCGGGGGAGTTGGGGGCGTCGGAGTGCACGCAGACGCTGTCGAAGCGGATGTCCAGCTCGGCGCCGTTGACCGACAGCACGGGCTGCCCCTGCCGCGCGCGCCGGACGCGTTCGGCCGCAGCGGCCGGGTCGGTGCGCTCGGGGCGGCGCAGGATGATCAGGTTGCCCTCGTCGTCGTAGTTGAGGTCCACGTACAGTTCGGCCACGAACGGCACGCCGAGTTCGCCGCACACCGTCTCGTGCGCGGTGCCGGCGATGCCGAAGAACGGCACGCCGAACACCTTCGCGGCGCGGGCCGCGCCGGCCATGAGCTCGGGATCGCCGGCGAGCATGCCGTAGAGCGCGCCGTGGGGTTTGACGTGGTTGAGCGAGACGCCGTGCTTGGTCAGGAACGCCGTGAGCGCCCCGACCTGGTACAGCACGATCGACTCGACCTCCTCCGGCGTCAGGACCATGCGGCGCCGGCCGAAGCCGGTCAGGTCGGGCAGCCCGGGGTGTGCTCCGATGCGGACGTCGTGGGCGACGGCGGCGGCGACGGTCGCGTCCATGACGTCGGGGTCGCCCGCGTGGAAGCCGCAGGCCAGGTTGATCACGTCGACGAGGTCGAGGAGCGCTTCGTCGTTGCCGAAGCTGTGCAGGCCGAGTCCTTCGCCCATGTCGGAATTCAGGGTCGCGGTCATGGTCGGTAACAGTAGGCAGGGTGTGGTGCCCGGCACATTGGTCAGAGTGACCTAATCGTGCGGGCTGTCTTGTGCTCAGTGCTCTACGCTGCCGGGATGCGCGTTGCCGACCTGCTCGAAGATCCCGAGCGCCGCATCGAGATCCGCGTCGAAGGCCCGCCCGGTGCACTGGCGCGGCCGATCACGTGGTGCGCGCCGACGGAGTCGATCGACCCGTCGCCGTTCCTCACGCCGGGCGCGCTGATGCTGACGTCCGGGATGGCCTTGAACGTCACGGACGTCCGGATCTGGGACGCCTACGTGGAACGGCTCGCGAACGTCCCCATCGCCGCGCTCGCGTTCGGCCTCGGGCCGGCGCACGCGACGCTGCCCGAGGGGCTCGTGGTCGCGTGCGGGAACCGCGGTGTGCCGCTGCTGGTGATCCCGGACCAGGTGCCGTTCGTGCTCGTGCAGCGCGAAGTGCAGGACCGCCTGTCGGCTGAGCGCTACGAAGCGCTGCGCCGCGGTTCGGAACTGGCTGACGACTGCACGCGCATCGCGGCGGACCAGGGCACGATGCAGGACGTGCTGCACCGCATCAGCGAGGTCGTCGGCGCACGGGTGTCCATTCAGGACTCCACCGGCGCGACGCTGCTCGCGGCGGGTGGCGAGGGCTCGCTCGCGGCCCGCACGGAGTTCACGCTGCCCGGCAGCAACCGCGACCGCTTCCGGCTGGTCGTCGAGGAAACCGACGCGCAGACCACGATCCGGACGCTGCTCGCACCCGTCGCCGCCGTCGTGTCGATGCAGCTCAGCACCACGCTCGGTTCGGCGGGCGTGGCGCATTCGCGCAACGCGGGCCGGCTCACCGAAGCCGTCTACGGCAACGACGCCGTGCCGACGGCCGAGCTGATCGCGCTGGCCCGCGACGCCGAGCTGGAGCCGTACCAGCGCACGGGCGTCGTCGTGCTGCAGGCCGAAGCGGGGATGTCGACGACGTACCTGCGGTCGGTGTCGTGGCGCGCCCGTGTGGTCCTGGCGGGGGAGTACTCGGCGATGCGGTTCGTCGAGGAGCCGGACCTGTCCACGATCCTGCTGCAGAGCGAGTCGCTCGATCCGGCGCAGCTACCGTCCGCGGCGCGCGCGGCCGTCGGGCAGGCGCGCTCGGTGTCGGCCGTGGTCGCGACCGCGGAGAACGCGGCGGAACTCGGCCTGGTGCTGCGGATGTGCCGGCGCGCGCTGGGTCCCTCCGGCGTGCACGCCGCGCCGCGGCTGGATTTCGACGCGGTGGTGGACACGCTGCGGCACCCGGGCGCGATCAGCCTGGCCCAGCGGCTCGTGGCGCCGCTGGCGCGGTCGGAGGAGCTGCTGACGACGCTCGAGGCGTACCTGCGCCACAGTGGGGCGACGCCGGCGATCTGCGCCGAGCTGTTCATCCACCGCAACACGCTCGCGTACCGGCTGAAGCGGATCCGGGAACTCCTCGCGCTCGATCTGCAGGACGGGCGCGTTCGCGCGACCCTGATGATGGCGCTGCGGCTGGCGTGACTTCGTGCTGTCTGCACAGCTGCGACGGCCCGATTTAGGCAGTTAGCTCTGCGTGGCCACTTCCCGGGCGGCTTCGACGAACGCGTGGCAGACCGGGTCGGTCTCGTCGGCGTGCCACGCGAGCGCGATGCGGCTCGGCGGCAGCCCGGTGAGGGGCACGTACGCCACGCCGGGCCGGGGGAAGTAGATCGGCGCCGCCGCGGCGGTCAGCGTGACCGCGCGCCCGGCGGCGACGGCCTGCAGCTCCTCGTCCACGTCCCCGACCTCCACGAGCCGCGGCGCCGGGTGGTCCGCTCGCAGGTCGCCCCCGGACCAGAACTCGGCCCACACGGGGTCGGGTGTGCGCCGGATCGCCAGGGGTTCGTCGAGCAGCTCGGTGACGTCCACGCTCTCGCGGTCGGCCAGCGGGTGCCCGCTCGGCAACCCGGCCACGCGCTGCTCGGTGCGGAGCACGAGCAGCCGCAGCTTGTCCGACCGGAACGGCGGCCGCACGAACGCCAGCGGCACCGTCCGCTCGTGCAAACCCGCCGACGGGTCCTCCCAGCCGTGGCGCTTCAGCTCCACCTCGACGCCGGGGTTGTGTTCCTTGAACCGCTCGATGATCTTGGCCGTCAACGGTCCCGCGGCGACGCCGTAGAACCCGATCGCCAGCACCCGTCCGTGCACCGATTCGCGCGCCTCGCGCTCCGCGTCCTTCAGCAGCCGCAGGATCGCGCGCGCCTTCTGCGTGAAGCGTTGTCCGGCCTCCGTGGGCGCCACCGACCGCGTCGTCCGCTCGAACAACGGCACACCCAGGTGCCGCTCCACGGCTTTCACCCGCGCGGACAACGCGGGCTGCGACATGTGCAGCTGCTCGGCGGCGCGCGAAAAGTTGAGCGTGTCGGCCACGGCCACGACGTACCGCAGGTGGCGGGCTTCAAGATCCATAACGTCAGGTTACTGAATCAGCGTTGTTCGGTCTTTCCGTGACGGCCTGTGCCCGGCCTAGCGTCGAACGTGTTCACGCAGCGTCCACGAGGGAGATCTGATGGGGTTTTCGAAGGCTGTTCGTGGTCGAGGGGCCGGCTGATGGCGCTCTCCCTCGAACCCGTCGCCCGGCGCGAGCGGGTGTGGTCGACGGCGACGGTGCTAGCCCGCCTCGCGCTGGCCGCCGGGTTCCTCTCGGCCGTCGCCGATCGCTTCGGCTGGTGGGGCCCGCCGCACACCGCGTCCGTCTCGTGGGGCGATTTCGCCGCGTACACCGCCTACACGCACCGCCTCGCGCCCTACCTGCCCGGCGGTCTCGTCGACGCCGCCGCGTGGGCCGCGACCGCCGCGGAACTGGTGCTGGGCTTGACGTTGCTGGCCGGCTTCCTCGTGCGCTGGTCTGCTGGGGCCGCGGCGGCGCTGCTGCTGGTGTTCGCGCTGTCGATGGCGCTGTTCCTGAGCTGGGAAGCACCGCTGAGCGCCTCCGTCTTCGCCGCCGCGGCCGCTGCCCTGCTGCTGGGTCTCTCGCCCGTGCGGACCTTCGCTTTCAGCTTCGACCGCCTCTGCGAAAGGACCAGTTCATGACCACGTTCACCGACGACATGCGCCTCATCGTCGCCTCCGCGAAGTTGTCGTTCGTCGCGACCACCCGCCCGGACGGCGCGCCGAACCTCTCGCCCAAGGGCTCCGTCCGCGTCTACGACGACGAGCACCTGGCGTTCATGGACCTGGCCTCGCCGCACACCGTCGCCAACCTCCGGCGCGACCCGCGCGTCGAAGTCAACTCCATCGACGTCCTGCGCCGCCGCGGCTACCGCTTCCGCGGCACCGCCGAGGTGCTGCCCCCAGGCCACCCGGTCCACACCTTCCTGGCCGACTGGCTCGTCGCGGCCAACGGCCCGGGCTACCCCTTCCACCACGCCGTCCTCATCCACGTCGACGAAGCCCACCGCGTGCTCTCCCCGGCTTACGCCTTCGGGGGCGCGAAGGAAGAGGAGCTCATCCCAGAGTGGAAACACAAGTACGACATCACCGAATAGCCGGCCGGGAGAAGGCTACGGCCCGGGCTGCACGGGCGGCGTGTACGTGGGCGGGGTCTCGGCCGGGTTGGGCAGCGGCGTCGGTGTCGTCACCGGTTCGTCGGACGGCCCGGTGTCCTTCGTCTTCGTGCCGTTCTGGGGCACGATGCCCGGGCCCGTCACCTGTCCCTGCGGCCGCGCGTTGATCGGCTGCTGGTAAACCCGGTCCCGGACCCGATCGGATGGCGCCTCATCGCTCGCTGGCGCCACCGCCGCGCGAGTCGTCGCCGCCCGCGCCTTGGTCGCCGGCGCCGGCCCGGCGTGAACCGGCGGCGCCGCACTCGACGACGGCACGACCGGCTTCACCCCGGGCACCACCGAACTCGGCCCACCACCGGCGGCTTCGGCTTCGCCGCCACGACAGGCGCGACCGGCTGCGGCCCCACCGGCCCACCACCGAACCCGATCACCACCGCGACAACCGCCCCACCCACCACGGCCGCGACCCCCGCGATGACCAGCTCTCTCCGACGCACGATCGGGAATCCAACAGCCCACCGAACCGCGGCGTCAACCGGCGGTGTCCCATCGTGACCGTGGTGCTCGCGCTACGAGCCGACGGCGGTTTTCACGCCGTCGCCGGAGCCGTTGGCCGGCTGCGCGCTCTGAAGATCAGGCGGCTGCACGGTGGGCAGACCCCAGGCCTGCCGGAATCCGCTGACCGTCAGCCAAGCCAGCCGCGCGTTGACCGGGAACAGCTGTCGCACCGAGGTGAGGGTGTCGAACGACGCGTCGCCTTCGGTGGTTCCTCGACGGAGATCCGCGGGGGTGAACTCGAGCGCGAACACCTCCAGCACGGTACCCAGGAAGTACAAGTGCCCCAGCGTTTCCACCTGCAGCCGGTACAGGGACACGAGGTCGCTCGTCGAAGGCGTGGTGATCGGCGGGTGTGCGGCGGCACGCAGCAGCGCCGACGGATCCGCGACCGCGTGTGCGTCGATGTGGCGGACGAGGTCGCTCACCAGGACGTCGTCGTACGTCCCGCGGGCCACGGCCGTGCGCAAGGCGCCACGCTTGTCCCGCAGCTCTTCGTCGACCAGGCGGCGCGCGACGTCCGCCAGAGAGCCCGAAGCGCTGATCATCTGCCGCGCGACGCGGACGAGTTCGCGGGGCAGGCCGCCGGCCAAGCAGTGGCACAGGCACACGAACGGCTCCGGCAGTCCCAGCACGCGGCTGTAGAGCACTTGCCGCGAGTCGTCGAGCTTCAAGTACTCCAGTCGGAAGATGAGGTCGAAGGCACTGTCGAAGGCGTCCCGCACCGGCAGGCCGCGTCGCTCGAACGAAGCCAGTGCGTCCTCCGACACGGAGATCAGGAACAGGAACCCGGGCACGTCGAGGTTGAACAGGGCCTTGACCTCGTTGACGAAATCCTGCGCCACGTCCGGGGAGGCGATCTTGTCCAGCTCGTCGAGGATGATCACCACCGAGGTGGGCGCGACGTGGGGAAGCCCGTTCAGGCAAGTGATCGTGGCCTTGAGGAAATCGCTGAACTCGTGGACGATCTGCGGATAAGTCCGTTGCTGTCGCGTCACTTCGCGAGATCCGCTGACCCCCGCCTCGAAGCCGATCGGCAGACCGACTTTCCCCGACCACCCCGACGTGTGCTTCAGCTGGAACTCGATCTCGCCCCGCGTGCGCTCGGCGAGTGCGCGCAGCCCGTCGAGGTCACCGGGAGCCGGCTTCGGCGGCTCGTCGTCGGGCCCCTGGTACGCGGGCATCGCACTCGGGCGCCGGCGCACTGCGATCCCCAGGATCGCGGCCGCACCGACCAGGGACACCAGCGGCCACCACATCGTCGCGAACCAGGTGCGAAGGTCGACGTCGGATCGGCTCGTCGCCAGGGAACCCGCGACCCCCAGCACCACCCACGCGACCACGACCGCGGCGAACGGCCACAGCCGACGCAGCCGGGCGAGTCGCGCCGGCCACGGCCGCGCAGCTTCCTGCCGGGTACCAAGGCGTTTGTCGCAGAAGCGCAGGACCGCGTCGCACAACTGTGCGTGCAGGTGCAAGACGAACTCGCGAGCGTCGTACTTCACCGGCACGCTCTCCAAGAGCGCGATGTGCACCTCGCCGAGCTCGATGAACCGGCCGGCCTGGTACGCCTCCAGCAGCGTGGATTTGCCCGCGCCCCGCGGGCCCGCCATGCCCACCGCACCGCCGTGGATACCCGCCAGCACGGCCTTCAGCCGTTGCCCGGCGGGCGTTTCGGTGAACGCCCGCTCGCCCGCGCGCATCTGGCCGAGCGCGCTGCGGTCGATCTCGGGAAGCTTCGTGCTGAAGCCTGGGGTGACCACGGTGTTGAGGTGGTGCGTCACGCTCCGGCGGACGGGTTTCCGGATGCTCGTCGCCCACTCCGCGTCGGCTTCGTCGACAGCTTTCGCCAGCTCGTCGCGTTTCTGGGTCCAGGCCGGGGTGCCGCGCCGTCCGGGATCACTCGAAAGCCGAGCGGGCACCAGCTTGGTGGACCCGAGCACGAGCGGCCCGCCGCCGACCGCGATCAGGAGGGACAGCGCGTCGGCCGCCGCCCAGGCCGCCCACTCCGGCCAGGGAACCCGTACGACACCGGTGAGCAACAGGGCCAGAGCGACCAGCGCGATGACCGTGAAAAGGGCCTCGCGACGGACGACCGGTCGCGGGATGCGCCTGCCTGGACCTTCGTCCTTGGTCGGATCCTTGGCGAGCAGAAAACTCATCAGCGTCAGGAACGAGGTCACCAAGCCGATGGCCACCCAGACCACGACGGCCCAGCCGGTCCCCATCGCGTCCCGCCAGGTCATCCACAACCGCCACACCATCAGCAGGTAGGCGGTGACGAAGCCAGTCGCGAAGGACCAGCCGGCACCACCCAGCGCGGGTTGGCCGGTCAACCGGCGGCCCGCTCGGGCAACAGCCTGGTAGACGGGTCGGAGGGAGACGAGACCGGCGATCACCACGGCGACCGACAGCCAGAAGTGCGCGGACGGGCTCAGCGGTGTCTGCACCAGCTGCCAGCAGAGGACGGGCACGAAGATCCCCAGCCACAGAGCGAAACCGACTGACGCGTGAGCGACCTTGTCCCGGGGGTTCGACTGCCCGGCCGGACGAGCGCGTGGAGCCGTGTGCTGTAGGAGTGCTCGCTGCGCTTCGAGCAGCTCGTTGATCTGCTCGTTGGTCGTGCTCAGCAACGTGTCCGCGTCGACAGCCGTTCGCTGCAGTACTTCGGCCTTCACTTCGGCCCGATCGACGTGTGGCATGTCGCGAGCGAGCCGGGAATCATCCGCGGCCAGAATGTCCGCCGCCATCAGCCGGATGCGGTCGCGGAGCGAGGCGACGAGCCGATCTCGCTCGTGGTCATCCGTCGGGCCGGACACCGGAGAGCTGTCGGCGGCACCATCCGTGGGCTCGGTCACAAGCCGCGATCATATCGGAGCGAACACGTGTCGATGGGCGATTTCGGGCAAAGCACCGAACGGGCCTAAGCGATGGCGATGATCTCCCCGTGCAGCAACGAAATCCACCCGTCCGGGTCGTCCGTCCAGCGGCGCCACGCGGCGGAGATCTCCTCCAGTTCCGCTGGTGACGCCAGGCCGTCGCGCAGGGATTGGGTGGCGATGTCCGACTTGAGGATGCGGTCGGCCCACATGCCGCCCCAGTAGGTGCGGGCGTCGGGGGTCGCGAAGCACCACGTGGTGGACGACGGAAGCACCTCGGTGAAACCCGCGGCGTGGGCCCAGGCCAGGAGGCGCCGTCCGGCGTCGGGTTCGCCGCCGTTGGCGCGGGCGGCCGTCTGGTACAGGGCGAGCCAGCGGTCGAGGACCGGGTCGGCCGGATACCAGGTGAACGCGGCGTAGTCCGAATCGCGCGCGGCGACCACGCCGCCGGGCCGGCAGACGCGGCGCATCTCGCGCAGCGCCTGCACGGGGTCGGCGACGTGTTGCAGCACCTGGTGCGCGTGGACGACGTCGAAGCTGTCCTCGGGGAAGTCGAGGGCGTGCACGTCACCGACGACGAAGCCGATGTTCTCCTGCCCGCGCCGCGCCGCTTCGGCCCGCCCGAGGTCCCGCGCGGTCTCCGTGAGCTCGACCGCCGTGACCCGCCCGGGCGCGACCCGCGCGGCGAGATCGGCGGTGATCGTCCCGGCCCCGCTGCCGACCTCCAGCAACGCCTGCCCGGCCGCCAGCCGCGGCAGCAAGTACGCGGCGGAGTTCTCCGCGGTGCGCTGGCGGTGCGAGCGCAGCACCGATTCCTGATAGCCGTGGGTGTAGGCCGCCATGGGCCTCAGCCTAACTCCTGTTCTCACTTATTAGGAAGAGGTTTCCAATCGTTGAGACGACACCCCGCGGACCTCACTTCAGGCCGGACGACGCCAATCCGTCGATGACCCGCCGTTGCAACAAGATGAACAGGATCAGCACCGGCGCCATCGCCAGCAGGCTGGCCGCCATGAGCACGGGGTAGTTCACCGTCACGTCGCCGGCCAAGGTGGCGAGCGCGGCGGACAGCGGCATCTGCGTGGCGCGCGTCGACACGACCAGCGGCCACAGCAGTTCGTTCCACGACCACAGCACGGCGGAGATCGCGAGCACGCTGATGCTCGGGCGCACCACCGGCAGCATCACGCTCCAGAACGTCCGCAGTGGACCGCTGCCGTCGATGCGCGCGGCTTCCTCCAGCTCCGCCGGCAGGTTGAGGAACGCCGTGCGCATGAGAAAAGTGCCGTACGCGCTGAACAGTCCCGGTGCGACGATGCCGGCCAGCGTGTTGAGCCAGCCCAGGTTCTGCACGATCTGGTATTGCGAGATCAGGTACGCCTGCGAGGGCACCAGCAGGATCGACAGCACCAGGCCCAGCAGCACCGCGCGCCCCCGGAAACGCATCCGGGCGAACGCGTAGCCCGCCAGCGTGCACAGCACGATTTGCGCGACGGTGCGGATCACCGTGATGAGCACCGAGGTCCACAGCTGCGACAGGAACGGCAGCCGCTGGAACACGGCGGCGTAGTTCTGCCACTGCAGGTGCGCGGGCCAGAACGTCGGGGTCACGCTCTGGACCTCGGCGTTCGTGGACAGCGACATCACGATCTGCCACAGGAACGGGAAAGCCATGATCAGGCCGCCGACCCCGAGGACGAGGTGGATCAGCGCGTGCGAACCCCGCCGCCGCCCGCGTGCCCTAGGCATTGGCCCACCTCCGTTGCAAGCGGAACTGCACGAGCGTGACGAGTCCGATGAGGACGAAGATCACCATGGCGATCGCGGCGGCGAACCCCTTGTCGTTCTCGACGAACCCGGCGTTGTAGAAGTAGTAGACGAGCGACATCGTCTTCGGCAGCACCGCGTTGTGGTTGCCCAGCAACGCGTACAGCAGGTCGAACAGCTGGAAGCTCGCGATCGTGGTCACCACGACCACGAAGAACACGCTCGGCGCGAGCAGCGGCAGCGTGATCGAGCGGAACTGGCGGAAGCGGCTCGCGCCGTCGAGCTCAGCGGCCTCGTAGAGCTCCGGCGGGATGTTCTTCAGCCCCGCGCCGAGCACGATCATCGAGAAGCCGAGCGACGACCACAGGCCCACCACCGCCACCGCGGCCAGCGCGAAGCCGGGCGTGTTGACCCACGACGGCCCGGCGATGCCGATGCGCGAGAGCGCCCAGTTGAGGATCCCGTAGTCACCGTTGAAGATCATGCGCCACACCAGGGCCACGGCGGCGGGCATCGCCACGTAGGGCAGGAAGAACAGCACGCGGTAGAACTGCGCGAACCGCAGGCCCGGAGTGTTGAGCAGGCTCGCCAGCCACGCCGCGATCGGCACGCCGAGCAGCACCACCGCCGTGTAGATCGCGGTGTTCAGCAGCGAGCGGTACAGCTGCGGGTCGGTGAACAGCCGGCTGTAGTTGTCCACTCCGGACCAGGTGAAGCCCCCGAACACGCCCCAGGTGGTGAACGAGTAGAACGCCGTCTGCAGGATCGGCCAGATGTAGAAGACCAGTACCCCGGCCAGCAGCGGCAGCACGAACACCCAGGGCCACAGGCCGTCCCGGCGCCGGGCGCTCCGCCGCGGCCGCGGGGCGGCGGCTGCGGCGGAGGCCGGGGCGGACTCGGCGACGTCGGCGGACACGACACTCATTCCTTGGCCAGGTCGGCGTTCATCTGCGATGCGAGATCCTTCGCCACGGCGTCGACGGGTTTGGTGCCGTCGAACGCGTCGGGCAGCAGGTTGGTCTCGAGCGTGTTCCACGTCGCGGTGTTCTTCGAGACCGGCAGCGGCTTGGCGGAGGGGACCTCGTCGAGGAACAGCTGCAGGTCCACGCCGGGCATCGACTTCGCGAAGGCCGTCTGCGTGCCGGTGTAGGCGGGGATCACGGCGCCGAGGTCGCCCTGTTGCTGCTGCGCTTCCTTGCTCGCCAGGAACACCTGCAACGCCTGGGCGGCCTGCTTGTTCGGGCTGTTCGCCGCGACCACGTTGGACACTCCGTGGATCACCGTGGCCTGCCGGTCACCCTTGGGCACGGGCAGCACGGCGATGTCCTTGGCGATCGGCGCCGCCGCGACCTCGGTGCGAGCCCAGCTGCCGCCCTGGTACATCGCGGACTTCCCGGAGACGAACCACTGGTCACCGGTGGTGTCGGTGAGCTGCTTGATCGTCGGCATGGCCTTGGACTTCACCAGGTCCGCCCAGAACTGCAGGCCCTTCTCGGTGGCCGGTGTGTCGTACTGCGACTTCTTGCCGTCGGGCGTGAGCACCGAACCGCCGGCCTGGAAGATGGTGTTGTAGTACGTCGTCTGCCCGTCCATGCCGGCGGTGATGCCGTAGACGCCCTTGCCGGCGAGCTTCTGCGAGATCTGCGCGGCGGTGGACTGGAAGTCGGCCCACGTCCAGTCCTTGCCCGGGATCGGCACGCCGGCCTCGGCGAAGAGGGCCTTGTTGATCCAGACGCCGATGGTGTCGAAGTCCTTCGGCACGCCGTACTGGACACCGTCCAAGGTGTACAGCTGGTCGAGCGAGGACGGGTAGTTCTTGGGGTCGATCGCCCCGGCCTTGACCTCGCCGGTGATCGGTTCGATCTTGCCGTTGCCGGCGTACAGCTGGAAGTTGGGCCCGTTCATCCAGAACAGGTCGGGCAGGCTGTCGCTGGACGCTTCGGTCTGCAGCTTCGTGAAGTAGTTCGCGAACGGCGTGACGTCCACGTTCACCGTGATGTTCGGGTACTTCTTCTTGAACTCGGCGAGGTTGGCGTTGATCGCCTTCACCTGGGTCTGGTCCCACACCGCATACGTCAGGTTCGCCGAGACGTTCGCGTCCGGCGGGCTGTACGGGGTGTCCGAAGTGGACGCGCTG
The DNA here is from genome assembly GCF_044452505.1 of Amycolatopsis sp. NPDC051903. Lineage (NCBI taxonomy): Bacteria > Bacillati > Actinomycetota > Actinomycetes > Pseudonocardiales > Pseudonocardiaceae > Amycolatopsis > Amycolatopsis sp. NPDC051903. Next base: position 61,666 of record NZ_JBITBT010000041.1, on the reverse strand, counting down.
GTGCCGGACGAGCACGCGGCGAGGAGGGTGGCGGCCACGGCACCGGCCAGGGTGGCCAGAACGCGGCGCCGGCCGCGAGCGGATGAGGCCATCGGGGGTTCCTTTCAGCGGGCGGGGAGAGAAACGGCGGGCTAGCGGGTGCCAGCGGGAGCGGGGAAGTGGTCGCGCACGGCCGCGGGCAGGGGCGGCACGTCCAGCGGGATCGAGCCGTTGCGCAGCGACTGCGTGGCGAGGGCGCCGGTGGCGACGGCTTCGCGCGCGGCGACCGGGGAGAGCGTGGGGGTTTCGCCGTCGATGACGTACCGGAGGAACTCGGTCATCGTGATCAGATCGGCGTCGGCGTGCCCCTCTTCGACACCGGAGATCGGGTACTCGACGTCGCCGTCGGTGGCCCAGGTGCGGCGGCGGTTCCACACCTTGACCACGCCGCCGCCGGTGTCACCGAAGTTCTCGGCCCGGCCCTTGTCGCCGATGACGGTGTAGTTGCGCCAGTAGTCGGGCGTGAAGTGGCACTGCTCGTAGCTGGCCAGCACGCCGTTGTCGAGCGTCATCATGACCATCGACACGTCCTCGACGTCGACGACCTCGTTGAGCCCGGTCTGCGCGGCCGGGGGCCAGTTGGCGAAGGAGAACCAGTCCTGCATCAGCCGGCCCTCGTTGCCGCCGCGGTCGGTGATGCCGCCGTAGACCGCGAGCCGGCCCATGCCGGCCACGCGCCGCGTGTAGCCGCCGGCCAGCAGGTGGATCACGTCGAGGTCGTGGCTCGCTTTCTGCAGCAGCAGCGAGTTGACCTTGCCGCGGTCGGCGTGCCAGTCCTTGAAGTAGTAGTCGCCGCCGTTGCCGACGAAGTGGCGGCACCACACCGCTTTCACCTCGCCGATCTCGCCGCGGGCGACCACGTCGTGCAGCGCGCGGACGACGCCCGAGTGCCGGAAGTTGTGTCCGATGTAGAGCGGAGTGCCCGCTTCGTGCGCAGCCGTGAGCACGGCGTCGGCGTCTTCGAGCGTGATCGCGAGCGGCTTCTCCAGGTACACGGCGATGCCGGCGCGCAGCAGGTCGACGGCGATCTCGGCGTGGGTCCAGTCGGGCGCGGTCACGATCGCCGCGTCCACGAGCCGGCGTTCGATCAGCTCCGTGTGCGTCTCGACGACCGTGACGTCGCCGAACAGCTCGCGGGCCCGGGCACGGCCGCCGTCGGTCGGGTCGGCCGCGGCCACCACGGTCGCGGGCAGCCCGGACTCGGCGACGTGCCGGGCGATCACGGCCCGCTGGCCGATGCCCACCACGCCCACGCGGACAGCTTCGCCGTTTGCCACCTGGTCACCTCACCTCTGCGTGATATTGATCTGCATGATGGCAAACCAATCACTAATGCACAACCGTGGTGGCGACTCTGCTCAAGCCGGTGCGCGAACCGTTACCCGCGTGGTCGTCAGGTCGCGACCACGAGCTCGACCGAGGCGGCGGCCAGCTCCGCGGCGAACGACGCCGGCACCTCGGCGTCCGTGACCAGCACGTCGATGTCCGCGAGCCGGCAGATCCGGGCGAACGTCGACTTCATCAGCTTCGTCGAGTCGGCGACCACGATCACGCGGCGGGCGACCTCGCTGAAGTGCCTGCTCACCTCGGCTTCGCCCTCGTGCAGGGTGGTCGCGCCGTACTGCGCGCTCAGGCCGTCGACGCCGAGGATCACCGTGTCCAGGGCGAACGCGGCGAGCGCGGTGGACACCAGTGAGCCGACCAGCTCGTAGGACTGCCGTCGCGCGACGCCACCGGTCACCACGATCTTGACGTGCGCGCGCACCGACAGCTCGTAACCGATGTTCAGCGCGTTCGTGACGATCGTGAGCCCGGTTTCGCCGTCGGCGCGGATGAACCGCTCGCTCTTGCCCAGTTCACGCGCGACCTCGGTGGTCGTCGTGCCGCCGTTGAGGCCGACGGTCTCGCCGGGCCGGACCAGCTCCGCGGCGGTGCGGGCGATCGCGGTCTTGGCCTCGGCCTGCCGCGCGATCTTGTACTGCAACGGCAGTTCGTAGCCCGCGCCGAGCGCCGCCGCGCCGCCGTGGGTGCGGGTGATCAGCCGCTGCTCGGCGAGGATCGACAGGTCGCGGCGCGCGGTCGCGGGGGAGATGCCGAGCGTTTCGCCGATCTCCGCGATCGTCACGTTCCCCCGTTCGCTCACCAACTCGAGCAGGGCGTTCAGGCGTTGCTGGGGCGTCATCGGAGTGGCTCGCGTTCCAGGTGGAGGGGCAGGACCGCCCCATCCTAGAGGTCATCTCCACTGAGCCGGATGATTGAAGATGACTTATATCGCTCACATCAATCAACAATGATCGTCTATGCTCACGGTGCGATCACGTCGATCGCCTTCGGATCGAAAGGTCTCCATGTCCGACTCCTTCGTGTCCCGTGAGCTGGCGTCCCAACCGCAGAAGTGGCGCGCGGCGGCCGAGCTGTACCCCTCCGTCGCGGCCGCGCTGCCGCAGCCGGGTGAGCGCGTCGCCGTCGTCGGGTGCGGCACCAGCTGGTTCATCGCCATGAGCTACGCCGTGGCCCGCGAACAGCGCGGGCACGGCCTGACCGACGCGTTCGCCGGGTCGGAGTACCCGCGCGGGCGCCAGTACGACCGCGTGGTGGCCATCTCCCGCTCGGGCACCACGACGGAGATCGTCGATCTGCTCGCCGAACTCGGCTCGCAGCGCACGGTGCTGATCACGGCCGTCGGCGACGGCCCGGCCGCGGCCGTCGCCGGCGAGGTCGTCGAGCTCCCCTTCGCCGACGAGGAATCCGTGGTGCAGACCCGGTTCGCGACCACGACCCTCGCGCTCTTGCGGGCGGGCCTCGGCGACGACGTCGAGCAGCTCGCGGTCCAGGCCGAGCGGGCGCTGCAGGTCCCCGTCGCCGGCCTGCTCGAGGCCGAGCAGGTGAGCTTCATCGGCCGCGGTGCGGCCGTGGGGCTGACGTTCGAAGCCGCGCTCAAGACGCGCGAGGCCGCGCAGTTCTGGGCGGAGTCGTACCCGGCGATGGACTACCGGCACGGCCCGATCGCGATCGCGCAGCCCGGTCGGCTCGTCTGGTCGCTCGGCGAGCCGCCGGAAGGACTGACCGACGAGGTCGCGCAGACCGGCGCGACGTTCGTGCACCACGACTTCGACCCGCTCGCCGCTCTCGTGGTGGCGCAACGGTTCGCGGTCGAGCTGGCCGTCCGGCGCGGCCTCGACCCCGACCACCCGCGTTCCCTGACGCGCTCGGTGATCCTCACCTGATGGCGGTCTTGGGCGTCGACGTCGGCGGCACCACCGTCAAGGCGCGGGTGACCGGCGGCGCCGGCGAGGTGCTGGCCGAATGGCGCGAGCCCACACCGACGGGCGATCCCGCGGCGCTCGCCGAGCTGGTGCGGCGCGCGGCCGGCTGGTACCCGGTCGACGCGGTCGGGCTCGTCGTCCCGGGCATCGTGGACGAACGCAGCGGACGTTGCCTGCGCGCGGTCAACCTCGGGTGGGAAGACGTGCCCGTGCGCGACCTCGTCGCCGCGGACCTCGCTGTGCCGCTCGCGTTCGGGCAGGACGTGCGAGCCGGAGCGCTCGCCGAAGCCCGCACGGGCGCCGCGGCGGGGAGCACCGACCCGGTGCTGTTCGCCGCGGTCGGCACCGGGCTGGCCGGCGCGCTCGTCGTGGCCGGCGAGGTGCTGGCCGGCGCGTGGACGGGCGAGATCGGGCAGGTGCTCCTCGCCGACGGCCGCCGGATCGAAGAGGTCGCGTCGGCGTCCGCACTCGCCCGGCGGGTCGGAGTGCCGGACGCGGCGACCGTCGCCGAACGCGTCCGGGCCGGTGAGGCCGAGGCGACGGCCGCGTGGCGTGACTGCGTCCGCGCGCTCGCCGAATCGATCGCGTGGTCGACGGCGGTCGCGGGGTGCGGCACCGTCGTCGTGGGCGGCGGGCTCGCGCAAGCCGGCGCGTTGCTGCTCGAACCGCTGACTCGCGAGGTCACCGAACGGCTGGGCATCCTGCGGGCGCCGCGGATCGTCCGCGCGCACCACGGTGATGCGGCGGCGGTCGTCGGGGCCACGCTGCTGGCCCGGGAACTCCCCGCCGTGAGTGCGGTCCGATGATCGTCGTCGTCACGCCCAACCCGGCGGTCGACGTCACCTACCGCGTGGCGCGGCACGTGCCCGGCGAAACCAACCGCGTGCTCGAGGTCCACCGCCGGCCGGGCGGGAAGGGACTCAACGTCGCGCGGGTGCTGGCCGGGCTGGCCGTCGAGGTGCGCGCCCTGCTGCCCCTCGGTGGTGACGCCGGCCGGTGGGTCGCCGGTGAACTCGCCCTGCCCCACGACGTCAGCCCGATCGCCGGGGAAACCCGGACCACGGTGACGATCGACGGCGACGGCCACCCCACCGTCTACACCGAACCCGGCCCGCTCACCACGGACGCGGAGTGGGCGCGGTTCGGTGAGCTGCTCGCCCGCCGGCTCGTCGGCGCGGATCTGCTGGTCGTGTCGGGATCCTTGCCGCGCGGCGCGGATTCCGGCCTGCTCGGCGACTGGGTGCGCGCAGCCCACCAGTTGGGCGTCCGGGTGCTCGCCGACGTGTCCGGTCCCGCTCTCCTCGCCGCGGCGAGCGCCGGTGCCGACGTCGTCAAGCCGAACCTCGGCGAACTGCTCGAAGCGACCTCTGCCGGCGACGAAACCGCCGGTGCCGCAACGCTTTCCCGCCTCGGCGCGCGGCTCGTCGTGGTGTCCCGCGGCGGGGACGGCATCGCGGCGCACCTGCCGGACGCCGTCGTCGAAGTTCCCGCCGTCCCCGGCGTCGCCGGCAACCCGACGGGCGCGGGCGACGCGGCGACGGCGGGGCTCGCGGCCGCGCTGGTCGAAGGCGTCCCGCTCGCCGAAGCCCTGCGCCGAGCCGCCGCGCTCGGCGCGGCCGCTGTCCTGTGTCCGGTCGCCGGTGAGGTCGATCTCCCGGCGTACCACCGGTTCCTCGATGTGAACGGAGCATCCGCATGATCACCCGTCCGGCGTTCACCCGGGTCCTCGCGGCCGCGCGCGAGCGCAACGCCGCCGTCGGCGCGTTCAACGTGATCCTCCTCGAACACGCCGAAGCCATCGCGAGCGGTGCCGAGCAGGCCGGGCTGCCCGTGGTCCTGCAGATCAGCGAGAACTGCGTGAAGTACCACGGCGGGCTGGCGCCGATCGCGCTGGCGTCGCTGGAGATCGCGCGGCAGGCGTCGGTGGAGGTCCTCGTGCACCTGGACCACATCGAGGAACCGGACCTGGTGCGCGAGGGCGTCGAACTCGGCGTGGACAGCGTGATGTACGACGGCTCGCGGCTGCCGTACGAGGAGAACGTGCGCACGACCCGGGAGATCGTGGACCTGTGCCACGCCGCGGGCATCGCCGTCGAGGCCGAGCTCGGCGAGGTCGGCGGCAAGGACGGCGTGCACGCGCCCGGCGCCCGGACCGATCCCGCGGAGGCGGCGGAGTTCGTCGCCGCCACCGGGGTCGACGCGCTCGCGGTCGCCGTCGGCACGTCGCACGCCATGCAGTCGCGCACCGCCAGCGTCGACCGCGCGCTGGTCGAACGGCTCCGCGACGCCGTCGCCGTGCCGCTCGTCCTCCACGGTTCGTCCGGCCTGTCCGACGACGAGCTGTGCGGCGCGGTCCGCAGCGGCCTGACGAAGATCAACATCTCCACGCACCTGAACGGCCTGTTCACCCGCTCGCTCAAGCGGTTCCTCGACGAGCGGCCGGACGTGGTCGACCCGCGCAAGTACGTGACGCTCGGCCGGGCGGCCGTCGAGGAGGAAACCGCGCGGCTGCTGAAGCTCCTGGGCTGATTCAGCCGCGGCCGCTGAAGAACTCGCGCAGCGCGGCGGTCACCAGTGCCGGCTGTTCTTCCGGCAGGTAGTGGTCCGCCGGCAGTGCCTGCCCCCGGACGTCGTCGGCGTAGGAGCGCCACACGTCGAGCACGTCGTAGGTGCGGCCGACGAAGCTGTGTTCGCCCCACAGGGCCAGGAGGGGAGCGGCGATCTTCCGGCCCGCGGTGGCGTCGGCGTCGTCGTGGGTGAGGTCGATGGCCGCGGCGGCGCGGTAGTCCGAGCAGGACGCGGCGATCGCGGCGGGGTCCGAGAAGCAGCGGACGTACTCGGCGATCGCCGCGGGGTCGAACGCGGTGCCGCCGCCGTGGCGGGAGTTCATGCGGGCGGTGATCCAGAACTCGGGGTCGTTGCCGATCAGCCGTTCCGGGATGCCGTTGCCCGCGGCCAGGAAGAACCAGTGGAAGTAGCCGAGGCCGAAGTCCTTGTCCGCGTGGGCGAACGTGTGCCGCGTGGGCACGATGTCCAGTACCGCCAAGGCGGACACGGTTTCGGGCGCGTCGAGCGCGAGCCGGTGGCCCACGCGGCCGCCGCGGTCGTGGCCGGCGACGGCGAACCGGTCGAACCCGAGCTCGCGCATCACGAGCAACTGGTCGCGAGCCATCGCGCGCTTCGAGTACTCGGCGTCGTCCGGACCGGGGGCGGGTTTCGCGCTGTCCCCGTACCCGCGCAGGTCGGTGAGCACCACGGTGTGGTCGGCGGCCAGCGCGGGCGCCACGTGGTGCCAGATCACGTGCGTCTGGGGGTAGCCGTGGAGCAGCAGGACGGGCGGGCCGTCACCGCCGAGCGCGCAGTGGATCCGCACGCCGTCGACGGTGATCTCGCGGTGGGTGAACGGCAAGGGGAGGCTCATGCGCGCGGCTCCAGTGGCTCGGTTCATGATCAGCTTACGCCGGCGAAGTCGAGGACGGCGTGGGTGAACGTCGCCGTCCCGCCCAGGTCGGGCGGGGCAGCGGGGTCTCGGCGAGCACGTCGGCGATCGCCTGCTCGATCCCGGCGGCGGCTTTGGCGTGACCGAGGTGTCCGAGCATCAGCGCGGCCGTCCAGATCGCACCGATCGGGTCGGCCACGCCGCGGCCGGCGAGGTCCGGCGCCGAGCCGCGGACCGGTTCGACCATCGACGGGACTCGCGCTCCGGGTTCACGTTCGCCGCGGGCGCGAGCCCGATGCGCCGGCCCGCGAGGTCGCGCGGCCGGACGGTCGTGCCCGCCTCGAACGGCCCGTGCGCGGGCGCGACGAGCACGAACCGCCGGCGGCCGATCTCGCGCAGCGCGACGCCGGTCGCCTTCGGCCGTTCGGGGGAACCCACTAGCCCCAGTTCCGCCCGTCCGCGGTGAACGCCGCCCGCACCGGCACCGACAGCCCCGGATGCGCGTCGGTCACCGCCTTGATCAGCCGGGGCAGCGGTCGACGGTCTGCGCCGGCCTCACCGCGATCTCGATCCGCCCCGCTCGCAGCCCGGCGACCGAATCGACGCTCGCGCGCATGGTCCAGACCGCGCACCACCTGGCGCGCGGGCTCGATCAGCGCCTCGCCGGCCTCGGTGAGCACCAGCCGCCGCCGGATGCGGTGGAACAGCGCCTCGTTCCAGCGCGCGGATCGCCTGGGACAGCGACGGTTGTCCCACGCACAACGCCGCCGCGGCTTACTGACGGTCCCGTGGTCGACGACCACGACGAAGTAGCGGAGCCGACGAGTGTCCACAATGGTCAGTGTGGCACCGGCGCCGGTGTCCGGCCTGAGCAGTACGTCGTAAATGTCCCGCTGATCGTGGCACAAGCCACAGCGCATTCGGGCCCCGAGCCCGCGTGTTCTTGCGAAGATCGGCCCGTGGACACCGAAACTCCCGTCGCCGGAGCACCTGGGGCATGCTGATCACGGCGGTGGTCGGACATGGCTGAAGAATTCCGTCTTCGTTCGGTCGCCGTCGCGGTGTACGCACCCGCGACGCTGTTCGGGCTCGCCGAGGGCTCGATGCTGCCGGTCGTCGCGTTGAGCGCGATCGACCGCGGGGCCACGACGTCGGTCGCGGCGCTGATCAGCGCGCTGATCGGCATCGGGTCGCTCGTCACGAACATCCCCGCCGGAGTGCTGGCCACGCGCGTCGGCGAACGCAAGTCGATGCTGCTGGCCGCCGCGGTGTCGGTGGCGGGCCTGGTGCTGTGCCTGCTCGACCTCGGCAAAGGGTCGTTGCCGCTGGTCGTCTGCGGCGCCGGCGTGCTGCTCATCGGCGCGGCGAGCGCGGTCTACAGCCTCGCGCGGCAGTCGTACCTGACGGAATCCGTGCCGCTGCACATGCGCGCCCGCGCGTTGTCGACGCTCGGGGGCACCATGCGCGTCGGCGTCTTCGTGGGTCCCTTCCTCGGTGCCGCGGCGATGCAGGTGTGGGGGCCGCCGGGCGCGTACTACCTGAGCCTGGTCGCCGTGCTCGCGGCCGGTGCCGTCGTGTACCGCGTGCCCGACCTGGAGACTACCGCGGAGGTCCGCGCCGCCGCCGCGTCGATCACGACGTGGGGCATGGTCAAGCAGCAGTGGCGCGTGTACGCGACCCTGGGTGTCGGCATCCTGCTGCTGTCGGGGATCCGGCAGACGCGCCAGACCGTCGTCCCGCTGTGGGCCGCGCACCTCGGCCTGAGCCCCACGGCCAGCTCGGTGATCTACGGCTTCGCCGGTGCCATCGACGCGCTCGTCTTCTACCCCGCGGGCAAGGTGATGGACCGCTTCGGCCGCCGCTGGGTCGCCGTGCCGTGCGCCTTCATGCTCGGTGTGTCGTTCGTGCTCATGCCGCTCACGCACGGGGCGCTGCTGCTGGCGATCGTCGCCATGGTCATGGGCTTCGGCAACGGCATCGGGTCGGGCATCATCATGACCCTCGGCGCGGACGTCTCGCCGTCCATCGGCCGCCCCACGCACATCGGCATCTGGAACGAACTCGCCGACGTCGGCTGCGGCCTCGGCCCGCTGCTGCTCGCCGCCGTGACGGCGCTGGCCGGCCTGGGGTCCGGCATCGTCGTGAGCGGGTTCGTCGGTTTCGGTGCGGCAGCGGCGTTGTGGACGTGGGTGCCCCGCACGGTCCGGCGGGTGCGCCGGGTCCCGGCTACGGAATGACGCGTTCCGGCTCCATCGCAGCACGCTTTTTCACTCTCCGTTGACTTGTGGTGAGGGGCGGCTCACCCTCGGCCCAGCGGCGTCGACGCAGAGGAGGGGCGCCATGACCGTCGATCGCATCAACCCGGAGACGCTGCCCAGACCGGTGATGGACTTGTATTCGCAGGTAGCGGTCGGCTCACCCGGTGCACGACTGGTGACGATCGCCGGGCAGCTCGCGCTCGACCGCGACGGCGAGCTCGTCGGTGCGGGTGATTACGCTGCGCAAGCAGAACAGGCCTTCCGCAACCTCCAGGAAGCCCTCAAAGCCGCCGGGTGCACTCCCGCCGACCTCGTGAAGTACACGATCCACGTCGTCGATTCGTCTCCGGACGTCATCGAGCCCGTGTTCGAGGCCGCGCAGCGCGTGTTCGGCGACGAGTTCCCGCTCGTGCCCGCCACGTGGCTCGGCGTGGCGTCGCTGGGCCTGCCCGAGTGGCTGATCGAAGTCGACGCGCTGGCCGTCGCCAGCTGAGTCCACTGTGGACCAACCGGTCGTGTTCGGGAAGCTTCCGGCCGCACTGGTTCCGCGGACGACAGGGGGAAACGATGACCGCAGCTCCCGGTGCCGAGGTGACCGCGCTGCCGTCGCTGATCCGCACCGATTCCGGTTACCGGATTTTCAACCCGCGCCTGCTCGCCGACGGCTACGCGCTGACGCCCGCCGGCACCCTCGTCCACCGTCACGACGGCTGGTTCGCCGGGCTCGCGATCGGGGTCTTCGTCGCGCCGACGGTCGCGCTCCCGGTGTTCCTCGCGGACGGCGGGGTCTGGTCGATCGCGCTGTGGCTCGTCCTCGGTGTGCTCGGCGGGCTCGCGCTGGCGGGCGTCGAGGCGGCGCTGTGCCCGGGCGACGCACTGGTGCGCCACCGCAAGCGGACGACGGAGGAAGCCGAGCTGGCCGTCACCCGCGAGCACAAGCAGGCCTCCCGGCTCTGCGCGCTGGGGGAGCGCATCGCGAAGTCGGCCGCGTGGCGCACCGGCGCGTTCGACGGTGAGCGGCGGCTGGAGCGCCTCGTCTGGGGCGCCGTCCTGCGCGCTCGCCGCCTGGAGGAGTCGAAGGAGGACTACAGCGAGGACAAGCGCCTCGGCCTCGACGCCGAATCCCGCGCCGTCGCGCGCCGCGCCATCGCCGAGGCCGAGCAGGTGCTCGGGGAGCTCGAAGGGCGCCTGCGCGTGATCAAGGAGGCGGCCGACGCCGTCGAGTTCAAGGTCGACCCGGCTCCCCGGGCGAACCCGCGCCGGCGAGCGCCGGACTGGGCCGACCCGGTGCAGGACGCCGAGCTGCTGCAGCTCGAGATCACGACGATGCGCGACTACCTCTGAGGTACGGGCCGGTGACGCTGGCGGGATCGGCCGCGACCTCGTCCGGTGTCCCCTGAGCGACGATCCGGCCACCGCCCGGCCCGCCGGCCGGACCGAGGTCGATGACGTGGTCGGCCGCGGCCAGCAGATCCAGGTCGTGGTCGATGACGACGATGGTGGCGCCGTCGTCGAGCAGGCGGTCGAACACGCCGACGAGCGTGCCGATGTCGACCGGGTGCAGGCCCGTCGACGGTTCGTCGAGCACGTACAGCACGTCGCGCTGGCTGCTGCGCAGGCGCGCGGCGATGCGCAGGCGCTGCGACTCGCCGCCGGAGAGCGCGGGCGTCGGCTCGCCGAGCCGCAGGTAACCGAGCCCGACGTCGGCGACGGGCCGCAGCGGCCGGGCGATCGCGGGCACGTCGGCGTAGCGCTCGAGGGCTTCGGCGACCGTGAGCTGGAGGACGTCGGCGATCGTGAGGCCGTCGACGCGCACCGCGAGCGTGCCGTCGGTGAACCGCGCGCCGTGGCACGTGGGGCAGTCGACGGTGATGTCGGGCAGGTACTGCACGTCGAGGTCGAGGGAGCCGAGGCCCTTGCACGTCGGGCACTGGCCCTGCTTGGTGTTGAACGAGAAGTGGCCGGCGGCCAGGCCCGACGCGGCCGCGAACCGCGCGCGGACGGCGTCGAACGCGCCCGTGTAGGTGCCGGGGGTGGACCGCGCGTTGAGGCCGATCGGCGTCGCGTCGATCTCCACGACCTGGCGCACCGAGCCGAGCACCAGCTTCGCGACGTGGCCCGGCAGCGGTTCGCCCGCGAGCTGCGCGCGGGCGGCGGGGACGAGGCTTTCGAGCACGAGCGCGGTTTTGCCCGCCCCGGAAGGACCGGCGAACGCGGTGAGGCGCCCGACCGGGAACGCCGCGGTCACGTCACGCAGGTTGTACAGGCTGCTGACGGTGACGGCGGCGTGCCCGTTCGTCGGCGGCCGCTGCGGGCGGCCGACCGTGGCGTGGCCCGCGAGGTACGGGCCGATGATCGACTTCTTGTTCTTCTCGAGCTCGGCGGGCCTGCCCTCGGCGAGGATCGTGCCGCCCAGCCGTCCGGCGCCGGGGCCCATCTCGATGACCCAGTCGGCCGTGCGGATCACGTCGAGGTCGTGTTCGACGACGACCACCGAGTTCCCGTTGTGGGCCAAGGCGTCGATGGTCTTGCGCAGCCCGTCGACGTTGCTCGGGTGCAGCCCGACCGACGGCTCGTCCAGCACGTAGAGCATGCCGGTGGTGTTCGCGCGGACGGTGGAGGTCAGCTCGATGCGCTGCCGCTCGCCCGTCGACAGCGTCGAGCCGGCGCGGTCCAGACCCAGGTAACCGAGGCCGAGCTCCCGCAGCGGCGCGATGGCCGCGATGAGCTCCCCGACGAGTCCCGTCGTCAGCCGGCTCAGCTCGGCGGGCATGAGCGTCGGCAGTTGGTGCGCGAAGGCGGCCAGCTCGTCGAGGTCCAGCTCGCTGAGTTCCGCCAGGTCGCGGCCGTCGAGACGGCTCGCCAGCGCCTCGGGACGCAGGCGGGTGCCGTGGCAGACCGGGCACCGGTGCGTGATGAGGTACTTGCTCTTCTCCGACTTCCGGGCGGCGGTGATCGCGTTGTCGTAGGTGACGTTGAGGGTGACCTGGCGGCCGCCGCCTCCGGAGACGACCACGTGCTGCTGCACCGGCTCCCCGTTCAGCACGAAGTCCTTCTCCTCGGCCGAGAGCTCGCGGTAGGGCACGTCCAGCCGCACGCCGAGCTCCCCGGCGGCTTACCTGCTCAGCCGGCGTCCGCCGACGTTCCACGACAGCACGGCCCCGCCGGCGATCGTCTTGCCCGGATCCGGCACGAGCGCGTCCGGGTCGACCTCGGTGCGCACCCCGGTGCCGGCGCAGCCCGGGCACGCGCCGAGCGAGTTGAACGCGAACCACTCGGCCTCGGGGTGCTCGAAGCGCGTCCCGCACGCAGGGCACTCGACCTCCATCGCCTGCGTGGCGACGGTCGGCGGCACGTCGTGCCCGAGGGGGCAGCGGTGCGTCCCGAGCCGCGACATGATCAGCCTCAGCACGTTGAGGACCTCGCTCATGGTCCCCACCGTGCTGCGCGGCCCCGGCACGGGCGGCCGCTGCCGCAGCGCCAACGCGGGCGGCAGGTGCTCGATCCGGTCCACGTCCGGCCGCTGCGCCTGCGTCAACCGCCGGCGGCTGTAGGTGCTCAGCCCTTCGAGGAACCGGTGCAGCCCTTCGGCGTACAGCGTCCCCATCGCCAGCGACGTCTTCCCCGACCCGGACACCCCCGCCACCACGACCGTCCGCCACAACGGCACGTCCACGTCGAGGTCCCGCAGCGTGTTGTGCCGCACCCCGCGCACCTCGACAACCGGCGGCAACGCCGCCGGCGGCTTCAGCTCGCGCGCCCTGCTGGGTCGACCCATGCAGCCAAGGTACGGGCCGGGTGCTCTCGCTGTCCGTATCCGAGCTGGTGCTGTCCGCGCACGGTCCGTGAACGTCGATCCGCGGGAACTCGTCACCGACTTCCGGAACGGCGTGAAATTGCTTGGCCGAACAGGTGGGGTTATGTCCACTTTAGTCACGGATGGGAAATCGCCGAGGCGGTCTCGCCCGGCAGTTCGGTGTTGCGCCGCTTCGGTTTTCGGGTGTTGCTAACGTTCTGCCGTGCGCGTGATTTCCCGGCTTGTCGTGGCCGGCTCGGTGCTGGCGGCGGCGGGGTGTTCCGCCCCCTCGGGGATCGGCCGGCTCGCTGATCCGAGCCCTTCGGCCGCTGCGGCTCCGGCGAAGTCGCCGGCGGTGCTGAACGCCGCGTGCCCGGTCCTGGGCGCGGCGGAACTGCGCGGCGAACTCTCCGACCCGTCCGCCTACGACGCGGTCGAGGCGCCGGCGCAGAACGGCACCTACAGCAAGTACTACCGGTGCGAGTACCGGCGCGCGGGCACCACGACCGCGGTCGCCGAGCTCACCGTGGGCATCGCGAAAATCGCGGTCCCCGCGGACGAAATCGCGTTCGCCGAACGGTCGTGCACGGCGGCCGGTGCGGTCTCGATCCCGGGTGTCGGCGACGGTGCGATGACGTGCCGGGACTCGTACGGCAACACCGTGGTCGTCGTGGTGAAGATCAGCCACGGGCAGACCCGGGTCGCGTTCCTGGGCATCGTCGAACACCCGGCCGACCCGGACCCGCACTCCTTCGAATCCCTGGCACAGCTGATGGCCCAGCGGCTCTAGGCGTGCTGCTGTCTCCGAGCGGAAGCTGTGCCCCAGCTGTCGTCCCAGGCTGAAGTAGTGGCGGAAGTTGTAGATCAGCGGGCTCCACCGCCCGGGGTCGACGTGGTCCGTGCCCGGCACCACCAGCCCGGGTTCGCAGTGCACCCGCAGCACCGACGTTTCGGCGATCACGAAGCCGTCGCCGTCGTGGGTCGCGTTCACGCGTGCCTCGAGCTGCACCGGGCACTCGGCGACGCGGGGCGGCCGCACCGCCTCGGCGGGCGCGGGGTGCAGGCCGGCGGCCGCGAACTTGTCGGCCTCGTAGCGGAACTTCGCCCGCTTGTGCGCCGGCACCGGATCGGCGCCCGTCAGCGGCGCCAGCCGCTCCACCCGCTCCCACAGCTCGGGCCCCGGCAGGTTGATCACCAGTTCCGGGCGCTGCACCAGGTTCCGCGCCCCGTGCGAACTCCGGCTCAGTCCCAGCACCACCGTCTCGCCCAGCGCCCAGAACGACGACATCGGCGTGATGTTCGCCGAACCGTCCGCGTTTTCGGTCGTCAGCAACGCCACCGGCGTCCCGAAGTACAGCACGTTCGGCTTGATGCTCACGTGTTCGATCACCCAGCCGACGCTAGGCGTGCCACCCTTCGGCGCGGCCCGAACCGTTGCGCTTGAGGGCGGGGATGCGGACGAACCCCGCCGCCTGCCGGACGGCGATCCCCGCCACCGCGACGGCGGCCGGGATGTGCACGGCGAGCAGGCCGCGCCCGGCATGCCCCGTCACGATCACCACGACGACGAGCACGAGCAGGAACACCCGCGTCGCCAGTACCGAAGGCGGGTCGGGCTGCCGGCGCAGCAGCACCAGTGCGGCCACGAGACTCACCAGCGGGGGCAGCACCAGCGCGGTGCCCAGCACCTCGTGCCAGGCGAACCACCCGTGATCCCCGCCCAGGAACCCGCCCGCGAACAGCCCCTGGACCACCACTCCTGCCGCCAGGACGAGCCCCGTCATCGCCGTGACTCGCGGCGCGGCCACGGCACCCTTCGTACGGTTCATTCCGGCCTCCTCTCGGGTTTGAGAGTAATCCTCTCAATTCAAGAGTGCTACTCTCAATCTGTGACGACCCCGGGACGAGGCGGCCAGGCGCGGACCCGCCTGGCTCGCGCGGCTGTCGTCGACGCGGCCGCCGAGCTGTTCGCCGAGCGCGGCTACGCGGCGACGACCGTGGACGCGATCAGCGAACGGTCCGCAGTCCCCGCAGCCACGGTGTACCGGCTGTTCTCGTCGAAGCTCGGCATCCTCACGGCCTTGCTCGACGCCGCCGTCTCCGGCAGCGAGGACGCCGTCGGCCTCACCGATCAGCCCACCGCGCAGGCCCTGCTCCACGACCCCGACCCGGCCCGCCAGCTCGCGGGTTTCGCCGCCCTCTGCCGGGAAGTGAACGTGCGGACCTCGCCGCTGTACCGCATCCTCACGGGCGCCGCGGCGTCCGACCGCGACGCCGCGGCGCTGCTGGCCGAGCGGGCCCGCACCCGCAGCGACGGCCAGAAGCAGATCGCCCGCTCCCTCGCCCGCGCCGGCGCCCTGCGGCCCGGGCTGCGCGAGAAGGACGCGGCCGACGTCATCCACGCACTGATGTCGCCCGAGGTCTTCACGCTCCTCGTCGGCGACCGCCGCTGGTCGCCGCAGCGGTACGAGACCTGGCTCGCCGACACGCTCAAGGACCAGCTCCTGCCCCGGTGAACCCCGGGCCGCCCCGGGGTTCACTCCGGGGGTCAGGCTCCCGCGACGGTGCGCCCCGCGAGCATCACCAACCCCGAGACGAGGCAGGCACCGGCCCCGACGACGAGCGCGGCCGGGCCGTACCCCCAGCCGAGGCCGGTGAGCGCCGACAGCAGCAGCCCGCCGAGGATGGCGCCGGGCTGGCTCATGGCGAACGCGAACGCGCCGCCGGTCGCGCGGCACGCGGTCGTGTAGCACTCGGACTGGAACACGAGCAGGGTCGCGTACGGGCCGAGCAGGAAGAACAGCCCGATCATGTAGGTGACGAGCACGAAGCCCACGTTGTCCGGGCCGAGCAGCATCAGCGTGAACATCACCGCGGCCACGGTCCAGCCGAAGGCGATCACGCGGTGGCGCGGGAAGCGGTCGCCGAGCCAGCCGTGGGCGAGGTAACCGAGCGCGGCGACCAGGTTCGACGCGATGACCAGCAGCAGGCTGTTCGACGAGCTGAAGCCCTTGCCCGACTCGAGCACGGTGGTGCCGAGCACGCTGAAGGTCTGGATCGCCATCCAGTTGGTGAGCCACCCGAGCGCGAGCACGAGGGTGTTGCGCAGCTGCGCGCGCCGGAAGATCAGCGACAGCGGCGCGGAGCGCTGTTTCGTGGCCGAAGCGCGCTGCGCGAGGAACTGCGGGCTCTCCCGCAGTTTGCGGCACAGCAGGGCCACGATGACCGCGGGCACGGTGGCGAGGAGGAAGACCCAGCGCCACTGGCCCGGATCGAGGAACACCGACACGAGCGCGACGAAGCCCGCGGCGGCGAGCGCACCCAGCGGCCAGGCCGTCTGCACCATCGAGAACACGAAGCCGCGGTGGCGCGAAACGCGTTCGTCCTCGGCGGCGTTGTAGAGCCCGCCTGAGGTAGGTCGCGTTCACCGACTGCTCGGACAGGCTCAGCCCGCTGATGGACCGGACGGCGACGAGGCTGGCCGCTCCGCCGGTCGCCGCGGTCACCGCGGACGCGAGCGCCGTGCCGCTCACGGTGGCGATCATCCCGCGTCGGCGCCCGATCCGGTCCACGATCGGCCCGATCGCGAACAACGCGACCGCCGTGCCCACGCTCACCAGCGTCGACACGAACAGCGCGAACGATTCCGACCAGCCGAACGTCGCCGAGATGCGCGGCAGCAAAGTGCCGAACAGGATGAAGTCGTAGACGGCGACGATGCCGGCCACCCAGCCGATGACGGTCGACCGGCGGATTTCCCGCAGCGGCACCTTCTCGGCGGTTCGCTGCGGTTGGGCCGCGACGGGATCGCGTTCGAGCGGTTCGGGGTGCGTGGTCATGGGGGCTCCTTGCGTTGGTGGGGTCCACTGGCGATCCGCGGGCTTCGCCTGCCCGGCGCCGCCCGGGGCGCCGTCGGCCGGGTTCCCCGCCCACGACGCCTGCCGGCCGCGCCACCGGGTTCGTGTCCCGCGCTTCCGGCTGTCGCACAAGTGGAACAGCGCACCCGGCGCCCGTGTGGGCAGAAATTCGCGGCCCGCCGGACAGGCCGTCACGACCCGAACGGGCAGGCCGCCACCACCCACGCAGTGCTGCCAGATCACCAACTGCACCGGAATCGGCCCTCGCCGAGGCGCTCGTGGCCCGGTTGCCACGGGCTGTCTCGGCAGCAATTGGCGCACGAGAACCCGGCGCACAACTCATCCGGCCGCCGGATGAAGTGGGGGAGTTTCGGGCGAGGAGCGGCGTCTGCTTGAGAGAGGTGGCCCGTCGTGCCGGTCATCGGCACAGCAGGGCGGGCCAGGACCGAGCCCCCAGTCCACAGTGGATCGACACCGGAGCGATGACTTAAGAGACCGAAGTGGACAGTCGCCCCGTTTCCGGCAACCACGGTGTGGGTCGACATCGACGACGGCGGCCCCGGAACCCATGACGTCCCGGAGCCCGCTCCGCACCGGTTTCCCGGGCAGGCGTCAGCCGCTCGTGTCGTGCTCGGCCGGTCCGCCCGGACCGGAGATCAGTCCAGGCGGAGACCGGCGATCAGCTCGTCCTCGTCGAGCACCTCGTCGCCGTAGAGGTCGTGGAGCCAGTTCGACTGGTAGATCGTGTCGAGGTAACGCTCGCCGAGATCCGGGGCGATGGCGACCGCGGTGAGGTCGCGTCCCTCGTGTTCGGGCAGCCAGCGCATGGCGCCGCTGACGACGGTGCCGGTGGAGCCGCCGAACAGGAACCCGCTGCGGGCCAGGCGGTGGCAGCTGCGGATGGTGTCCGCCTCCTCGACCACGATCACCTCGTCCACGTACCGCTCGTCGAGCAGCGGCGGCCGGACGCTCGTGCCGAGGCCGGGGATCATCCGGCGGCCGGGTTCGCCACCGAAGGTCACCGAACCGGCGCTGTCCACCGCGATGACCCGGACGGGCCGGGGCCACTCGCGGAAGTAGCGGGCACAGCCCATCAGCGTCCCCGTGGTCCCCGCGCCCACGAACAGCACGTCGAGTTCGGGGAACTGACGGGCGATCTCCGGCGCGGTGGTCTGGTAGTGCGCCCGCCAGTTGGCCGGGTTCGCGTACTGGTTCAGCCAGACGTACCGGTCGTCGGCGGCGCACAGCCCGCGCACCAGATCGAGCCGCGCGCCGAGGAAACCACCGGATCCGGCGGGTTGCGAGATCACGTGCACGCGGCTGCCCAGCGCCTCCATGAGGCGCCTGCTGGCCAGGTTGCAGCGCGAGTCGGTGACGCACAGGAACCGGTAACCCTTGCTGGCGGCGACCATGCTGAGCGCGACGCCGAGGTTCCCCGACGACGACTCGACCAGAATCGAATCCGGCTTCAGGAGGCCGTGCCACTCGGCGGCCTCGACCATCTGCGTCGCGGCCTTCAGCTTGATCGACCCGGCGAAGTTGAAGCCCTCGCACTTCAGGAAGAGCGAGTGCCCGAAGATCGGTTCGAGATCGACGTAGAGCTCCTCTTCGTTGAAGTCGAAGGGAACGGATATCACGGGCACGATGACCCCCTCACAGTCAAGCTCGTCAGTGGCCGTAGCGGCTCAGGTCGTGGAAGAAGTCCGGGACGACGTTCAGCTCGCCGGCCCGGGCGACCTCGTCGTGGACGTACTTGCCCACAGCCAGGTCGAGGACCCCGAGACCGAACGGGGAGAACACCACCGGACGGTCGGCCGGCACGGGCACCCGCCCGGCCAGGACGTCGTCCAGCGTGCCGTCCAGGAAGTCCCGGTTTCCCGTGAGCTGCTCGGCCAGGTGCGGCGACGTGCCCGCCTTCAGGCAGTGCTCCACGTCGTCGACGAAGTTGGCCGTGCTCAACAGGAGTTCGGGCGCCAGATCGCGCAGGGACACGTGCAGCACCAACGGGTTGTGGTCGAACCACGACCGGTCGGACACGTGCGGCCGGCCCGCGACGGTGGCGAACACGATCAGGTCGCTCGAGCGGATCAGCGACCCGGGCTCCTCGTGCACCGTGATCCGGCTGCCCGTCCCCGATCTCTCCAGGTAGCCGCGGAACCCGGCGGCGCTCTCGGGCGACAGGTCGTGCACGCCGATCTCGTCGAACTCCCAGCCGGTGGCGGCGAGGAAGGTGTGCACGTACCGGGCGATGAGCCCGGTCCCGAAGAACCCGATGCGGGCCGGGCGCGCCCGGCCCCGGCTCAGCGCGTTCGCGGCGGACGTCGCCAGCGCCGCGGTCCGCGTGGCGCTGATGATCGAGCTTTCCAGGCACGCGAACGGGTAACCGGTGTCGTGGTCGTTGAGGATGAGCACCGCCGAGGCCCGGGGCAGGCCGGACGCGACGTTCTCGGGGAAGCTCGCGATCCACTTGAGACCGTCCACTCGCACCGGTTCGCCGATCGAGGCCGGCAGCGCGATGATCCGCGACGACGGACGGTCGGGGAACCGGAGGAAGTAGGACGGCGGGTTCACCGAATCACCGGCGCTGTGCAGCCGGTAGGTGGCCTCGACCAGCTCGACGATCTGCCGCTCCCGGCCGTCGAGCGCGCGCTGCACCTGGCCGCCGCCGATCACGGCGAACGGGCGGACGGCACTCGCACCGTCGGCCGGGGTCCGGACCGTGGTGGGGCGGGTCGCCGTCATCTCGCACCCACCTCGATCGTGGGCGCGAGGTCGGCCACCCGCACCGGATCGGTCATCCCGACGAGCACCTCGCGGGGTCCCTCGAAGGGTTCCCGGCTGTGCGCGGTCCGGATGTTGTCCACGAGCATGAGGTCGCCCGCCTGCCACGGTTCCCGGGCGGTGTTGGCCTCGTACACGCTGTTCAGCAGCTGCACCACGTCTTCGCCGATCGGGTCGCCACCGCCGAAGCGGGTGTTGAACGGCAGCCCGTCGGGCCCGTAGACGTCGACCAGGTATTCGCGGACCTCGGGGTCCATCGTCCACTCGTTGAGGAACGCGACCTGGTTGAACCAGCAGGGCCGCCCGGTGACCGGGTGGTGCACCACGGCGCTGCGCCGCTGCCGGGTGCGCAACCCGCCGTCGGCCTGCCACTCGAACTCGATGGCGTTGGCACGGCAGTAGTCCTCGATCGCGGCGCGGTCGTCGGTGCCGAACGATTCGGCGAAGGTCGCGCCGATCTCGTCGTTGTAGCTGCGGGTCAGCAGCCACCCCTCCTGCTCGAACCGCCGGACCAGCTCCGCCGGCAGCGCGCCGAGCACCGTCGGCGCGTCGGCCACCGCGGTGGCGCCGCCTTCGGTGGGCGCGCCGAGGCACGCGAACAGCAGCAAGCCCGGGAACTCGAGCCGGTAGCTCAGCTCGTGGTGCATGCACATCGGCTGGTTCTGGGGCCAGGCCGACGACGAGTACACCCCGGCGGAATAGGTTTCGCGCGAAGCGAACGCTTCCCGGTCGGGGATCAGCTCGGTGCCCACGTGCGCGAACACCGCGGCGACGTCGGCAGGGTCGGCCAGGCCGAGTCCCCGGACCAGGACCGAGCCGTGGTCGGCGACGATGGCACGCACCGCGTCCCGGTGCTCACTCGCCCAGGCCGCCGCACTGCCGCCCGGCTCGGCCGGGAGCAGCGGGACGCCGCCCGGCCGCACTTGCACCGCGACCGCGGACGCCGGTGATGAGGAAGTCATGTCTTGTCCTTTCGGCTGGCGCTTCAGGTTGTGGGCACTGGTTCGACGGCGCCAAGGACGAGCTGCGCGGTCCCGGCCGGGTTGGTGCTCGGGAAGTAGTGGCCGCCGCCGTCGATCACCCGTAGTTCGACGTCTTCGGCCAGCAGTTGCCACTCGTCGTGGCGTTCGCGGAAGCCGGCGGTGATCGGGTCGTCGTCCGCGGCGACGACGGTGACCGGGGTGGTCAGCCGCACCGCCGGCGGCATCGCCAGCGCGGACGCGAGGTAGCTGTGCGCGGACACGCAGTCGTAGCGGAACGCGGCGCCGACGCGCTCGGCGCGGTGCGAGCCGAGCCCGGCGACCTCCGGGTAACCGCTGTCGGTGGCCAGCGCCGTGGCGAGCTCGGCGTTGCTCCGCCGGCCCAGCTCGCTGATCGCGGACCGCCGCTCGTCGGCGGTGCCCAGCAGCTGCGCGCCCAGGAACAGCCGGCGCACGTCCACCCCGCGGGCGGCCAGGCGCCGGGCGGTCTCGAACGCGTAGGCGGCGCCCGAAGAGTGGCCCCACAACAGGACCCGCTCCGGGGCCAGGCGGTCGAGCTCCGCGACGACCTGGTCGATCACGTTCGCCATCGGGGTGAACGGCTCGTCGTCGGCGGCCGGATCGTGGCCGGGCAGTTCGACGGCGCGCACCGCCAGCCCGCTGCCTGCCAACGCTTCGGCCAGCGGCCGGAAGTTCACCGCGTTGCCTCCGGCGTACGGGAAGCAGACCAGCACGGCGGCCACGGGACCGGTCTGCTCCGTGAGCGGCTGGAGCAGGTCCCCGGTGCGGGGGCGGGACTGGTCCTCGAGCAGCTTCGCCTGCTCGGCGAGCACCGGGTGCCGCGTCAGGTCGGCGAGCGACACCGCGCGATCCAACGCGACGGCCAGCTTCACCGCCGAGAGCGACGTGCCGCCCCGGTCGAAGAAGTGGTCCTGCCGGCTGATCTTCTCCGGCGCGAGACCGAGCACCCCGGCCCACGCGGTCGCGAGCCGGCGCTCCGCCGGCGTGGCCGGGGCGTCGTACTCCTGGTCGGCCGATTCGAGTTCCGCCGCCAGCGCGGTCAGGGACTTCTTGTCGATCTTGCTGTTGGCGGTGAGCGGAAGCCGTTCCCGCCAGTGGAAGGCCGACGGGACCAGGTATTCGGGCAGCGACTCGCTCAACCGGGCTTGCACCGCGCCCGCGGGCAGCGGTTCGGCGGCGGAGTAGAACGCCACCAGGTGCTTGGTGCCGCCACCCCGCTCGGCGACCACCACGGCGCCGTCGTGGACACCGGGCACGCGCAGCAGCGCGTTTTCGACCTCGCCGATCTCGATCCGGAAGCCCGAGATCTTCACCTGGCTGTCGCGGCGGCCGAGGAACTCCAGCTTGCCCCCGGGGATCCAGCGGCCCCGGTCGCCACTGCGGTAGAGCCGCTCGCCCGCCCGGTACGGGTCGGGCAGGAACGCCGCGCGGGTCCGCTTGAGGTCGTTCACGTACCCGCGGCCCACGCACACGCCGGAGAACACGATCTCGCCCGGCGCCCCCAGCGGCACCGGCTGCAGGTGCTCGTCGACGACACCCACGCGCACGTTGGTGATCGGCCGGCCGAGCGGGACCCGTTCGGAGTCCGGCACGCGGTCCATGACCTCGTGGTTGGTGTCGTCGGAAGTCTCGGTGAGGCCGTAGGCGTTGACCAGCTTGACGTCCGGGTACGCCGCGAACCAGCGCTGCGCCAGCTCCTTCTTGAGGGCTTCGCCGGTCACCGACACGCACCGCAGGTCCGGCAGCGGACTCGGGTGGCCTTCGGTGAAGGACAGGACGACCTCGAGGTAGGACGGCACGACCTGCGCGACCGCGACTCGGCCGCGGGCGATCCGGTCGACGAACCGTTCGGCGTCGAGGATCACCTCCTGCTCGACGATCAGGGTCCGCCCGCCCACGAGCAGTGCCGCCAGCAGCTGCCACAGGGAGATGTCGAAGCACTGCGGCGCGGTCTGCGCGACCACCGAGCCCTCGGTGACCCCGAGGTCGTCGATCTTCGCGAGCAAGTGGTTCAGCATCCCCGCGTGCTCGCACATCGCGCCCTTGGGCTCACCGGTGGAGCCGGAGGTGAAGTAGATGTAGGCGAGCTGGTCGGCGGAGACCTCGACGCCGAGGTCGGTGCCGGCCCGGTTCTCCGCACAGGCCATTTCGACGTGCATCGGCTGCACGGCGGGCAGCAGCTCCAGCGCCTGCTCGAGCGTGGCCGTGCTGCCCGGTTCGGTCAGGACCAGCTCGCAGCCGGCGCGGCGCAACGTCGTGGCGATCCGCTCGGGCGGGAAGTGCGGTTCGAGCGGCAGGTACGCGCCGCCGGCCTTGAACACGGCGAGCACGGCGGTGAGCCAGTCGAGGTTCCGCTCGGTCACCACGCCCACCACGTCTTCGCGGCGCACCCCGTGGGCGATCAGCGCGCGGGCCAGGCGGTTGGCTCGTTCGTTGAGCTCGCCGTACGTCCAGGCGTGCTCGCCGTGGACCACGGCGAGCGCTTCCGGGTGGCGCCGCGCCCGCTGCTCGAACAGCTGGTGCGCCCGCAGATCGGGCAGCGGCCGAGGCGGTCCGGCGAGCTCGTCGAGCTGGAACCGGAGTTCTTCGGGGGAGAGCAGGCTCTGCCCGGCGTGCTCGGCGTCCGGATCCGCCACCAGCAGCGCGAGCGCGGTGACGTGGTAACCGGCGATCCGGGCCGCTTCTTCGGCGTCGATCGCGTCGGTGCGGTAGCGCAACCGCACGGAAAGCCGCAGCCCGCGGACCACGAAGCCGACGCGCAGCAGCGCCGCACCGCCGAGCGCCCCGTCGCCGACGGGATCGAACACAGCCTCGGCGACCGGGCCGGTCACGCCGAGGTCTCGCCGCAGCTTGGCGACCGGGAAGTCCCGGTGGGACAACAACTCCGCTTCGGCTCGCGCGGCCTCGCGCACCACATCCCGCCAAGTGCCGGACTCGGTCGCCAGCCGGCACGGCAACGTCCGGCCTTCCGGCGTGACGTAGCCGGTCACCACTTCGGGTTCGCCGCTCAGCGCGGCGAGCACCTTGGCGTGGGCGGCGAGCAGCACCGCGCTGCGCGGGATCCCCAGTTCCCGTGCCAGGCGGCGCACGCCCGCGGCCACTTCACCGGGCAGCTTCTGCGTCCGCTTCCCCGCGCCCGCGGCCGAACCCGGTCCCCACCGCGGGATCGCCGTGGCTCCCCCGGCCACGAGCACGTCCCGCCAGAACCGGTCGTCGGCTCTCGCTGGCTCTCCCATGTGTCTCCCCTCCACTCACCGTCTGAACAGGCCGGCCGGCCGCTTTCCGTTGACGACGGTGATACTCCCGTTCGCCCGTCCGTTGCCCTCCGGCGGCCGGCGATGCCTGCCGCCCGGCCGGGGCTTGTGGTCCCGTTCCCCGGTCGGCTGGCCGGCCCGGACCTCCCTGGCCGGGTTGCCCTCCCACCGGGTGTGCGGCGGTACGTCTTCTCCCTTCATCAGGAAGGAATCGGCGGCGAGGACCGCGCCCTCGCCGACCGTCGCTCCGTAGTGGACCCAGGCACCGACCCCGACGGTGGAGCGCGCGCCCACGACGATGCGGTCGGCCTTGAACGCACCGTCCTCCTGGGAGTGGCACTGCACGTGGCAGCCGACGTTGAGGGTGGCCTCGTCGCCGATCGTCACGAGTGTTTTCTCGGGCAGTCCGGCGCCGTCGTCGAAGACGCGCTTGCCGACCTTGACCCCCAGCAGCCGCCACGCGAGGTTCTTGAACGGTGTCCCGTTGAACGCCTGGACGTGCACCGTGGACAGTGCGGCCTTCCAGAACCGCTCGTGCCGCCAGAAGCGTTTGTCGTAGATCGAGCAGTACAGCGGTCGCAGCGGGTGGATCGCGATGGACGCGCGTTCCACGAGCGTGAAATACAGGGCGCTGAACAGCAGCGTGGCGACCGAGGCCACCGCCACCGCCGAGACCCCGAACCGCGGGAAGAGGTCGACCGTGAACCAGCCCAGCATCGTGATGCCGAAGAAGTAGAACCAGCGCACCAGCAGGAACATCAACGCGGTGACGGCGTTGTGCCGGTTCTTCGCGGCCAGCCGGCGGCGCAGTTCGTCCCCGGATCTCAAGTGGTCGAACTGGCGATCACGCGCGACCGTGCGGGGGATCTCGAAGCTCGGTGACCCCAGCAGCCCGACGTTCTCGCGGACCGGGCCGTCCACGGGCACCAGGACCTTCGTGGCGAGCAGGCAGTTCTCCCCGGTCCGCCCCTGCGAGGGGTAGACGACCATGTTGCCCAGGAAGTTGTGCCCGCCGATGGCCGCCCGCGACACCTTGAACGACGTGCTCGAGTAGTCGGCGTTCACCACGGACAGCCCGTCGGCGACCATCGTGCCGCTGCCGATGGTGCTCTGGAACGGCGTCTCGTGCTTGACCCCGGTGCCGAAGTTCGAACCCGTCTGCTCGACGTCGGGCATCCGGTAGCCGAGGTAACGCAGGTAGTGCACGATCGCGGAGCTGTCGCCGAACACGCTCAGGAAGAACTTGAAGTTGCTGATCAACCGGATCGCCCGCACGATCGAGTAGCGCAGGCTGTAGAGGCGGTAGACCTTGTCCTGCTTCAGTGCGAGGTTGAGCACGCGCGGGACGACGGCGATGAAGAGCAGCCCGATCAGCGAGACGCCGAAGAAGATCACGAGCGTGACCGCCACCGCGTCGCGGTAGAACTGCCAGTTCCCGAGGGAAAGCACGGGCGTGGTGAGCGTCGTCGAGAGGCGCGGGACCTTGGCGATCAGCAGGTCCACGCCGCCGATCGCCAGCGGCAGGTAGAGCAGCAGCATGGTCAGCAGTTGCGAGACGCCGTAGCAGAACCGGCGGAACATGCCGCAGTGCGCGGGGCCGACGCCGCGGTAGTCCGCTTCGGTGCGCAGCGCCGGCGACCCGTGCCAGTGCTCACCGGCGGGCACGGCCTGCCCGGGGTGCAGCGACGAGACGTGCCCCAGCTGGGATCCGTCGCCCATCGAGCAGCCGATGTCGAGCACCGACAGCTCACCCACGAACACGTCCTTGCCGAGGGTCACCGGCCCGGTCCGGATCACTCCGGCCTCGGCCCGGTAGCCGGTGAAGAACGAGTCCTTGCGGATCACCGACCCTTCACCGATCGTCAGCAGGTCGGTGCACACGGGCACGTTGCGGGAGAAGATGGCCACGCCGCGGCCGATCTTCGCGCCCAGCGCTTTGAGGTACAGGGTGTACAGCGGCGAGCCCAGGAACAGCAATGCCACCGGGTTGCGCTGCACCAGCGTCTTCACGAGCCAGAACCGGAAGTAACCGAGGGTCCACACGCGGATCCGCCGCGGCTTCCACCGGCCGATGAGCACCCACTTCGCCACGATCGGCAGGAGGCACAAGCCGATGAAACTCGCGCCGGCGAACAGCACCAGCCGGACGTAGACGTCCAGCAGGGTGGGCGCGGCGTAGACCCACGAGGTCCCGCGCACCACCAGCACCGCGGCGAGGTAGGAGTAGCCCAGGAAAGTCAGGAACTGCAGCAGTCCGCAGAGGACGTACCACCCGGCCCCGGCGCGCCGGGTGTCGAGTGGCTCTTCGGCGAGCGCCGGAGCCCGCTCACGGTCGGTGACCAAGGCCGCCGCCTCCGCCATCGCGGGCTCGTCGTCGGTGAGCGCGGTCGCGAGGCTGCGGGCTGTGGGGTTGGCGTAGACGTCCTTCATCGACACCGACGGCACGTCGGCGCGCTTGCGCACCTTGGCGCAGAAGTGGGCCATCACCAGCGAGTTGGCGCCCAGGTCTTCGAAGAAGTGGCTCTCGGCCGCCACTCGATCGACCTTCGCCACGGTCGCGAGCACCTCGGTGTAAACGCGCTCGGTGCGAGCCGCGGTGATGGCGTGCTTGCCGTACCCCCGTAGAGATTCAATCCGACGGTCTGTCAGGAACTCATCGGATTCGCTCGGGCTCCGGCTCTGCTTTTTCCCACCACGTTGTCACCCACCTCTCTTGCAGGACCGGCCAGCCATGCCGGCGTCGTTTCGGGGTGGTGCGACACCCACCCTAATACTCAAGGACGTGTCATCGAAACCGAACCCGCCCTTACGGACACATTACGACGCCAGGATCTTCTCGTCCCGAGAGCGTTTTCCGTGGTGTCGACCTTTTTTGTTGACGGGCCCGTTCGCGGGGGCCAGGGCAGCCTGATTTTTCCTGATCTGCCAAGGATTTAGCCGAGTGTGGTGAGGTGGTCGCGTCCGGTGTCGAACCGCTGGGCGCGCAACCGCGCAGCGTCGCCGGCTGATCACACTCGCCTATTCGAGGACTTCGTGTTTCGCCGCTGCGACACTGTTGTCGTGACCATTCCTGAACTTGATCTCCCGATTTCGCACGCGGCCGCACTGTGCGAGGAGCGGGCCGGGGATGAAATGCTCCAAGCCCGTCGGGGGGAGCTTATTTATTGACTTGACGTGGACTTGATTTTGATGGTCGCGATGAGTGCCGCGCGGACCGCGCACACCTGACCACCCGGTGCAACAATGTGGTTGCCGCTCCTGATCTTGCGCGTTGCGCCGTGCTCGTGCGGGTTGTGTGGTGATCAGGTGTGCCGCGGTGAAGACCACCTTTCAGGATCTTGTTCGACCTCCAGTGAATCTTGTGCGAGAAGGGCCGCCGGTGCGCCTCCGGCGGAGCGATCCGCACGCGTCTTTCGGCGCAAAACGGACACCGGGGCCGGCCGGTCTTCGCGCGGCGGACTCGCGAACGGCCGCGGTGGTCGAGGCAGCTCTTCGTCACTTTCCGTGTCCGTCAGGGTGGTGAGCGGGAAGGCGCGCTGCCGATCCCCGGACGCCTCGGCCGACGTGGTCGAGTCCGATTTCGTTGCCGTGCGGGAATCCGGGCCGCCCCTTCGGTTCGACGTCCGAGCCGGTCGGACGAGTCGATCTCTGCCGCGGTTGAGGGCGGCCGGTCCGGCAGCGGCCGTCGTCGGTGATGGTGTTGTCGACGAAGGTGCGCCCAGCGGAGCAGGCTGAAACTTTCCACCCGGCGCCGCGCGCCGACCGCCGCAACCCTGGAATCGTCGCGTGCGAGCCCTGCCCACCACCTTGAGCAGGTTCTGAATATCAGGATTACGGTTTCGATTTGCAGAACTTGTTGGTAGCATCTCGGCACTGTCCGGCGAGGACCGCGAACGCCGACCGATCCGGTGTGGGAAAGGAACGACGATGGCCGCGCAGAAGAATCCTCCGTACCGGCACTGGCCGCGCCCCGGCCGCCCGGGCCGGCTGTTCCCCGGCGGCCGGCGGATGGCGTGTTACGTGGCGGTCAACGTCGAGCACTTCGAACCCGGCCGCCCCTCGACGAGCCGGACGTCGGTGACTGCTGGACTCCCGGTCGACCCGTTGAACCACGGCTGGCGCGACTACGGGGCCCGGATCGGCTTCTGGCGGCTGCTTCGCGCGATCGACGCGCACGAACTGCCCGTCTCGGCGCTGCTGAACTCCGACGCGGCCGAGCGGTACCCGGAGATCGTCGCCGCCGGCCGTGAGCGGGGCTGGGCCTTCCTGGGCCACGGGCGCACGAACAGTCGGCTATGGACGGGGCTGGACCCGGAAACGGAGCGGGCGGAGCTGACCGCGATCCGCGACGTCCTCACCGAGGCGACCGGGTCGGCTCCGCGCGGGTGGCTGGGGCCGGCGCTCACCGAGACCGAGCACACCGTCGACCTGCTGGCCGAGCTCGGGTTCACCTACTCGCTGGACTGGATCGCGGACGATTTCCCGTTCCCGATCGAGGTTTCGTCCGGGGTGCCGTTCGCGTCCGTGCCGTACTCCATCGAAATCAACGACATCCCCGTGTTCGTCGACCAAGGGCTGCCACCGAGCGCGTTCACGCAGCTGGTCGCGGACCAGTTCACCACGCTGCACGAGGAATCCGCGGACCAGCCGGGCGCGGTGTTCACGCTGTCGCTGCACCCGTTCCTGGTCGGGCAGCCGTTCCGCGCCCGGGCACTGGCCGAGGCGCTCGCCGTGATCAGCGGCCACCCGGACGTCTGGTACGCGAACTCCGATCGGATCGCCGAGTGGTACCTCGCGGAAGGGCACGCGGCCGACCGCCGGGAGATCGACCGGCTTCACGACAACGTTTCCGCGCCGTCGGGGCGCCGGTGACCCCGAAGGGGCAGCCAATGGCCACGACACCTACGGATTCGGCTGCGCTGAGGCGCCTCGAAGTCCTGCTGGACCACGCCGGGGTGCCGGCGACCGGCCGCAAGGTTCGTGAATTTCCGCGTGACGCGGTCGAAATCGTCGAGCTGAGCCGCGCGGCGAGCCGGTACGAACTCGGCGACACGATGCCCTCGGCGATGTCGGCCGGCGAAGGGGAGGGACTGGCGTGAGCTCGGAACTACTCGATCAGCCGCTGTCCGCGCTCTCGGCGCTGGTGGCCGCCCGTGAGGTCAGCCCGGTGGAACTGGCGGAACACACGCTGAAGCGGCTCGCCGCGTGGGAGCCCGAACTGCACGCCTTCGCGACGGTCACCGAGGAGTCCTTCCTCGCGCAGGCCCGGGCAGCCGAGACGGCCATCGCCGCGGGGCGAAGATCCGGGCCCCTGCAAGGAATCCCGGTCGCGGTGAAGGATCTGTTCGACACGCGCGGAGTGGTGACGGCGGCCGGGTCGGCGGTCCGCGCGGACCACCTGCCGGACCGGGACGCGGCGGCCGTCGAGCGGGTGCTCACGGCCGGTATGCCGATCGTCGGGAAGACCACCACGCACGAGTTCGCGCACGGCGGCACCACACCCGGCACCGCCAACCCGTGGGACCTGACGCGGATCCCTGGCGGTTCCAGCGGCGGCTCCGGTGCCGCCGTCGGCGCGGGCATCGTGCATGTGGCACTGGGCACGGACAGCGCCGGTTCCGTCCGCATCCCGGCCGCGGTGTGCGGCGCGGTCGGGTTGAAACCCACGTACGGCCGGGTTTCCCGGTTCGGGGTGACCCCGTTGTCGTGGGCGCTGGACCACGTCGGCGCGATCACGCGGAACGTCCGGGACGCCGCGTGGATCCTGGCGGTGCTCGCCGGCCCGGATCCCCGCGACGCCGGCACCGCCGGGCCCGCGGCGGCCTTCCACGCGCACCTGGACGACGACGTCGCCGGCCTGCGCGTCGGGATCCCGCAGAACTACTTCACCGAACGGTGCGCCCCCGACGCTTCGCGCGCGGCCGCCAGCGCGGCGGCGACGCTGGCAGCCGCCGGAGCGGACCTGATCCCCGTGGTGATCCCCGAACCGGACGCCATCCCCGTCGTCGAGTGGACCTTGCTGACCGCCGAGGCGAGCGCGTACCAGTCCCGCACGCTGCGGCGCACCCCCGACCTGTTCGGGGACGACGTCCGCCTGCTCACCGAGGTGGGCGAAGCGATCCTCGCCACCGATTACCTCAACGCCCAGCGGCTGCGCACCGTCGTCCGCGGCCGGTTCAAGCAGCTGTTCGAGCACGTCGACGTCCTGCTGACCCCCACGGTGTCCGCGCCGGCCGCCCCGCGCGCCGACCCGTACATCCGCTGGCCCGACGGCGTCGTCGAGGGCGCGTCGGAGGCCTACACCCGCTTCTGCCTCCCCGCGAACGTCACGGGCCTCCCCGCGCTGCAGCTCCCCGCCGGGCTCACGGCCGCCGGACTGCCGCTCGGAGTGCAGCTGATCGGCCGCCCGTTCGCCGAGAACACCTTGCTCTCCGCGGGCTCGCCCTCGAACGCCAATCGGCCGAACGACGCCTCCCGCCGGTCCCGTGACTCGGTCAGCCACGCTCGGGTGACGTCAGGTAGGCCAGCGCCAGCTCGGTCGTTTCGGTGGCCCACGTGGTCCAGGACAGGCCGTCGGACCAGAACCGGCTCGTGGCGGCCCGGTGCACGCACGAGCCGATCACGGTTCGAGCGGCCATCCGCACGGCCGGCGCGCGATCCGGCCGGCGGACCTCCCCGAGGCACGGCTCGGCAGCTTCGACGAGGGCCTGCTGGATCGAGGCCAGAGCTTGCAGGCCGCGTTCACGTCCTTCGGCGCGCTGGCCGTCGAGCAGTTCCGGGAAGATCCGGTCGTGGTGCGCGAAGGTGCGTGCCAGCGCCCCGGTGAACGCACCGAAGACCTCGCGCAGCCCGGGCGCCGACGAGCGAAGTGCGTCGCTCACGCTGGTCTCCAGCTGCCCGAGCACCTGGTCCTTGACGGCGTGCAGTAGCTGGTCCTTGCCCGAGAACCGGCGGTAGATCGCCCCCACCGACAGCCCCGCCCGCTCGGCCACCGCCGCGACGGTGAATTCCGCGATGCCCCCGTCGGCCAGCACGCGCTCGGCCGCGGCCAGCACCTTCTGCAGGGACGCCCGGCTGCGAGCTTGCTGCGGAGGGCGAAAGCCCTGCTCGACGGTCTGCTGACTCACCGGCCGCACGTTACCTCGCGCCGCGGGGTGCCGGAACGCCGCCTGGATGCGAATGATAATTTCCGTTCGCATTCGGTCGGCGGCGTGAGGGGACGGCAGCATGGTGAGCATCGAGGTGACGGGCGCCTACGTCGATTTCCCGATCTTCGAAGCCAAGACCCGCTCGCTCAAGAAGCGGGTGCTGGGCAAGGTCGGCGGCAAGATCGGCACGGCGGCGAAGGTCCCGCTCATCGAGGCGCTGCAGGACATCACCCTGTCCCTGCGCGACGGCGACCGAGTGGGCTTGGTCGGGCACAACGGCGCCGGCAAGTCCACGCTGCTGCGGCTGCTGTCCGGAATCTACGAGCCGACCCGGGGCAGTACCCGCGTCGTCGGGCGGATCGCGCCGGTGTTCGACCTCGGCGTGGGCCTGGACCCGGAAGTGTCCGGCCGCGAGAACATCCTGATCCGGGGCCTGTTCCTGGGCATGACCCGCAAGCAGATGGAGAAGCGGGTCGACGACATCGCGGAGTTCACCGAACTCGGTGATTACCTGCACCTGCCCCTGCGCACCTACTCCGCCGGTATGCGCGTGCGGCTCGCGCTCGGCGTGGTGACCACCATCGACCCCGAGATCCTCATCCTCGACGAAGGCCTCGGCGCGGTCGACGCGGCGTTCATGGCCAAGGCGCGCCAACGGCTGGTGGACCTCGCCCGCCGTTCCGGCGTGCTGGTGTTCGCCTCCCACTCCGACGAACTGCTGTCGGACCTGTGCACCTCCGCCCTGTGGATGGACGGAGGCCGCATCCGGATGGGCGGCTCCCTGCGCGAGGTCCTCACGACCTACAAGGGCGTCCCACCGGCCACGGGACCGCAGGGAGTGACCGCTGAAATGCCGGATTCGCCCATGGCGCAAGAGCAGGTCGGATAACCGCGTGCCTTGGGCAGGCTGCGCCCGGCGGTTCACCGCGGTTCGTCGTCTCCCAGGCCGGCGTGTTCGAGGTCGAGCAAGCGCTGGATGCGGCGCCGGGTGGTGTCGGTGATGGTGCCGAGGGCGAAGAGCCTCGTGAGTTCGGCTGCTTCGACGTCGAGGGTTTCCCGCCGCAGCGTGCGGTAGGCGTCGTAGCGGGTGGTGTCGGTCGGTTCGGTGTCTTCGTCGAGGCGGATCCGGGCGATGCGGGCGCGCCAGCTGGTCTGGAGCTCGTCGAGCACGAAGGCCGGGGCGGATTCGGTTTCGGCGAGGTGCTCGAGGTGGCTCAGGCCGGCTTCGGCGAGGCGCAGCCGGGCGCGGCTCTGTTCCTGCTGGATGTCGCCGGGGTCGAGGGCGATACCGGACCGGCGGACGAGCGGCGCGAGCGTGAAGCCCTGCACGACGAGGGTGAGCACGATGACCGCGGTGGTCAGCAGGAGGACCAGGTCGCGGGAGGGCAGCGGGGCACCGTCGAGCGCGACGACCGGGAGTGACAGGGCGGCGGCGAGCGGGACGACGCCGCGGGCGCCGGCCCACGAGACGACCGCGGGTACTTGCCAGGAGATGCGTTGCCCACCGCGGCGTTGGCGCAGCGCGGAGAGCGCGAAGACCAGAACCAGGCGGACGAGCACGAGTGTCGCGGCGAGCGCGAGCGCTTGGAGCAGCCACCAGGGACTGTTTCCGGCGACGCGTCTCACCAGGGCCGGCAGCTGCAGCCCGATCAGACCGAAGACGACGCTTTCGAGCAGGAACACGACGGTCTCGTAAACAGCGCCGACCTGGATGCGGATCCGCGCGGTGGTCAGTCGTTCCGCCTGCGTGCCCAGCAGCACGCTCGCGACGACGACCGCGGTCACGCCCGACCCGCCGACGGATTCGGCGAGCACGTACGCCGCGTATGGCGTGACCAGGGAAACGACCGCCTCCAGGACCGGGTCCTCGGTGCGGCGCCGGATCACGAAGGCACCGGCCGCGATCAGCAGCCCGACGATCAGGCCGCCGCCGGCGAGCAGGGCGAACTCGCCCGCGGTCCGGCCCCAGGACACGGCGCCGCCGGCGATGACCATGAACAGCCCGACTCGGAACAGCAGCAGGCTGGTCGCGTCGTTGAAGAGGCTTTCGGCCTGGATGAGCGCCTGCACCCGGGGCGGCAGCGCGAGCCGGCGCGCCAGCGCGGTGACGGCGACCGGGTCGGTGCTGGCGAGGATCGCGCCGAGTACGAACGCCATGCCGACCGGCATCGGCGTCACGGCCACCGCAACACCGACGACGGCCGCCGCCGAGAGCAGCACCAAGCCGACCGCGAGGGTCGCGACGGGCCGGCCGACGGTCCGCAGGTCGCGCCACGGCAGTTCCGCACCGGAGGCGAAGAGCAGTGGCGGGAGCACGATCAGGCTGATCACGTCGGGCGTGACGGTGATCGCGGGGACCCCGGGGAGCAGGCCCACGACCACCCCCGCGACCACGAGCAGGGAAGGCGCGGGCACCCGGAGGCGGATCGCGAAGGCTGCGACCACGGTCGCGATCACGACCAGGAACAGTACTGTCTCGACCCCGCGCATGATCGGCCTCTTCTCGCCCGTTCTCCTTGCCGACCAGACTTCCCGGCGCACCCGGCGAAAACCTTACGACAGGTGCGCGGCGGACGAGGCGCGATTCCGGCCCCGCACGGTGCCGCGGACTCAACGGGCTGTCAACTTCCGCCCACGCCGCGTCAAGGAAGCGTGATCAGCCGTCGTCGGCCGGTCCCGGTGGGACACACTGCTCGCTGCGCCCGGCGGCGGCACGGGAGAGAGTGATCGGTGAACGGCCTCGAATACTCGGTGATGCTCATCGGCGTTTTCCTGCTGATCGCGCTCGCGCTCCGCGGCGCCCAGCGGTGGCGGGACCCGGACCGCCGGAAGCGGGCTCGTCGCCGGCGCCGGTGACGGTGCACCGGATCTCCCGGCCGGCTCGGGCGAAAGGCGACCGGGTGCAGCCGTCAGCTGTCGGATACGGAGATCCCGCGGAACGCCTCTTGGGCCGCGTGGATGCAGCCGAGGATGTCGTGGGCGAGCTGTCCGGGTGGGCGAAGCGCCGCGGATTCGGTGATGCGCAGGTCGACGACCGCGCCGTCGAGCGCGACCAAGACCGAAACGGCGCCGTCGTGACTGCTGTGGCTGATGAGCACGCTTCCGGCTCGGGGTCCGGGAATCCGGCTCGTGGTCTGGAGGTCGGGGTCGGCTGGCATGGCACTCCCGTCTGTGCTCGGATCTTGTGACCATGGCCCTTGTGGACAGCAGGTGCCGCGGGCGGGCACAACGCGTTGACGGCGCGGCCGGCCTTATTCGCGGGTTCTTTACGCCGGAACGCGGCGCAGGTACCCCGGCACTGCGGGTTTTCCGGCGCTGCAAGGAAAACGCAAGTTCGGCGGAGTGCTCCTTGCCCCGGCCCGACCGGTGGGCTTCGCTCCACGGTATGGGCAGAGGTGGCGTTCGCGCGCACGCGGCTGCCGTGCGCCACGACGACCGGCCACCTGATCCGTCGCCGGCCGTCGCTTCGGTGCCCGCGCCCGGGTGACGGCCGGCCGGCGAACCACTTCCAGCGGCGCCCTCGCGCCCCAAATCCATTGTGGACGGACCATGCCCGAAAACCGCGTCATCATGCTCACCGGAAGCACCGACGGCATCGGCTACGAAACCGCGCGGCGGCTCGCCACTCCCGGCACCACCGTCGTCGTGCACGCGCGGAACGAGGAGGAGGGCTCAGCGGCCTACCGGCGACTCGTCGACTCCGGCGTCGATGCCCGCCGGCTGCAGCCCGCGATCGCCGACTTCGCCGATCTCCGCCAGGTGGCCGACCTCGCCGCCGCGGTCGCCGACACCTACCCGCGGCTCGACGTCCTGGTCAACAACGCCGGCATCGGCGGCACCAACCACCGCACCGTCACCAAGGACGGGCACGAGCAGACCTTCCAGGTCAACTACCTCGCCCCCTACCTGCTGACCCGGCTGCTCGAAAACACGCTCGCCGCGTCGCCCGTCGGCCGCGTCGTGAACGTCAGCTCGTCGCTGCACCGAGGCGGCCGGATCAACTGGACCGACCCGAGCTGGAAGCGCCGCTACAACCGCGGAGCCGCCTACGCGCAGTCGAAGCTCGCGCTGACGATGTTCACCGCCGCCTTGACCGAACTGGAGCCCAAGATCCACGAGGCGATCAGCGTGCACCCCGGCATCATCGCGACCGGCATGCTCGCGCACTACAGCTATCGCGGCCGCCCCGTGAGCGAAGGAGCCGAAGTCGTCGCCCGCCTCGCCGACCCCGAGGCGAAAGTCCTCAACGGCTGCTTCTACGACGGCCGGCTCCCCGCCAGGGCCGCGTCGGCGGCGGTCGATCCGGAATCGGTCGGGAAGCTGTGGCGGGTCAGCGAGCGCATGACCTCGCTGGAGCAGCACCGGACGCCGCGGGCGTGAGCTTCGGTGGTGCGCCCGCGTGAACTCGCGGGCGCACCGCCGGCTGCAGCACGGCCTGCTGCAGCCGGCGGTGCGCACTTCCCGTCAGAGCGCGGGAGCCTTCTCACCTCGCGCTGTAGGAGTGCCGGCCCGTTCCGGCGAGCTTGCCGCCTTCGACGATCAGGTACTCGTCGCGGATCGGTTTGCCCGCGAAGAAGCATTCGAGGATCTCGCGGGTGCCGGCGGCGTACCTGGCCTGCGCCGACAGCGAGGTGCCGGACGTGTGCGGAGTCATCCCGTGGTGTGGCATCGTCCGCCACGGGTGGTCCCGCGGGGCCGGCTGGGGGAACCAGACGTCGCCGGCGTAGCCGGCCAGTCGGCCCGATTCCAGCGCGCGCACGACCGCGTCCCGGTCGCAGATCTTGCCCCGCGCCGTGTTGATCAAGTAGGCGCCCCGCTTCATCCGGCCGATCAGGGCGTCGTCGAACATGTTCTCGGTCTCGGGGTGCAGCGGGCAGTTGATCGTGACGACGTCGCACACCCGGACCATCGACCCGACGTCCGGGTGGTAGGTGACGCCCAGTTCCTCTTCGACCTCCGGTGGGAGCCGGTGCCGGTCGGTGTAGTGCAACCGGACGTCGAACGGCTTCAACCGGCGCAGCACCGCCGTTCCGATCCGGCCCGCGGCGACGGTGCCGACGTCCATCGCCTCGAGGTCGTAGGAGCGGGAGACGCAGTCCGCGATGTTCCACCCGCCGTCGAGCACCCACTGGTGGGCCGGGAGGTAGTTGCGGACCAGGGACAGGATCATCATCACGACGTGTTCGGACACGCTGACGCTGTTGGAGTACGTGACCTCCGCGACCGTGATCCCGTGGTCGATCGCAGCCGAGAGGTCGACGTGGTCCGAACCGATCCCGGCTGTGATCGCGAGCTTCAGCTCAGGTGCCTTGGCGATCCGTTCGGCGGTCAGGTACGCGGGCCAGAAGGGCTGCGAGATCACCACCTCGGCGTCCGGGAGTTCCCGCTCGAACACCGAGTCGGGTCCCTCCTTGTCGGACGTGACCACGAGTTCGTGGCCGGCCGATTCGAGGAAGCGGCGCAGCCCGAGCGCACCGGACACGCTGCCGAGCAGCTCGCCCGGCGTGAAGTCCAGTGCGCTCGGGCTGGGCGTGGTCTGGCCACCCGGGTACCGATCGATCCGGGGAACGCCGTCCCGCGCGTACGAACTCGGGTAGCCGTCGACGGGGTCGTCGTAGAGCACGCAGAGCACTTTCGCCATGGGGGCGGTCCCTTCGCTCGGTCGAAACGGGAGAACGGGAAGACGTCAGGCGGGGCCGGGCCTCGTTTCCGGGACTCCGGAGCCCGCCATGGCGTGCTCTTCGTGCGAGCGCCGCACGTGTTCCTCCGGGGTGATGACCTTCGCGGGTGGCACCCACTCGAAGAACTTCGACGAGTCCTTCATCAGCACGAACGTCAGCGTGCCGAAGCAGAACGGCAGGGTAAGCGCGGGCAGGCCCCACGGCACGAACATCGACGCGATGGCGCCGAACAGCAACGCCGTGAAGATCGCGCAGAGCACACCGAGGATGGCCGAGCGCCAGGTCAGCACGTAGAACACGCCGGCGATCGCCAGTGCGGCGTCGAAGGAGTTGAAGCCCCACAAGCCGTTGTAGATCAGCACGCCGTCGGCGCCGAGGGCCATGCCGGTCAGCATGCCGACCGCCGAGCCGATCAGCGCGAAGAGCGCGGCGATCCGGGAGCAGAACGCGATCCCGACGATGATCAGCACTCCGGCCAGGATGCTGTTGCAGAAGAACAGCTGGCCGATCCCGCGGAAGATCGCGTTGATCACCGCCACCACGTCGGTGTTGCCGGTGGCTTCGGCGCTCGCGCGGAGTGACGTTCGCACGCCGGGCCCGTTCACCTGAGGTGCCGCCGGGGCGATCGAGTCCGCGAGCCGCCCGCGGGTGAGGTGCAGGGCCGCGATCAGGAACGTCAGCGTGGTGATGTTGAAGGCGAGCGTGAACGGCGGCACTCCCCAGGCACCGCCGAACGACGCAGCGAGCGCGGCCATCAGGATCGACGACGCCGCGCTCAGCAGGATGATCCAGAGGATCACGATCCCGTCCCACGGGGGCGAGAGGAACAGGGCGAGCCCGAGCCCGACGAGCACGCCGTTGAACCCGTAGAGCCCCGCGTGGATCGCGTCCCGGTCGAACCCGAGCGCCAGTGCGGCGAGAGTCGAGGCCAGCACCCCGACCGTGGCGCCGAACCCCAGCCACGGCTCCTGGAGCCAGGTGGCCAGCAGGATGAACGCGCCCGTGATCGGGCTGTTCATGAACACGACCTGCCCGATCCCGCGCAGGCAGTATTCGAGGAACCCGATCACCGGGACCTTCAGCGCCCGTTCGTCGACTTCGGGCATGGTGCCGTTGATCCATCGCCACGGCCCGTGGTGGCCGCGTTCCGGTGGTGCCGTTGTCATGACCGCCTCCTCCGGCGGGGTAGTACGTCGTCCGACGCGCCGGTCCGGGCGGGAGGACTGGCCTCCCGCCCGGTCGCGGCGTCAGAAGCTCGCCGTCGGCACAGTCATTCCTTGTTCGACCTGCGCCGGGCCACCGGCCGAAGGACGCACGTCGAGGTCGAAGATCGCGGTGGGCAGGTACACCGTGGAGCACGAGTTGGGGATGTCGACCACGCCCGAGAGCCTGCCCTCGATCGGCGCCGAGCCGATGATCATGTACGCCTGGATCGCGCTGTAGCCGAACTTCTGCAGGTAGTCGATGGCGTGCAGGCAGGCCCGCTGGTACGACAGGTGCGAGTCCAGGTAGTGCTGGGTGCCGTCGAGCGTGACCGAGGTGCCGGAGAACGCGAGCCACTCGCTGTACTGCGGGCTCACGTTGCCGGGCATGAAGATCGCGTTCTCGGCGACGCCGTAGGTCTCCATGCCGCCCTTGATCAGGTCGACGTGCAGGTCCATGAACCCGCCCATCTCGATGGCTCCGCAGAACGTGATCTCCCCGTCGCCCTGCGAGAAGTGCAGGTCACCCATGGAGAGTTTCGCCCCGTCGACGAAGACGGGGTAGAACACCCGGGTTCCCTTCGTGAAGTTCTTGATGTCCTGGTTCCCGCCGTTCTCGCGCGGCGGTGCGGTGCGCGCGGCCTCGGCCGCGACCCGGTCGAAGTCGGCTCCGGTCAGGCTGCCGAGGATCGCCGAGTCCGGCAGCGGGGGCAGCGCCAGCGGAGGCACCCGGTTCGGGTCGGTGTCGATCAGCGCCTGCTCGCGCGCGTTCCACTTGGCGAGCAGGTCCGCCGAAGGAGCCGTGCCCATCAGGCCGGGGTGCACGATCCCGGTGTAGGCGACGCCCGGTACGTGCCGCGACGTGGCGATCCCGCCCCTGAAGTCCCAGATCACCTTGTACGCGTCGGGGAACCACTCCGTGAGGAAGCCGCCGCCGTTCTTGGTGGCGAAAACCCCGGTGTAGCCCCAGCCTTGGCCGGCCAGCGGACCCGAGTCCTCTTGCGGGATCGGGCCGACGTCGAGGATGTCGACGATGAGGAGGTCGCCCGGCTCGGCGCCCTCGACCGCGATCGGCCCGCTCAGCACGTGCACGCTGGGCAGCGGAGCGTTCAGCACGTCCTCGGCGGAATCGTCGTTGTGGATAGCGCCGTCGAACCATTCGCGGCAGTGCACGCGGAAGGAGTCGCCGGGCTTGACCTGGACCTGCGCGGGAATATCCCCGTGCCACCGGTTGTGGCCGACAATTTTCTGATCAGTGAATTTCTTCGAAGAATCGAGTGAGAAAACAACTTGCGGCATGGCATCTCCCGACGGCTTGGTTGGTGACCCGACCGGCATTGGTGGTGCTGAACACCTCCGCAACGCGGAGCGTGGCGGCTCCGCAGAGCGCGCCGGGCATCAGCCGCAAGTTCTTCTCCGCCAGCCCAGCAAGCGGGCCATTGCCCGGCAGGGACGCCGGCTGGGCCGCGTGCGCCTACGGTCTCGGCAGGCGCGCCAGGGCGGGGTTCGACGCCGTCGCCGGCCTCCGCGCCCGGCCGGCCGCAGGCGGAACCGCCTTCACGACAGCCGGTTCGTCGCGGGTTTTCTCCGCTTGGTCGATGGCTGTGACCAGCTCACGCCGCCCCAGCGCGAGCATCGGCGCGGAGTAGCTCCGCGCCGCCTCGCCACCACAAGCAGGGCACTGCCACCGTGGCGTGGCCGCCCCCATCGGCAGGCGCACCTCGAAAACGCCGTCCTGGTCGCATCGATATTGGTACGTCGCC
Organism: Amycolatopsis sp. NPDC051903; assembly: GCF_044452505.1. Classification (NCBI taxonomy): domain Bacteria; kingdom Bacillati; phylum Actinomycetota; class Actinomycetes; order Pseudonocardiales; family Pseudonocardiaceae; genus Amycolatopsis; species Amycolatopsis sp. NPDC051903. Next base: position 22,181 of record NZ_JBITBT010000041.1, on the reverse strand, counting down.
ATGGGTCGCAGCCTCCCTACTGCCCGCTCGTTCCCCCGGGTCCCTCCAAGGCGGGCTGCCCCGCGGCGCACCCGTCATCACCTCGCGCCGCAGGCCGGGAAATCAGAGCGATAAATGACGCTACCAGCCAATTTATTCCGACACAACGCGACATTTTGAGCGAAACGAAATGTGCGCAGCGAAGCCATTTATCCACGTGCGGTGACGATCGGTCCACCCGCGCCCGGGGCCATGGCTCCCTCATCGTGAGTTGTCGCACCACCGGCTCACGCGCGACGTCCGGTGTACGGGAGTTGTTCACCTGGTCGGCACGAGTCCGGCACCGGCGTCCTGCACGCTCGCTCGGGTTTGGGCGACAGAACGGACGGGACGGACAGATGGCGACGTTTTCCCTGGATCGGCGGCGCTTCCTCACGCTGGCAGGAGGCACGGTCGGTGCCGTGGCACTGGGTGCGGGGCAGCTCGCGGAGGCGGCCGAGCTCGACCCGGCGCCCTTCACCCTGGGGGTGGCTTCCGGCGAGCCCGACCACACCAGCGTGGTGCTCTGGACCCGGCTCGCGCCCGATCCCCTGAACGCCCAGACGGGCGGCATGCCGGTCGAGCCGGTGGAAGTGGCGTGGGAGCTCGCGCGTGACGCCGCGTTCCGCCACGTGATCGCGCGCGGCTCGGTCACCGCGGTACCCGAATCGGCGCACACCGTGCACGTGCTCGCGACCGACCTGGCCCCGGATCGCTGGTACTGGTACCGATTCACCGCCGACGGCGTCCGCAGCCGTACCGGGCGCACCCGCACGCTGCCGGCGCCGGGCGCGAAGCCGGGTGTGCTGCGGTTCGCCTTCGCGTCGTGCCAGTCGTGGGCCGGCGGGCCGTACCCGGCCTACCGGGACATGGCCGAGCAGGACCTCGACTTCGTGGTGCACCTCGGTGACTACATCTACGAGACCACGGGCGGCAGCCTCGGTGAGTTCCGCCGGCTGCACGCGCTCTACAAGACCTCGCCCGACCTGCGCGCGGCGCACGCGCGCTTCCCCTTCTTCCTCACCTGGGACGACCACGAGGTGCAGAACAACTACGCCGGCGACGTCGCGGGCGGCGCCGGGGACGGCCGGCCGTTCCTCGAGCGGCGCGCCAACGGCTACCAGGCGTATTACGAGCACCTGCCGATGCGTCCCGAGCAGCAGGCGCACGGCCCGGATGCGCTGATGTACCGGCGGATGCAGTTCGGCCGGCTCGCCGAGTTCAGCATCCTCGACACCCGCCAGTACCGCTCCGACCAGGCGCTGGGCGACGGTCGCAAGGAACCGGCCGGAGAGGTGTTCGACCCGGCGCGCACGCTCACCGGACCGGCGCAGGAGCGCTGGCTGCTCGACGGGCTCGCCGCGTCCAAGGCCACCTGGAACGTGATCGCGCAGCAGACGATCATGGCCCAGTTCGACTACGATCTCGGGCCGGGCAAGATCGTCAACCTGGACCAGTGGGACGGCTACCCGCCGGCCCGTGCGCGCATCCTCGACTTCATCGCCCGCGAGCGGCCCGCGAACCCGGTGGTGCTGAGCGGCGACTGGCACACGCACTGGGTCAACGACCTCAAGACCGACTTCGACGACCCGGGCTCGCCGGTGATCGCCACCGAGTTCGTGGGCACGTCGATCTCGTCCGGCGCCGGCTGGGACGCCGACGTCCGCCTCGGCCTGGCGGCGAACTCGCACGTCAAGTTCTACAACGGCACCTACCGCGGTTACGTGCGCTGCGAGGTCACGCCGGAGAAGTGGCGCAGTGACCTGCGGATCGTGCTCAACGCGAGCGACGCCGCCTCGCCCGCCTACACCGTCGCGGCCTACGAAGTGCGCGACGGCGTGCCTGGGGCCTACCGCGTCGACGACGGCGACGGCCTGGCCGGCGTCGTCACCGACCAGGGCAGCGGCAAACCGTTGCCGAACGTCGAGGTCGCGGTGCACCGCGAAGACGGCTCGCGGCTCGTCGCGGTCACGACCAACCCGGCCGGCGAGTACGTCGCCTTCGCTCCGCCCGGCGCGTACACCCTGCGCGTGAACGGGGTCGGCTACGACCTCGCGAGCGCTCCCGTGGGCATCGGTGCGTCGGACGGGTCCACAGTGGACTTCCGGCTCACGCGATCGGTGGCCACGGCGGCGAAGGGCCGTACCGTGCCTGGCCCGATTTCACAGGCGACGGCGTCGGACGTCGTGCTCGCCAACGACCTGCTGGCACTGGCGATCTCGGCCGGCACCACCGATTCGCAGCTCCCCGGCGTCACGCTCGGCAAGCCGCTCGACCTCGCCGCCGTCGGGCACCTCGACCAGCTGGACTGGATGAACCTGCCGTACGCCTCGGCGGCGCAGCCCCGCGGCGGCAACGCGTGGCAGCAGCTGACCGTGCGGTCCACCGCCGTCGAACTGGTCTCGCCCACCGACGTCCGGGTGAGCGGCGCGAGCACCGCGGTGGCGGACATCGGCGTCGTGACCACCTTCGGCGTGCGTACCGGCGAGCCGTGGGTACGCGCCACGACGGTGTTCACGAACACCGGCACCGCCGCTCGAACGTTCTGGCTCGGCGACGTCGTCGACCACGACGGCACCGGCCAGCGCAGCGGCGTCGCGGGCCACGGCACCATCACGGCCTCGGCCCCGGCCGACTTCACCCCCACCGCCCCGTGGCTCGGCATGACCGGTTCGGACCGCCAGACCTACGGCCTCCTCTACGACGAGCCCGGCTTCACCGTCTACGCGTGCGGCATCTGGGCCATGACGCAGCGGCAGATCACCCTCGCCCCGGGCGCCACCTTCACCCTGGGCCGCCGCATCGCCGCCGTCGACAACGGCGGTGCGGCCGACCCGTTCGCCGTGCTCGGCACCCTCTGACACCCGGGTGGCGGGCGGCCCGGCCGCCCGCCACCGGCCTGAAGTCGATCCACTCGGAGCCGCGGCGACGCGGCAGGTCAGCCGAGGGGGTTGAGGACGAGGTACCCGTCGAGCCGGCTGATCCGGTCGGTGTCGGGGTCCGGTGGCAGCACGTGGCCGAGGTTCCGGGCGCGGACTTCACCGATCCACTGGTCGTGCTGGTACTCGTGGTTGATCAGCGCGACCAGCAAGTGCTGCGCGACGACGGTGAGCTGGCCGGGCGCGCCGACGTGGCCACCGGCGATGGCGCCGAGGCGAGCGTGGACCCGGTCCGCGACGGTGTTCCGGAACGTGGTGAGCCGCTCGATCGTCGGCAGCGCGCCGCGGAACCGTTCGGGGTTGGCGGAGTCCATCAGCCCGTCCAGCTCGGGGTCCGGGCTCGGCTCGGCCGCGGTCAGGTTGCGGACCATGAAGTGGGCCACGTGAGCCTGGTGGCCGAGGTGCCAGCCGATGGCGCTGGAGTTCTCGTGCGGGCGCCAGGTCACCTCGTCGGGGGTGAGGTCCTGCCACAGCAGGTCCGTGTAGGCGCGCGCCCGGTCGTACTCGCGCAGGAGTTCCGGGACTTCGTGCATCGTGACCACCTCGGGTGTGTGAGATCCGGGATCGCGGGACTGCGTCGGTGCCCGACCAGTGTGTAGTCGTCGTGACTGACCACGTCGGTGGGGGAGGGGGTGCCCTACGCGCAGGCCGGCTCGCAGACCAAGTCGTTCAGCGGCGCGGCGTGCGCCTACGGCGTCACGCAGCCGGCGCTGTCGAACGGCGTGGCCCGGCTGGAGGCGGAACGGGGGTGCGCGCGGCGAAGTACTCGACGGGGTAGGCGAGGAGCGTGATCCGGCCCGTGCCGACGCGGCGGGCGGCGAGGGCCGGCGAACCGTCCACTGTGGCCAGGGCGGTGGCCGTGGCCGGTTCGAGCGGCCGGAGTAGCTGCCGGCGGTCGCGAACTCCAGCACTGCGCTCACGTCCAGGTCGCCGAGCGGTTCCGCGAGGGTGAGCGTGACGCGGTCCTGCTCCGCGGGTTGGACGAGCCCGTACCGCAGGTACCGCACCTATCCGCGTGACGTCGCCACGCGGGGCCACGAGCCGCGGGCCCGCGCCGCCGGTGAGCCGGACGGTTGGAGATTTGCCGCTCGTTCGCGGATCGAGGTCGGTTATCTGCGCCGGTTTCAGCGTGTGGTTCGGCCGCTGCGCATTTTCTAGTGCTGCCCGGCAAAAAGGGTAAACTCACTGTCCTGCGTCGGCCTCCTCGCCGGTGCCATTTTGCTCGGCATCCGCGGCCCGAGCCCGCTCGCCGCTGTCCTGAGCTCGCCGCGAGCCGTCATCGAACCAGCGAAGGAGACAGGAGAACATGTTCACCAACGCCGACGAGATCCTGCGCTTCGTCGCCGATGAGGACGTCCGGTTCATCGACGTCCAGTTCTGCGACCTGCCCGGCATCATGCAGCACTTCACCGTTCCGGCCGTCTCCTTCGAAGCGGATGCCTTCACCGAAGGGCTCGCCTTCGACGGCTCCTCGGTCCGCGGGTTCCAATCCATTCACGAGTCGGACATGCTGCTGCTGCCCGATCCGGTCACCGCCCGCGTCGACCCGTTCCGCGCCCAGAAGACCCTCGCCATGAACTTCTTCGTGCACGACCCGTTCACGCACGAGGCGTACAGCCGCGACCCGCGCAACATCGCCCGCAAAGCCGAGCAGTACATCGCCGAGTCCAGCATCGCGGACCGGGCGTTCTTCGGGCCGGAGGCCGAGTTCTACATCTTCGACTCCGTCCGGTTCGATTTTGCGGAGAACGGCGCTTTTCACGAGGTCGATTCGATCGAGGGCTGGTGGAACACCGGCGCCGACGAAGCCGGCGGCAACCAGGGCTACAAAACTCCGTACAAGGGCGGTTACTTCCCCGTTCCGCCGCTCGACCACTTCGCCGACCTGCGCGACCGCATGGTGCACAACCTGGCCGAGGTCGGGATCGAGGTCGAGAAGGCCCACCACGAGGTCGGCAGCGGCGGCCAGGCCGAGATCAACTACAAGTTCAACACCCTCCTGCACGCCGCCGACGACCTGCAGCTGTTCAAGTACATCGTGAAGAACACCGGCTGGGCGGCCGGCAAATCCGTCACCTTCATGCCCAAACCGCTCTTCGGTGACAACGGTTCCGGCATGCACTGCCACCAATCCCTGTGGGACGAGAACGGGCCCCTGTTCTACGACGAAACCGGTTACGGCGGATTGTCCGACATCGGGCGCCACTACGTCGGCGGCATCCTGCACCACGCGCCGAGCCTGCTGGCCTTCACCAACCCGACGGTGAACTCCTACCACCGCCTGGTCCCCGGCTACGAGGCACCGATCAACCTCGTGTACTCCCAGCGCAACCGCTCCGCCTGCGTGCGCATCCCCATCACCGGCAGCAGCCCCAAGGCCAAGCGCATCGAGTTCCGCTGCCCCGACTCCTCCGGCAACCCGTACCTCGCGTTCGCCGCGATGGTGATGGCCGGGCTCGACGGGATCCGCAACAAGACCGAGCCGGCGGCGCCGATCGACAAGGACCTCTACGAACTCCCACCCGAGGAAGCACGTGGTGTCGCCCAGGTTCCGGGATCGCTGGACGCGGTGATCGACCGGTTGGAAACCGACCACGAGTTCCTCCTCAAGGGTGGCGTGTTCACCCCGGACGTGATCGAAACCTGGATCGACTTCAAGCGGGAGCACGAGATCGACCCGATGCGGCTGCGCCCGCACCCGTTCGAATTCGCGCTGTACTACGACGTGTGAGGGGAATCGGTCCGGGCTGGTGAAAAACTGCCGACCGGCGCGGACCCGGCTCGGCTGAAGGCCGGGCGTAGCGTCGTCCTGTGGCGCGGACCCGGCGCGGCAGCGCCGCGGCGGCCGGTGCCGATCTTCCCCACCGATCGGAGGCCGCGATGACCTTTCCCGAGGACTACCTGCACCCGGTGGGCCGCGGCGCGGTCTTCATCGAGCACCAGCACCGGCACCCGCGGGTCGACAAGTCCGTTTATATCGCCCCGACGGCCGTGCTGTGTGGGGAGGTGACCGTCGGCCCGCACAGCCGCGTCCTCTTCGGCGCCGTGCTCACCGCGGAGGGCGGCCCGGTCGAGGTCGGCGCGCACTGCGTGCTCATGGAGCACACGGTGCTGCGGGGCTCCCGGCGCCACCCGGTCCGTCTCGGCGATCACGTCCTGGTGGGGCCGCACGCCCACCTCAGCGGCTGCGTCATCGACAGCAACGCCCGGGTCGCCACCGGCGCGATGATCTACAACGGCGCCCACATCGGTTCCGGCGCCGACGTCGAGTTCGGCGCGGTGGTGCACGTGAACACCGTGGTGCCGCCGGAAACCGTGGTGCCGATCGGCTGGTTCGCCGGCGGTGACCCGGTCCAGCTGATCCCGCCGCAGCAGTGGGAACGCATCGCCGAGGTGATGGAACCGCTCAACTACCGCGGAACCGTGTTCGGCGTGACCGAGGCACCGAACGAGCCGGCGATGACGCGGATCGCGCAACGCTACGCGCGGGCGCTCGCCTTGCACCGCTACGACGAGAACGTCATCCCGGAACTGCTCGGTGAACCGAGCGACCGGGTGTGACTCGGCAGGTTCCCGGTGGAGGAGGGACGTGCCCGGGTCCTCGGTGCGACCGGCGGTGCCCGGGTGGCCGTGAGTCTGCCACTCGGGCACCGACGGGTCAGTCGCCTGCCGTTCGGGCCGACGGCCCCTTCGTTCTTAGAGCGCGCCGCACGAGCGTTCCGTACATCGCGGTCTGGATCCGGCGTGGGGTCACGTGCTTGCCGAGGAAGTCGTTGACCCGGTTGGGAAATCCGGGAATCACGAGTGGTTTGCGACCCAGCGCGCGCAGCGCGGCGCGGACGACGCGGCGCGCGGACATCGCCGGCATCGGCAGCTTCGCGAAATCGATGCCTTCGGCGCCGGCGAACCCCTCGGTCGCGGTCGGGCCCGGGGCGAGGACCAGGACGTCGACACCCGCCGGCTTGAGTTCGTGCCGCAGGGCCTGGCCGAAGTTCGCGAGGTAGGCCTTGGCGGCCGAGTAGTTGGCCAGGTAAGGAATCGCGGCGAACGCGACCGCGGAGGACACCAGCACGAGCCCTCCGCGGCCCTTCGTCCTGAACTGCCGGCCGTATTCGTGCGAGAGCCGCATCGGCACCGAGAGGTTGAGGTCGAGCAGCGCCGACTCGTCGGCGAGCGGGGTGTCGAGGAACGGACCCGCGGTCGCGATCCCCGCGCTGGCCACGACGAGCCCCACGTCGAGGTGGGCGGTGCGTCGCAGGAGCTCGGTCACGGCTCCTTCGCGGCCGAGGTCGAGTTCGATGACTTCCGTTGTGGTGCCGTGTTCTTCCCGCACCTGTTCGGCGAGTGCTTCGAGCTTGTCCTTGCGTCGCGCGACCAACGCCAGATCGAACCCGCTCGCGGCCAGCTGGGCCGCGAACTCGGCTCCGATCCCGGCGGAGGCGCCGGTCACCACGGCGTACCGGCCGTACCGGGTGCGCACATCCTTCATCGGGTGGTTCCTCCGTCAGAGCGCGGCATCGAAGGCCGCCAGGATCTGGGCCGGTTCGCTTCGTTTGACGTAATCGGGGTGGACGTCGATCCAGCGGATCGTTCCCCCGGTGTCCACGATGACCGTGGTGGGCATCGGGATCACGGCCGTGTCGTCGGCGTTCGCGGCGGCGACATCGAGTCCGAGCGCCGCTTGGCTCGCCTTGGCACCGTCGGTCGGCTCGGTGAGGATGCCGAGGCGCCCGGCGATCTTGTTGCCCGGGTCCGAGAGCACCGTGAACGTGAGTTCGTGGGTCTGCTGCATCGTCAGCGAGCCGTCGGGCTTCTGCGGGCTGATCGCGACGAGCGTGGCGCTTCGCCGCGCGAGTGGCTCGACCAGCTCGGCCTGGTAGGTGCGCAGCGCCAGGTTGCAGTACGGGCACCACGCGCCGCGGTAGAAGACGACGACGGCGGGCTTGCCGGCCAGAGCGGCGTACAGGGTTGTCGGTTCGCCGTGGGCGTCGAGGAGGTCGCCTTCCGGCAACCGGGCGCCCGGTTGCGCCACGCCGGCGGGTACTCCGGCAGTCGCGAGTTGCTGCACTTCCTCGGTGAACTGCGCGAGCACCGCCGGCGGTACTCGTTCGGCCAGGTTCGCTTGCAGAACGGCGGCCTGATCGGCGATCGGGGTGGTGGACATCGGCCTTCTCCCTGGTCCGTGAACGGGTCTGCGGTCCAGAGTTGCGATCGAGAATTGGCATCGCAATGCCAGTCCTCAGCGGCGCCGGAACGGCTACTCGACGGTCTGCGACTCGATGTACGCGAGCGTCGTGTCGAGCGCCACCTCGAGCGGCCCGGTGTCGCGGTTGAGCTGGGTCATCAACAACCCACCCTGCAACGACGCCAGCAGCGACAACGCCAACGCCTCCGGGTCGGCTTCGGCCCGCAACGCGCCGTTGGCGTGCATCTGCGTCAGCCCGGACCGGAGGCCGGCCGACCAGCGCGCGAAGCTGTGGGCGAGCTGCAGCCGCGCCGCCTCGTCGTGCTCCGCGAACTGCGTGGTCAACGCGGCGATGGGGCACCCGCCGCGGCAGTTCAGCTCCCGCTGCCGGGCGACCACGAGGTTGCGCCACTCACGCAACCCCTCCATCGTGTCCAGCCGCGCGAACAGCTCCTCCTGCGGCTCGATGACCGCGTCCGTCTGGTGCTCGATCACGGCGCGCACCAGCGCCGTCTTGTCGGCGAAGTAGTGGTACACCTGCGAATTGCTCACGCCGGCCCGCGCGCGGACATCCTCGACGGTGGTGCTGGACACCCCGTTCTCGAACATCACCTGCGCCGCCGCGGCCACGATCCGCTGTCGGGTCTCCCGCCCCTTGGCGGTCAGCGTTCCCGGTTTGATGGGCATGCCGCCAATGGTAGGAGGTCTGGTATGGACTCTCCACTCCTCGTTTCCGCCCGGTTCGGCATGCCGGGAACCGAGCCGGGTCAACGGAGCTTCGTCCACGCTTCGTCGATCATCACCGCGCAGACGCCCGGGTCGCTGTGCTCCTTGGTGTCGTCGCCGAGCGGCTTGAGCTGGATGGTCAGGCCGGCATCAGTCCGCTGGCACACGACGACCGACGTCTTGTCGGGCGTGAGTTCGTGGTCCAGCGGCGTCAGGTCGTTGTGGAGCACGCAGGACACGTCGCCGACTCGCCGGAGTTCGTTGGTGGGCGCGGCGGGGCCGTTGTCCTTCTCCTCGTAGGGGATCGCGAGCCCGGGCGAGTGCGCCCGCACGGCCGTGAGCTGGAACGAGTGCGCGAAGTCCACTGCGGTGTACGTCTGCACCACCGCCGGCGCCCCGTCGTACGCGGCGGAGATGCGGGTGCCGTTCTCGCGGTCGTTGGTGGCGTTGCGCTGGGCGTACTGGCGGTGGGCGAAGTCGTCCTTGAACTTGATCGGGGAGACATCGGCCCGGTCGACGCCCCCGAGCGTGTCGGGCGCGCTGAGCGGCAAACCGCTGACGACTCCCGCGTCGTGGGCGGCCAGGAACCACGGCACACCGACTCCCGCCGCACCGACGCCCAGGCCTATCGCGGCGGCAACCACCAGCGAAAACGAGCGCGAACGGCGCGGCGGTGTCGCAACTACAGGTACCTCAACGAGCACCGGCGGTTCCTCGGTCACTGTGCAGTCCTTCGAGCCGTCTCGGACGATGTCGATCACTGGATCGACCACCATCGGCCCGTCGTTACCGCGACTCGGTAACGCCTTGCCAACGGTCCAGACCAAACGTGCTGGACGGCCACAATGGACAGTTCGTGGGACACGCCGAGGGTGACCTGCTTCCCTCAGGCCCGGGCCCGGACGACGTGAAAGAGCCGGGCGCGTGCCGAGCGCGAGGATGTCCGCGACCCGCGCCACCGGCCACCCCAGCCGTCAGGGCTTCCGGCCGACGACTCCGACGATGCACTTCTCGACGTCGTTCAGCGGGCGAAGCCTGGGGCCGTCCGGCCACCACAGGTCGCAGAGTTCGAGGTCGCCGGTCGTGCCCGGGTGGGCCGGGATCAGGTCGAGGCCGGGGAGGAACGCCTTGATCTCGGTGGCGGTGCGGAAGCGCCCGCTGCCCATCGGGCTGTGGATGAAGAGCTCTTCCATCCTGCGCGCCAGTTCACCGAGTTCGGGTGTCTCGGGGTTGAAGAAGTGCGCGATCGCCACGAAGCTGCCGGAGGGCAGGGCGTCGATGTACTCGGCCATCAGGTCGGCGCCGTTGTCGGCCGTGTAGTGGTGGAGGGTGCCGATCTGGAGCAGAGCGATCGGCTTGGTGAAGTCGAGGTACGTCCGCACGACGTCGTTGGTGAGGACGTCGCCGGGGCTGAAGATGTCGGCGCCGGCGAAGTGGGTGTGGTCGTTCTCCTCGAGAAGAGCCCGTCCGTGGCTGATCACGACGGGGTCGTTGTCGATGTAGACGACTTCGGTTTCGGGATCGACGCGCTGGACGATCTGGTGGGTGTTCTCGGCGGTCGGCAGGCCGGAGCCGCAGTCGAGGAACTGCCTGATGCCGCCCTGGTCGGCGAGGAAGCGGCAGGCGCGGGTCAGGAAGTTGCGGTTGCTCCAGGCGAGGTCGTTGACCTCGGGGGCCACGCGGGCGACCTGCGCGAGGACCTGCCGGTCGATCTCGTAGTTGTCCTTGCCACCCAAGGCGGCGTCGTAGACGCGCGCGATGCTCGCGCGGCTCGGATCCACTCCGACCGGGACTGAACTCGGAGCGGTGTACATGGCGTCCGACATGGTTTTCCTCGCAGCTCGGCGGCATGATCTCGACGTAGGGTAGTGCTCTCGGTTCGACGGGTAAACAGTGCGCTCCGCCTTGGCTCGGTGGTGTCCGTGGAGGGGATGCACACTGCGAAGCGGGACGTGGTGGGTGATCGCGGAAAGGACGTGTGCATGCCGGCCTCGGAGCTCGATCCTCAGGAGGCGATCCGGCTGGTCGCGGGGCGGGTGCTGGACACTCGTCTGGACGAGCTCGTCCACCGGGCGGTGGACCGGCTGCGCGCCGACGAGCCGGAGTACGCGACGTCGGAAGTCAGCCGCGCGGATCTGATCAACATGATGCGCCGGACGCTGGCGCTGGCGCTCACCCGGGCCGCCGGCCGGCCCATTCCGCCGGCGATCGCGGACGCGGCCGCCGAGGCGGGGCGGGTCCGGGCGCGCCAGCGGCTGCCGTTGCCCGCGTTGCTGCACGCCTTCCGCATCGATCTGCGGATCCTCTGGGAAGCGATCATCGACGAGGGCCGCAGCCGGGGCCTCGCCGCGAACGAGTCCTTTGTGGAGAGCTCGGTTCTGCTGTGGGAGGCCGTGGAGAACAACACCGCGGAAATGGTGGACGCCTACCGCAGCACTGAACACGACATGGCGCTGCACCTCGACGAGCTGCGCCACGCCGCCTTCGAGCACCTCATCGGGCCCGGCGAGGGTGACCCCGCCGCGGTGCGCGAGGCGTCGCGCCGGCTGGACCTTCCCGCCGACGGCCAGGTTCTGGTCGTGGTCGCCGAAGACGTGCCGCACCGGCACGAGGCCAGCCGGATCGCGGCGACGCGGCTGCGGTCGCTCGCGCTGCCGCACTACCAGGCGTGGCGGCCGGACGAGCTGTGCGTGCTGGCCGCACTCGGCGATCGCGGCACGGCGGACGTGCTCGCCGCGCTACGCAGCCTCGACGACTGGCGGTGCGGCGGGTTCGTCGCCGACGGGCTCGCCGGTGTCCCGCAAGGGATCCGGCTCGCCCGCGCCGTCATCCGGGCCGCGACCGGCCCCGGTTTGCGGCTGCTGGACTCGTGCTGGCTGGCGACGATGGCCAACGCCGACGACGAACTGGGCGCCGCGCTCGCCCGCAAGCTGCTCGCCGGGCTGCTGGCGCTGCCCGAGCACGAGCGGGCCGTGACCCTCGAGACCCTGGCGACCTACCTCGACAGCGACGGGTCGGTGCTGGAGGTCGCGTCGAAGATCTACCGGCACCGCAACACCGTTCGCAACCGCCTGCAGGCCGTCGAGCGCGTCACCGGGCTCCGGCTCTCCCGGCCACGCGACCTGGCGACCCTCACGCTCGCGATGGAGTGGCTGCGTGGCCCGTCCGGCGGCGAGCTCACCGGAGAGTGGCCAGCACCGCGTCCAGGGTCTCCGTGAACAGATCGGCGTGCTCGCGGCCGAACACCATGGGGGGCTTGAGCTTGAGCACGTTGTCCAGGACCCCGTTCGGGTAGACGATCACGCCGCGGTCCTTCATGGCCTCGGCCACCGCGTACGCTTCTGCCGCGGCCGGCTCCCCGCCGTCCCGCACGAGTTCGACACCCAGGTAGAGCCCCTGCCCGCGGACGTCGCCGACCAGCTCGTGCCGCTGCTGGAGTTCCTGCAGCGCGGCGAGGAAGTACGCGCCGGTTTCGGCCGCGTGCTCCTGCAACCCGTCACCCTGCACGATGTCGAGCACGGTTTCCCCGATCGCGCAGGAGACCGGGTTGCCGCCGAAGGTGTTGAAGTACTTCATTCCGGTGTCGAACGCGTCGGCGATATCGCGGGTGGTGACGACCGCCGCGATCGGGTGGCCGTTGCCCAGCGGCTTGCCCATCGTGACGATGTCGGGCACCACCCCCTGTGGCTGGAAACCCCAGAACGCGTTCCCGAGCCGGCCGACGCCGACCTGCACCTCGTCGGAGATGCACAGCCCGCCGGCCGCGCGCACCGCTTCGAAGGACTGCCGCAGGTACCCGTCGGGCAGGATGATGTTGCCCGCCGTGCCCATCAGGGATTCCGCGATGAACGCGGCGGGCGGCCGGCCTCGCGCCACCAGCCTTTCGACCGTCGCGGTGACGTCCGCGGCGTAGCGGGTGCCCGCGTCCGGGTCGGCGTACCCGTAGGGCCCCCGGTAGCGATCGGGGCGCATGACCTCGTGCGTGGTGGGCGGCGCTCCCGCACCGCCCGGCCCCTTGTACCGGTTCGGGCTGATGCCGGTGACCGCGGTGGTGTTGCCGTGGTAGGCGCCGTCGATGACGAGCACGTCGGTGCGGCCGGTCACCTGGCGGGCGATGCGCAGCGCGAGGTCGTTGGCTTCACTGCCGGTGCAGACGAGGAACGCGACCTCCAGCGGCGCCGGCAGCGTTGAGCACAGCCGTTCGGCGTAGGACGCGATTCCTTCGTAGACGAACCGGCTGTTCGTGTTGAGCTTGCGCATCTGCCGCAGCGCGGCCGCCGAGACCCGTGGCTCCGCGTGGCCGACGTGCGTGACGTTGTTGATCGCGTCGAGGTAACCGAAGCCGTCTTCGTCGTAGAGCCACACGCCGCGGCCGCGGACCAGGTTCATCGGCCGCCGGTAGTAGGCGCGCTGGGAGCGGCCGAACCGCCGTTCCCGCAGCGAGACCACGTCTTGGACGTCCATCGGGGACGGTGCCCCGGTCGCGATGCCCAGCAGCGGTGCGGGATCGGGGGACAGGGCGCGCCACAGCGGCACGTCCTGGGCCCGGACGTACCGCGGTGGCGGTTCGGCGGCCGGCTCGGCGGACTGGACCACCTGCACCTGGACCTCCGCGCCCGCCGTGGCGAAAGCGGCGCCGGCGTCGAGGTGCTCGCCCTCGGCCGCAAGGGGGCGCACACCCCACCAGCAGGTCCGGAAATCCTGATGGCGCAACACCATCGGCTCACCGGCCCGTTCGACGTCCGCGTCGAGCGGAGCGTGCAGCTGCTCGTGATCGGTGAACAGGGTGACGCCGAGGCGGACCGTGGCGGTCATGCCGGAGCGCTGCCGGGCCGCGGGCAACGACGCGGCCAAGTGCCGGGCGAACCCGGTCTTCGCACCACGCTTCTCGCCGATCGCGCCGGCCAGGGCCGCCGGGTCCGTCCAGTCGAGGTCGTCGACCAGATCGCTGCCGGGTGACAGATCGATCTCCGCGAACGGTCCGGAAAGGACGGTCTGCTTCGCCACCGGCGCCGGTGCCGCAGGCGGCTCGAACCCGCACGCGGCCCGGAACGCGGCTTCGGCCAGCGCCGGGTGGATTTCGGCGATCCGCGTGAGCGCCGGCCAGGTGTGCCGCATCCGTGCGCGGCCGTACGTGCCGCCGGCTGTCGCCGTGCGACGGGTCCACGTGGTGGCGTTGACGCACAGCCGGGCCGCCGCGAGCGGGAAGATCACCGCGAGTTCGCGTTCGGTCAGCGGCACCACCGAGTGGAACCCCGCCACGACCGCGGTCGCCGCGGCGAGCGGATCCTCCTTGCGCAGCATCGCGTAAGCGGCCGCGACGGCCACTTCCGCGACGCGGATGGTGAACAGAGCGTCGCCCACGTCGAGCACACCGCTGAGGTGGGGCGTTCCCTCGGAGTCGTGTTCAGCAAGAACGTTGAAGTCGTTCAGGTCGTGGTGCACGACACCCAGCGGCAGCTCGGTGAACGCGGGTTCGCACCGGTCGAACCAAGCCAGCACCCGCTCCGCGGTGCGCCGGTCGCCCTCGTCTTCGACGAAGCCGAGCCCGGCCTCCGCGGCCGTCCTCGCTTTGCGGACGTCCCAGTGGTGTGAGGGCACACCGTCGCGCACCGGCAGGTCCGCGAGAGCCCACGTGATCCGCCCGGCCGCCGCGCCGAGTTCGGTGAGCAGGGAGAGCGGGTGGTGCGGCATCTCCGCGAACATCGTGCCGGGCAGCCAGGCCAGCAACCGGACGACGTGGGGGCCGACGCCGACCAGCGGGTCGCCCGAGCGGGCGGGGATCAGCCTCGACACGGGCAGGTCGGGCACCCGGTCGGCGAGGTGCCCGAGCACGTCGTTCTGCCAGCGCAGCGCCACGTCCTCTGTGGACCCCAACGTGGCCTTGAGCAAGTACTGGCCACCGTCGGCGGTCGAGACGCGGACGTTCTGGTCGATCTCGCCGCCGAGCACCTCCTGCTGGATCGCTTCGAGCCCGTAGTGCTCTCTCAACAAGTCCTGGATCTGGGAAGGGTTCACGTCTTCGAGTCAATCCTGGGGGAGGTGGCGGGACAATGTGCCGGGGCGGCGGAGCGCGCGGGCGGGATTGTGCATCAGCACCGTGCCGCGACGGCCGTCGCGAGGTCGACGACCTCGATGTCCTCGTCGGCGAGGCGCTTGCGCAGCGTGGCCGCGACCTCCAGCACGTTGGGCATGTCGCCGTGCAGGCACACGGTGGGGGTGTCCACCTCGATCCGCGACCCGTCGAGCGCGGTCGCGGCGCGCTCCTTGACGATCGCCACCGCCCGCCGGGCGACGTCGGCGGGATCACCCGGCTGCTTCCTCGGTTCCACGCGGGGAAACCCGTCCGGCTGGTAGTCCAGATCGATGTACCCCTCGTGCCAGACGGTCAGCCCGTGCTCGGCGGCGAGCCGCGCGGGCCACCCCTGCCCGGCGATGACGATCAGGTTCCGGTCGTACCGGGCGACCGCCTCCAGGAGAGCACGGGCGTAGTCCTCCCGCCGCCCGCACATCGCGTACAGCGAGCCGTGCGGTTTCACGTGCCGCAGGGTGCCGCCCTCGGCGCGGACGAACGCGTCCAGCGCGCCGATCTGGTAGAGCGTGTCGTCGAGCAGGTCTTCGGGCGCGATGTCGAGCGGGCGGCGCCCGAAGCCCCGCAGATCGGGCAGCGCCACGTGCGCGCCGACGTCGGCTCCGGCGGCCAGGGCGGCCTTCGTGACCCGGTGCATGATGCGCGGATCGCCGGCGTGGAACCCGCACGCGATGTTCACGGTGGGCACCAGGGGGATCAGCTCCTCGTCGGGACCGAGCTGCCAGCGGCCGAATCCCTCACCCATGTCGGAGTTGATGTTGATCTGCCAGGTCATCGCTCCTCCAGGAACTCGGACGAGCCCACCTTGCGGGCCGCGAGATGGGCTTCATGGGCTTCGCCGGGGCCGACGGCGTGAAACCTGGTCACGTCGTGGGGTCTCAGCTGCGCGAGCACGCCGAGATCGGGGCTGATCACCGTCGCGATCTTGGCGTAGCCGCCGAGGCTCGGGCCGTCGACGCCCATCGCGATGGGTTCCAGGCCGCTGGGCACCTGGATGGAGCCGATGCAGATCGCGTCGTCCACGATGTTCGACGGGTCGGCTCCGGCCTGCGCCACCAGGTGTTCCGGGCGGGGCAGGAAGTGCAGCGCGGGCCCGACGAAGCGACAGCCCATCCGGTCGGACGTCGAGGACAGCCGCCAGTCGGTGCCGAGGAAGGTCGCCACGCTCTCCGGGGTGAACAGGTGGTCCTGCGGTCCCAGCACGACCCGCAGCCGCGCCGGCGTGCGGTAGGTGGGAACGAGCTCCGGCCGGATCCGCCGCCCCGCAAGCTGTTCGGGGCGCCGCGCCGGTTCTTGCGCGGCCAGCACGTCGCGGGCCTGCAGTCCGCGTCCGCCCAGCCCGCCGATCCCCGCGCGCACGTTGGTGGCGCGGCTGCCGAGCACGAGCGGCACCGCGAGACCACCGGCGACGGCGAGGTAGGCGCGCGCCCCTTCGCGGATGCCACCGAAGGCGATCACGTCGGCGGCGCGCACCCGGACAGAGGTCCACATCGGCAACGGCTCGCCGTTGAGCGTCGGCTGCAGGTCGGCGCCGGTGACCGCGATGACCGTGCTGCCCAGCGCCCGGAGGGTGGGCCCGGCCAGCAGGATCTCCAGCCCGGCGGCACCGGGATCGGCACCCACGAGCACGTGGTCGCCGACGTCGTTGCCCACCAGGAGGTTGGCCAGCTTCAGCGCCGCGGAGTCGAACGCACCCGAGGGCGGGATGCCGTCGGCGAGGTAGCCGGGCCGGCCCAGGTCCTGCACGGTCGTCTGCAGCCCGGGCGTCAGGACTTCGAGCACGTTGCGCTCACGCATCCGCCGCCGCCAACCGGTGCACGCCCGCCTCGATCCGGTATTCGTAGGAGCCCGTCACGACCTGTTCGCGGATCGCCTCGTACTCCTCGCCGTCGATCGCCACGTACCGGTGCCGGTCGCCGACCCGCGGCAGCACCGGGCCGTCGGCGAAGACGGCGTTGCGGCGCAACGGATCGAACAGATCCACCGGGGTGCGGCCCAGCAGCTGGTAGCCGCCGGGGCTGCGCACCGGGTAGTAGGACGTGATGGTGCCGGCCAGGCACACGACGCCGGGATCGGTCCACTTGCGCGGGCGCTCGTACTTCGGGCCGGTCAGCGCCATCTCTCCCAGCGGGACCGCCTGGTAGGTGCTCGGCTGGAAACCGACCGCCGACACCCAGTGCAGCACCCCGGCGTGCCGCGAGACCACCTCTTCGCGGCTGATGCCGTTGGTCTCGGCGAGGTAGTCGATGTTGTTGCCCACGCCGTGGGCGCGGGCGCACTCCTGCGACCACGGATCGTCGTACCAGATCGGGATCGTCACCAGGCGGGACGGGAACTCCGTGAGCTCGGCGAGCTCGTCGACCAGCTCGGTGAGCAGGCGTTCGAGATCACTCCGCCGGATCACGGCGGGGTCGTGGACGACACCGAGCGAGCGGTGCGTCGGCACGGTCTCGCGCACTCCGTCGATCCCCGCCTCCTTCAGCGCCCGGTCCAGCGCGAGCACCCGGAAGTTCAGCGCCAGCTCGATGCGGTCGCCGAACTCCACGCACAGCGCCAGATCGCCGAGCGAGCGGAACACCACCTCGGCCGTCATGCGGGTTCCACCGGCGCCTTTCCGTGCCGCACGGCCACCAGCGCCAGCTGCCGCCGGATGTCCGAATCGGACGGTGTGAAGCCGTCGGTCTTGCAGCGCTCGCCGCAGGTGCGGTGCGCCGCGCAGCACACCGAGCAGAGCACGTGGCTGTCGGTGACCGGGCAGCTCACCATGTCCTGGCGCATCACGTGTTCACCGCATTTGCCGCACGGCAACATGTTCTCCGCCGCTTCCAGTTCGTCATCGGTGTGGCTGAAGTCGTCGACCCACTGCGGGTCCGGGGTGCGCGCCAGGCGGCGGAACCGATTGCGGGCGACCAGTTCGACCACGATCGGGCCGGCGAACCCGATCCCGAACGCGACCACGTCGCCGATGATCGAACCCGCGACGGCGTTCGGCACGGCGCCGAGTGACAGGCCCGCGCCGAGCACCGCGCCCGTCAGCAGGCTGGCCAGCGCCGGGACGCCCCAGTTGGCCAGATAACCGCGCCGGTGTTCGACGTGCACGGGCGGCACCCGCAGTTTCGGCTTGATGACGCAGATGTCGGCGATCAGCACGCCCAGCCAGGCCAGGCAGAAGATGCCCATGAACGACACGACCGACACCAGGTGCTCCTCGACGTGGAGCATGGCACCGACGAAGGCGACCACGCCGACGAACACCACCCAGAACCGCCGGCCGGGCACCCAGTGCAGGATCCGCGAGGCGAAGTTGGCCAGCGCGAGCGAGCCGCTGTAGAAGTTCATGTTGTTGATGCGCAGCTGCGTCGCGGCCACCCAGATCACGCCGAACAGGCCGAGCACACCGGTGATGTAGCTGCCGGGGTTGTCGCTGCCGGTGTAGAGCGCCAGCACGGCGCCGAGCGGGAACGAGATCAGGTACACCGCGGCGATCACCACGAACGGCCCCACGATCATCGCCCGCTTCACCTCGGTCTTGCGGATGAAGCGCGAGAAGTCACCGGTGCCGAGGATCTGGATGACGACGTTGGGCAGCAACGCACCCAGCGCACCGAAGAACCCGGCCGCCGTGAACGCCGGACTGCTGAACGAGGGCGACAAGTGCGAGCCGTTCACCGCGGCGATCACCAGCCACGCCAGCCCCGCCAGGAAGATCGGCCCGAGCCAGCGCTGGACGAAGTCGTTCTGCGTGAACCCGTACCAGCAGATCGGCACCGACACGAACGCGGTGATCAGGAACCACACGGGCGCCGGGACCACCGGCCACTCGGTGTGCAGCGAGGTGCCGAGGTAGGCGGCTTCGATCGCCGCGTACATCATCCAGTTCACGGCGTAGATCAGGGACGTGACCGCCGAACCGAGGAAGCCGAACCCGCTGCCGCGGGTGATGAGGTCCAGGTCCAGCCCGGTCATCGCCGTCACCCTCGCGATCACCGCCGAGCCGAGCCAGCCCAGCACCGTGCCCACCGCGAACGCGGTCATCGCCGCCGGAAACCCGAAGGTCAGCGTCAGCTGCCCGCCGAGCGCCAGGAAGAACACCGAGGACGTCAGCCCGCTCAGCGACATCGCGAAACTGAACGCGGGCCGCTTCCAGTGCGCCGGCACCTTCCGCAACGCGTAGTCCTCCGCGGCCTCCTTCCGGGCCTGCGCCCCTCGGGGGATCAGCGCCGCCTTCACCGGCCTGCGCCCGGCGCCTCCGTCAGAACTCGCGGTCATGGCTACCTCCGTCGGCTCACCTGCTGCTTCAGCGGCTCCGTGCCACATCCCGGTGCACACCCGGCTGCCGCGCTTGGTCGAAGAGTCCACCACCGGGACCACAGGCGAACAAGGGATGACCTACCAGCTAACCGGACGCCAAACTGTGCACGTGCACAACGGTGGAAGGGGCGTTACTCGCTGGCAATCCAGGCGTAACGCGGGCCGTGGCTCAGGCCGGCGGCCGAGGTGCGGACCAGCGCGCGCGAGCCGTCGCGTTGCCCGGTTGGGCACCCGGGCGTGAAGTTCGGGGCAAGTCTCCGCCTGACCCCGGAAGACGACGAACGCCGTTGTCACAACCCACTTGGCTTTCGGCAATTACCTGCGCCCGCCAAGGAGGAGCCAGCCATGCCGGTGGAGACCACCGAACGGAATTTCTACCCGGACGACCCGGAGTACTTCATCGCGCGGCTCGCTCGCGACCGCGCAGCGGCGCTCGCCGAGCCGGCCTCGCCGTGGGCCGAGCCGTATTACGCCGGCATCCCCGCTGACGGCGACCTTCCCCTCGACGAAACCGAGCGGACCCTGGTCTGGCCCGGCCCGGCCATGATCATGCCTGCCGACCTGCTGCCGGACGGAAAGCCGCCCAGCAGCAGCGATTTCGACAACGCCGAACGCATCCGCGGACTCGGGCGGCGGCCGCGCGACGACGCCGAAGCGGACGCTGTGTGGCGGGCGTACGAGCGACAGCAAAACGCGCTGCGTGCCCGGGCCGGCCTGCCGCAGCCGGTCCGTGGACCCCACGGCCCCGAGGACACGCCGGAGACCGTCGGGGCGATCAAGAAGCTGCACGCCGAGGAGCGGGCGTGGCGGCTCCGCCGGGGCCGCCACCGGGCAGGGTGATCAGCCGGCCCGACGTTCAGCGAGTCGCACGCTTCGGGCTCGGTGTCGAGGAAAGAGACCGCCACCTCGCCGGTAAGACGGCGCGACGGATCGACCACTAACCGCGTGCGGAACCGGTTGCAGCGACACAACCCGGGGCTCGCAGCAACTTCAGGCTGGTTCAGGACAAGAGAAGGACATTGCTCGATGCGAAACGTGGCGCCGGCGACCAAGGTCGCCCGGCAGGGCCGGACGCTCCGGCCGGCGTTCGCATCCGCCGTGGTGTCCCTGGTGACCGGCCCGGACACGGTGCCTCCGACGCCGGGCGCTTGGCGGTCACTGCGACCCAGCGTCCGCGTGCCGGCCCGGGTCAGGCGGCTGCTCCCCGTTGCGGCAGCGGTGTTCCTGGCCACCTGGGCGACCGGGGCCTGCTACCCAGCTTCCGCACCCGCGCTGGTCGACGATCAGCTGCACACCCACGGCCCGCTCGTCCTCGGATTGGTGCTGGCCGCGTACCTGGCCCCCAGCGTTCTCGGCGGCCGGTTCACCCCAGCGGCGGCCCAACGCCTCGGTGCTCGCAACCCGCGCACCGACGCGACCGGGACCAGCCGGCAAATCCCCACCGACTCGCCGTCCCACCTCGAACGGTGAGACCACAGAAAGGGAACCGACAAAGAAATGGCAAGACATCTCCTCACCCGCGCCGCGCTCGGGGCTGCCGCCGTTCTGGCGACCATCACCATCGCCGCACCGCAAGCGTCCGCGGCCGGCGAGCACGGCGGCGCGGTGTTCGCGCAGACCGACAGCCCGACCGGCAACGCCGTCGTCGCCTACGACCGGTCCTCCGACGGGACTCTGAAGCAATCGGCCGTCTACCGGACCGGTGGTCTCGGCGGAGTGCTGGACGGGTCCGTCGTCGACCACCAGGCCTCACAGGGTTCGCTCGTCTACGACAAGCGCAATCGAGTCCTGCTCGCGACGAACGCCGGCAGTGACACCGTGACGGTGTTCGCCGTCCGCGGTAGTCACTTGACCCGCATCCAGACCATCGGCTCCGGCGGCCGTTTCCCGGTGAGCGTCACCGTCCACGGCGACCGGGTTTACGTCCTCAACGCGCTGGACGGCGGGTCGCTCCAGGGCTACTGGAACCTCGGCGGCCACCTGATCGCGTTGCCGGGCCAGCACCGTGCCCTCGGCCTCGACCCGACCGCCACACCGCAGTTCACGCACACCCCCGCCCAAGTCGAGTTCACGCCCGACGGATCGCACCTCGTGGTGGCGACCAAGGCCGTCGGGGACAGCCTCATGGTGTACTCCGTCAACCCTCTGCTCGGACTGTCCGCCAAGGCGGTGGTCACGTCGACGGGTGCCGGCTCTGTTCCGTTCGGCTTCGCCTTCGGCCGCGACGGTCGTGTCCTGCTCACCGAAGCCGGCCCGAACGCGGTCGCCGCCGGACACCTCGACCGGGCCGGGCGGGCGACGCTCTCCGAGCCGGTGCCCACCGGCCAGCAAGCGACCTGCTGGATCACCACCGCGGGCGACTACGCCTACGCAGCCAACGCCGGCAGCGGGACCATCACGACCTACTACGCAGGCCACGGCCGGCTCGACCTGATCGGCCAGACACCTGCTTCGGCGGGGACGATCGACCTCACCGCGTCCGGTGACGGCAAGTTCCTCTACGCGCAGGGCGGCAAGGCCGGAGAAGTCGACGCCTTCCGCATCGGCCCCGACGGCAGCCTCACGGCAGTCGGCACGACCACCGTGCCGGACGCCGTCGGCGGCGAGGGGATCGCCGCCTCCTGACGGACGGACGGGTGGGTGCGGGCACCAGTGGGCCGCGCACCCACCTGTCCCTTCACCGCGAGTCGAACGGAGCCGGCGTGCCGGCGTCAGCCGCCGGTAAGAACCGGCCGCCGACTGACGCCACCAGAAGGCCGGCAATGGAGGAGAGTGGCGTATGGCCGAAGCGAACGGGCAGCTGAACCCCGGCGGCAGGGTGGCTGCCGAGGAAATCAGGAACCTGATCATCGTCGGGTCGGGTCCCGCGGGTTACACGGCCGCGGTGTACGCGGCGCGGGCGCAGCTCGAA